>NZ_JACDDV010000039.1 GCF_013816785.1 Sphingomonas sp. | reverse complement strand
CACCGGCGCGGACCTCAAGTTCGCCCTCGCCGCCGCCGGCTATCCGGCCGGCGCCGCGCCCGAGGCGATCGACTGGGTCAAATTGTTCGGCTGGCTGCTGGTGTTCGTCATCGGTGCCTGCGCACTCTACGGCCCGCAGGCCGCCGCTTTGGTCGAGATGTTCCCGACCCGCATCCGCTACACCGCGATGAGCCTTCCCTACCATATCGGCACCGGCTGGGTGGGCGGCTTCCTGCCGGTGACCAGCTTCGCGCTGGTGACCATCACCGGCAATATCTACGCCGGCCTATGGTACCCGATCTTCTTCACCGCACTGCCGATCGTCTGCGCGCTCCTCTTCATGAAGGAAACCAACGGCAAGCGGCTCGACTGAGCTATCCGTGGCATCCGCGCCACACTAGGGCACTTTGGTTGACGCTTTGGTCAGGATGATGCAGCGCAGGTTCAGCCAATGCGCTATATTTGGACGGCTCAACATCGGGGAATTGCCGTGATTTCAACGACCTGTAGATTTGCTCTTCTTGCCGCCGTGGTCGGCGCGACACCGGCTTATGCCAGGAAGCGGCCGGAGCCGGCCCCCGTCGCCGCCCCCGCTCCGGTGGTCATTCGGAGCTACACTCCGGTCGACCGCTTCTATTCGGCCCGCAAAAACGCCGTTCTGTGGATGTCGAACCGCGAGGCACAGGTCGCGCTGATTCAACTCCTGCGCGATGCGCCGATTGACGGCTTCGCGCGGGGACCCCAACTGGCGGGACAGATAGAAGCCGCGATTGCTGGCGCCCCGAGTGGCGGAGCAGCCGCTGCGACCATAGCCGAGCGTGCGATGTCGACCGCGCTAATTGACTATGTCCAGTCGCTTTACGCCCCGATTCCGGGGATGACCTACGGCAACAAGTGGGTTGGACCCCGCACGCCTAGCGGCGAATCGATCCTCGCTGGCGCCGCCCGCGCTCCGTCGCTACCCGCCTACGTCCAGTCGGTGTGGAACCTCAATCCGGTCTATGGGCAACTGCGTCAGGCGGCGCTTGAGGAAGCCAAGCTGCCCGATGGCGGCCAGTCGGCGCGGCTGGCGCTGAACCTGCCCCGCGTGCGCTTCCAGTCCCCATCGAACAAGTTCGTGCTGGTCGACATCGCCTCTGCCCGCCTGTGGATGTACGAAAATGGCGTGCCCGTCGACACGATGAAAGTCGTGGTCGGTAAGAATGAGGTCGATCCAAAGAGCAACGGCAGCCTTCGGACGCCGATGATCGCCAGCGTGATGTATTACGCCATCTACAACCCTTACTGGCACGTCCCGGATCATCTCGTTCGCCTCAACATTGCGCCGGCGGCGGCAAAAATTGGACCGGGCGCGCTTAAGGGAAACAAATATGAGGTGGTCGACAGCTGGTCAGCAAACCCGATCATCCTCGATCCGAAGACGATCGACTGGAAGGCGGTTGCGGCCGGTACGGCTCATGCTTTGCTTCGCCAAAAGCCGACCGGAGGAAACTCTATGGGCAAGATGAAATTCCCGTTTGAAAATGGGTTTGGCATCTATCTTCACGACACGCCCCACAAGGAATATTTCGCCAAGGCCGACCGGACCCTCAGCAACGGCTGCATCCGCCTCGAACGCGCCGCCGATTTCGGCACCTGGCTGATGGGCCGCCCGGCGCGGCCCGAAGACACCAGCGCCGAACTGACCGTTCCCTTCCCGCAGGGTGTGCCGGTCTATGTCACCTATTTGACCGCACGACCGGAAACCGGCCAGATCGCCTATGCCAAGGACGTCTACGGCTGGGACTCGCCGTCCCCGACCCAAGCCGTCGCGCTCGGCGGACAGTAACCGCGCGTCCGACTGACCGGGCCAGCGTTCATCAATCCGTCGAATTGGCGCTTGCGTCCGCGCTACAAATGTAGCATGACTACAAATGTAGCGCGGAGAATCAGCTCATGCTCAATCGATTGCCACCTCGTGAACGCCAAATCGTGGACCTGCTCTATGAGCGCGGCGCGATGGCCGTCGCCGACCTGTGCGACGCGCTTCCTGACCGCCTCAGCGGATCGGCCATCCGGGCGATGCTCAAGCGATTGGAGGATAAGGGGTTTGTCCGCCGCGAGGAATCAGAGCGCGGCTATTTGTTCGAGCCCACTATGTCCGACGCCCAGGCGAGCAAGTCCGCGCTAAGCGGCGTGGTCAAGACGTTCTTCAACGGCTCGGCGGCGGGGGCGGCGACGGCGCTGCTCGGCATGTCTGGCCGGCTCGATACCGACGAACTCAACGAGCTTGAGGCGATGATCGCCAAGGCCCGCCAGGCGAAGAGAACCTAGCCATGGAAATGCTGTTAGGCCTTGGGGTCAAGTCGTTGCTGATCGCCGCCGCGACGTTGCTCCTGCTCCACGTTACTCGCAATCGCTCGGCGGCCGAAAGGTCGTGGATCGCGCACCTCGGCCTGTTCGCGCTAGTCGCGCTTCCGCTGGCCAGCCTTGTGCTCCCTGCGCTGCATGTCGCCCGACCAGCGATGCTGATCCCGTCGCCTGAAATCGAGGCGACTGCCCCCGTTGGTACGCCCACGCCGCTGTCCTCCACGGCCGCCGGATCCGCGCCGTACACGGCAATTCCGGTCGCGACGCAGCAAATCAGCTCGGCCGATTGGGCGCCGTACGCTTACGCCGCGCCCGTGGTCGCGCTGCTGCTGATCACCATGATCGCCCTGCTGCGCCTGTTCGCGCTCAGGGCCCGCGCCCAGGTACTGGTCGATCCCATATGGCTGAGCGCGCTTGCCCATGCCCAGCGTCGCATGGGCTTCAAGCATGGCACCGCACTGCTCACCAGTTGCGAGCTGTCGTCGCCGATTAGCTGGGGACTGATGCGCCCGGTCATTCTGCTTAATGACGAAGCGCTCGCCGCTTCCGACGAGGCCGAGGCGATCATCGCCCATGAGCTCGCCCATGTCGCCCGTCTCGATTGGGCCAAGCTGATGCTCGCGCGAGTCGCCACCGCCGTATTCTGGTTCAACCCGCTGGCGTGGGGGCTCGCTCGCGAAGCCCATCAGCTGCGCGAGGAAGCCGCCGATGACGCGGTGCTCGCCGCCAATATCTGCGATACCGACTATGCCCAGTTGCTGGTTGGGATTGCCCGCCACGAATGCAAGGGCCTGTTGCTCGGCGCGCACGGCGTCGCCCCGAGCAAGGATTCGCTTCGCCGTCGGGTTCGCCGAGTGCTCGACGCCAGCCTCGCGCGCGGTCCCGCCGCCCGTTCCTGGATCGCCGGCTTCGCCGCTGGCATGTTGGTGATGTCCGCGCCGCTCGCCGCGCTGACCTTTGCGCCCAAAGCACAGTTTCCCGAGGACCGGCTGGCCGAAGCCCGAGTAAGGCAGGGCAAGGCGCTGATCAGCGCGGTTCAGGCCACGGAAGCGGTTGGCCCGGCCGTCGACCGAGCCGTCGATCAGGCCGTTTCCGGCGCGGTCGCATCGTCGGTCGCCGTCGCCGCGCGGGAGACCAGCCTTGAGGCCAAGCTCGCTGACGCGGAGGATCATCGCCGAGACGCCAGGATTCGTGTCGCCGCGCACGCGACCAGCCTTGAAGCCAAACTGGCCGACGCGGAGAATTATCGCCGAGACGCCAGGATCCGTGTCGCCGCGCACTCGACCAGCCTTGACGCCATACTCGCCAACGCGGAAAATCATCGCGGAGAAGTCCGGATTCGTTCGCGCGATCCGATCGACGCCGCGATCAAGATGAAGGTGCTCGGCATCACCCCCGAATATGCCGCGGCGATACGCGCCTCCGCGCAGCGGTTCCGCAACCTCGACACGGGCGAGTTAATGGCACTGAAGGTCCAGGGCGTCACCCCGGAATTCATCCGTGCGCTGGCCGACGCCGGCTATAACAACGCAGGTGCCAAAGAGATCGGAAAGGCGGCCATTCTGGGCGTCACCCCCTCCTACATCCGTGCAATCGCCGCATCAGGCCATCGCGGCCTGACTTTGAGCGAGCTGTCGAAGATGCGAATCTACGGAGTAGGCCCTGAAGACCTCGCTCGTCCTCCCGAGCCTCCCCAGCCGCCGCCCGGTCGGCGACACCGACCCTAGCCCGGCCCCAGCCGATCCAATTCCGAAGTTCCGGGCATCCCCCAGGGGATGAACGGGAGAGTTTTGCCTCCGACAACCGAAGGAGAATTGCCGTGAACCGTGCCCTTGCCCTGCTCGCCGCCAACGCCTGCACCGCACTCGCCATTTCGTCCGCCTGCTTCGCCGCCGATTGGTCCACGTCGGATTTTCACCTGGGCCCGGCCGGCAGCCCAAACACGGTCAAATTAAGCATGAAGCATCAGGCGGGAAACCAGTCGGGAAACTGGTCGCAGCAAATCGCGCTGCCCGACCTGCCCGGCCTCAGCACCGCCCAGCTTGCGGCGCCCAGCGCGACGCCGATCCGCTTTACACTGACGCGGCCGGCCGGGCGTTTCGACTGCAGCGGCTCGGCTCGATCCTCTGAAGGCACCGGCCGGTGCGGGTTTGCTGCGGACCAGGCTTTTTCGGCGATGCTCGTTCGTCGCGGCCTTGGCCGCCCCAATCTTGAGCAAAGCTACAATTTGGCGATGAGCAACTTCAGGCCCGAAGTGCTCGACGCGCTCGCCGCCGCCGGATATCCGCGCCCAACCCTCGACCAAAGCGTCGCGCTCGGCATCTTCGCGATCGATCCTGCTTACGTCCGCGATCTTGCCTCCGCCGGCTACCGGCTTGGATCGGTCGACGAGCTCGTCGGCTTCAAGATTCACAAGGTCAATCCCGATCTGATCCGCGCCTATCGCGCGCTTGGCTACCGGCAGATCGATGCCCACGACCTGATGGCCATGGCGATCCACCGGGTCACGCCTGACTTCATCAGGTCGTTCGCCCGGATCGGCTATCGCAACCTGCCGCCCAACAAGCTGGTCAAACTGCGCATCTTCGGCGTCACGCCGGAGGATGTCCGCGCTCTCCAGGTCCAAGGTGTCGCCAGCCCGTCCGCCGAACAGCTCGTCCGGCGGCGCCTCACCGGCCTCGAACCACGGCGGCGACGCTAATCGCCGACCGACGCCGCCGGGTGTTTGAACGCCTGGGCGGCCGCCTTGCACGGTCAGATGGCTGGCCGGCGGTTTTTGTTGGAGAGAGAAAATTATGCTGTTCCCGTTGCGTAATCATAGGGCGAGATTGCTTGCCGGAATCGCCTTGCTTTTGCCGGCCACCGCCCCCGTCGTCGCGCAGGTCGCGCCGACTGCCGCCCCGCCAGTAGCGACACCTGCAGCCCCACTGGCGACGCCCGACCAACGGCGGGTTTACACGACGGCCGACTTCGCGCGCTTCGCCCCCAAAACCGCCTACGACATGCTGATACAGGTTCCCGGCTTCACCATCCGCACCTCCAACCAGGAGCGCGGCCTTGGCCAGGCGTCGGAGAATGTCCTGATCAACGGTCAGCGCATCGCCAACAAATCGGGCGGCGCGATCGACGAGCTACAGAAGGTCAGCGCCGGCAATGTCGAGCGGATCGAGGTCGTCGAAGCCGCCCAGCTTGGCATCGCCGGCCTCTCGGGACAGGTCGCCAACGTCATCGTCCTGATGAAGAATAAGGCCAGCGGGCAATTCGAATGGAAGCCCGACTTTCGCGCCCATTATGCCAGACCGAACCTGTTTCGCGGCTCGGTCAGCTATTCGGGCAAGAAGGGACCGGTCGATTATACCTTCTCTGTCAAAGATCAGGCCGGGCGCGGCGCCTATGGCGGCCCAGTCCTGATCTTCGATCCCGCCGGAACCAACGTCGAGACGCGCCATCAGATTATCCACTCCGAAAGCGACCACGTCACCATGTCGAGCAAGTTCAAGCTCGACGGCCCCGGCTCATCGGTCGGCAATCTGACGCTGGCCTACACGCCGTATTGGAGCCCGTTTCATTCCGACGAGCGGCGCGAGCGGCTCGACGGGGACGACCGTCAACGATCCATCGTCCAGACTCTCGCCGGCTATTATGTCGACCTCAGCGGCGACTATGAGCTCACGTTCGGCCCAGGACGGCTCAAGCTGATCGGCCTGCGTCACTTCGAACATCAGCCGGTCGTCACCACCCAGCTGACGCGGTTCGACAGCGGCGCGCCGACGACGGGACTGCGGTTCGGCCGCGACTCGCGCATCGGCGAAACCGTCGGTCGCGCCGAATATGGCTGGAAGGCCGGCAAAAACGACTGGCAGCTGTCGCTCGAGCGCGCCTTCAACTCGCTCGACCAGCGCGGCGGCCTGTTCGTGCTAAGCCCGGTCGGCGAATTCGAGGAAGTGCCGTTCCCCGAAGGGAGCGGCAAGGTCCAGGAAGTGCGTTACGAGGCGATCGGCACCTTCAGTCGGCCGTTGGGCACAAAGCTCGACCTGCAAGTCGCCGCCGGAGGCGAGATTTCCAGGCTCGAGCGGGTCGACGGCGATCTGCCGCCGCGCAAATTCTTCCGTCCCAAGGGGAGCATCACGCTGGGCTGGCGCCCGGCCAAGGGGTGGGACACAAGCATCAAGCTGCGCCGACGCGTGGGTCAAATAAGCTTCTACGACTTTCTTGCGCAGCCCAATCTCAGCCAGGACCGCGAGAACAGCGGCAATCCCGACCTCGTCCCGCCGCAGAGCTGGGAGATCGAGACCGAGGTCGGGCGAGAACTTGGCCCGTGGGGCAAGACGCGCCTCAAGCTCTACGCCCACCGCATCGAAGACATCATCGACATTATCCCGATCGGCGAGGATGGCGAGGCGGTCGGCAACCTGCCGAACGCGACGCGATTCGGCGGCGAATGGACAAGCACATTGCTGATGGCCCCGATTGGCTGGATGGGCGCCAAGGTAGACCTGTCGTTCGGCTTCGAAAACACCAGCGTGCGCGATCCGCTGACCCACGAGAAGCGGCCAATCAGTGGCACCCGCGACCGTTGGGCGAAAATTTCGTTCCGCCACGATATTCCGGGAAGCAAGATCGCCTGGGGCGCCGCGGCCAGCCACCAGCATTATACCAAATCCTTCTACCTCACCGAGGTCAGCCGCAGCTGGGAGGGGCCGGTGTTCGCCGATCTGTTCATCGAGCACAAGGACTTGCTGGGGCTGACTGTGCGCTTCACCGCCGGCAATCTCTTAAACGCCCGCCACCGCTTCGATCGCGTCGTCTATGAGGGCCGGCGCGAGCGCGACCCGGTGGCTTTCGTCCAGAAAAACAACCAGCTGATCGGACCGATTTTCAGCCTGTCGGTCCGCGGCAACTTTTAATAGCGACGGGCGCCGTGGTCAGGGCGCCCAGTGAATGTCGATCGGCTGCTCGGCCTCGGCTAGCACCCGGCCGATCGGCAGCTTTGAGCTTTGCCCGTCCTTGATCGCCTGCTCGAGCAGGTCGCGCTTGTCCTGACCGGTGATGGTGATCAGGATGGTTCGCGCGCTAAGGATCGCGGCGCGGGTCAAGGTCACGCGCGCTACCGGAACTTCGGCCGGCATCGGGTCGGGCATCACGCCGATCGCGCGCCGCGCTCTTGGCGCATCCAGCGCAGACTGGAAATCGGGCCCGGCGAAGATCGACGCGGTATGCCCGTCGCTGCCCATGCCGAGCCAGACGAGGTCGGGCGGCCACGACAAATCCTGCAGGCGCGCATCGGCGCTGTTCCCGGCCAGCTTATAATCGGCGATGTCGCCGGTGATCGGAATGACCCGCGCTCCCGCGGGGATGAATACCTGCGCCAGCGCGCGAACATTGCTCAGCTCGCTGTCCATCGGCACCAGCCGCTCGTCGCCGGGGATGATCGTCACCCGCTTCCACGGCAGCACGGCGGCCGCCAGCTTGGCGTAAATCGGCTTGGGAGTGTTCCCGCCCGGCATGGCGAGCAGAGCGGCGTTTCGCGCTTCCAGCGCGCTTTCGACGATGAAGCCGATGTCACCGGCGACCGCGTCGGCCATTTCCTCGATGTTGTCGTAATCCCAAAATTCGGCTTCAATCATGCCAATGCACTCCGTCGCGTTCGGTCAGCGCGATGGCGGCCGACGGCCCCCAACTTCCCGCGCCATAATTGCTGGGGCTCAGTCCCGCCTCTTCCCAGGCGGCGCGCACCCCGTCGATCCATTGCCATTGCGCCTCGACTTCGTCGCGGCGAACGAACAGGGTTGGATCGCCCTCGATCAGGTCGAGCAGCAGCCGCTCATAGGCGATCCGCCGGCGATGGTCGGCGAAAGCGTTGGCCAGACCGACATCGAGCGGAACCTCGCGCAGGCGAATTCCGTCGCGATCGAGGCCGGGCGTCTTGGCCATCACCAGCAGGCGGATATTCTCCTCGGGCTGGATCGAGATAATCAGCTTGTTGGCCTTGGTTTTCGCCCCACGCTTGGCGAACATCGAGTGGGGTACGCATTTGAACTGGATGAATATCTCGGTTTTGCGCTCGGGCAAACGCTTGCCGGTGCGCAGATAAAACGGCACCCCGGCCCAGCGCCAATTGTCGACATGCGCCTTCAGCGCGACGAACGTCTCTGTCGTCGAGCTCTTGCCGAGTTCGTCGGCGTAAGACTTGACCGGCTCGCCACCCACCGCGCCGTTGCCATATTGGCCCGTGACGACCTGCGCTGCGACATCGCTGGCCTTGATCGGCCGCAGGGAGCGGAGCACCTTGACCTTCTCGTCGCGCACCGCGGTGCCGTCGAAATCGGCCGGCGGCTCCATCGCCACCAGCGCGAGCAATTGCAGCATATGGTTCTGAACCATGTCCCGCAGCGCCCCTGCGCCGTCGTAATAGCCGGCACGCCCTTCCAGCCCGACCGTCTCGGCGACGCTGATCTGGACATGGTCGATGTGGCTCGCGTTCCACAGCGGCTCGAAGGTCGAATTGGCGAAGCGCAGCGCCAGGAGATTCTGCACCGTTTCCTTGCCGAGATAATGGTCGATGCGGAAGGTTCGCGCCTCGGGAAAGGCGGCGGCAACTGCGTCGTTGATCTCGCGGCTCGAGGCGAGGTCGGAACCGAGCGGCTTTTCGAGCGCCAGCCGGACCGTGTCGCCGGTCAAGCCAACGCGGCTGAGTCCGGTGATGATCGGCTCGAACAGCGTCGGCGCGGTCGACAGGAAGATGGCGAGACCCGCGTCGGCGTCGATCTTCGCCGCGAGACGGTCAAAATGATCGCCTTGCGAAGCATCGAGCGCGACGTAGCTCAGGCGTTCGACAAATTTTTGGCCCGTCTCGGCCTGATAAAAGTCTGCTGGTACATGCTCGGCGAGCGCCTCCACCGCGGACGCGCGGAAGGCGGCCTCGTCGAGGTCGCTGCGCGCCGTGCCGAGGATGTTGAGGTCGTCGGGCAGCAAGCCATCGGCGTGCAGCCCATAGAGAGACGGCAACAACATCCGATGCGACAAGTCGCCGGTTGCACCGAACAGCAATAACGTCTTCACCTTGTCGCTCATCGCAGCCTCCCTAGCCGCAACCGCGCCGACTTGCGAAGGGTTGATTGGACCGGCCGCACTTTGACCTGCGCATCATTGAAATTGCAGATAGCCGGCCCATGCGACGACCGGGCGTCCGCTCTCATCGGTCGCCGGGCGGAAGCGCAGCCGGGTTTCGACCAGCCGGCAGGTTTCGGCGTCGATTGCCGGAATGCCGCTCGACAAGTTGATCTTGCAATCGGTGCCTCGCCCGTCGAGTTGGACCCGCACCGCGACCGCGACCCGCGCCCCGCGCGGCCAGATGCGGCGCAGCTCGCCCGGATAATCGCGGCCGGTGAGCGACGGGCTAGCCAGCCGCGGTCGCGTGCCGATGCCGCCGATTCCGCCGCCGCCGGAACCGCTGCCCGATCCGCCGCTGCCCGTCCCCGTACCGGACCCACCGGCGCCGGTGCCCGGTCCGGGAACCGGCGACGCGCCCTGGGTCGGCTCGTTACCAGTATTCGGGGTTGGACTGACCGGGATCGGTTGCGGGATTGGCAGCACGATCGGCGGTTTGGGCGCGGCGACGGGAGTTGCCTTGCTTTTGATGTTCTGCGGCGAGGCGGCGCCTTCCTCCTTCTTCGGTTTCGGCTGCTCGGGCAGCTTCTCGACGACCGGCGGTGGCGGCGGAGGCGGCGGGGGCGGGTCGGTGAGATCGAACACGTCGATCACCTCCTCGGGCAATTGCTCGCGCACCGTCCCGGACAGGTTGACCAGCGCGAACGCCAGCGCGACGTGGACGCCGATCACCAGCGCAAGAGCGAGCGTCCGGTCCCGGATCGAAGGGCGTGGCTGGTACATCCCCTCCTTCAACGCCACGGCGGGGAGCAAGGTTTCGTCGCGGAAACGATCGCTAGACCGTGCCGTTGCGTGCGACCAGCATCCGCGAACTTTCGCTCGCGGCGATCTTCGCGCCCGGCTGGAGGTAGAGGCAATCGCCGGGTCCGGCCCGCTCGCCGTCGCCGGTTTCGATCTTGCCCTCGACCGGGATCAGCCAACTCGGCTCGTCGCTTGCCGCAATCAGCGACGCAACCTCGGCGCCGCCACCCTGCCACAGCCGAAACAGGGGCCCGTCGACCAACTGCTGCAGCCCCGCGGTCGCCATCCGCCCCGATCGCGGATCGGCGTAGGGCTCGGGCCGCGACACCGCCACGCCATCGTCGAGATGGAGCTCGCGCGGGCGGCCATAATCATAAAGGCGGTAGGTGACATCGGCATTCTGTTGCACTTCGATCAACGAGATGCCCGCGCCGATCGCGTGCACCGTGCCCGCCGGGATGTAGAAGAAATCGCCGGCGCGAACCGGCTTCCAATCCATCAAATTCTCGATCTTGCCGTTCAGCGATGCCTCGCGAAGCTCGTCGAGCGACAACGGCCTGATCGTGCCGATGCCGAGCTTCGCGCCCGGCTCGGCCGCGACGATCGCCCAGCATTCTTCCTTGCCCGACTTCAGGCCTCGGTCATTCGCCTGTTCATCATTGGGATGGACCTGGATCGACAGCCGCTCCGATGTGAACAGCCATTTGATCAGCAGCGGCAGCGGATCGCCTGGCCGGTCGAACCATATCTCTCCGATTTTCTTGCCCCCGGGGTAGTCGAAACCCTGCGGCAGCTTGTCAACGCCCCACGGCTTTTCGACTTCGACTGTGTTCAGCAACATCCGATTTCCCTGCAATAAGCGCGTCAGGACATCAACGCCGCCCCGTCCTGCGCGGTTGCAGGCTTTCGCCGCGTCCCGGCCTTGAGCGAAGCGACAAATTGCTCGATTTCGCCCGGCGATGCGCCGTCGGCCACCCTTCGGACGATCGCCGAGCCCGAGATCACGCCCGCCGCCCCGCTGCCGATCGCCTCGGCAACGTGCTCGGGCGTAGCGATGCCGAAGCCGAGCACGGGCGGCGGCGCCCGAGCCTCGTCCAGCGCCGCGAACAACTCGCCATGATCGAGCGTCAGCTGCTGGTCGGCGCCGGTCACCCCGGCCCGCGCAACGCAATAGGTATAGCCCGACGACAGCTCCGCGATCCGCCGGAGCGTCGGCGCCGGTGTGTTGGGCGCGGCGATCATTACCAAATCGACCCCTACCGCCTTGGCCGCCGCCGCATAGGGCGCCGCCTCGATGCTCGGAACGTCGGCGATGAGCAGGCTATCGATCCCGGCCGCGGCCAGTTCCGCGAAAAACCGCTCGATTCCACGCGCCGCAACGATATTGGCATAGGTCAGAATGCCGATCGGAACCACGGCGTGACGCTGCCGAAATTCGGCGACCATGCGCAGGCAATCGCCGGTCCGCACGCCTGCGTGCAGGGCTCGTTCGGCCGCCGCCTGGATCACCGGCCCGTCGGCGACCGGATCGCTGAATGGGATACCGAGCTCGACCATATCCGCCCCGCCCGCGACCAGCGCATCGAGATATTCGCCACTAGCATTCGGCCCGGGATCGCCAAGCATCAGGAAGGCGCCCAGCGCCCCCTCGCCCGTCGCGCGGCACCGCTCGAACATCGCCGTGTAGCGGGTCATGCCATTGCCCCGAGGAGGGTTTGCGCTTGCGCCATGTCCTTGTCCCCTCGTCCCGACAGATTGACGAGCAGCATCGGCTGATCATCGCGTTCCTCGGCGAGCCTGAGCGCATGGGCCAGCGCGTGGGCGCTCTCAAACGCTGCGACGATGCCCTCGCTCCTCGCCAGCGCGACGAACGCGGCGAGCGCTTCCTTGTCCTCGCAACCGACGTACGAAGCGCGGCCGATGTCCTTCAAATGGGCGTGCTCAGGCCCGACTGCGGGATAGTCGAGCCCGGCCGAAATCGACCAGGTGTCATCGACCTGCCCGTCTTCGTCCTGCAACAGCAGCGTTTCCGCGCCGTGAAGGATACCCGTGCGGCCGCGCAAAAGGGTGGCGCCATGCTCGCGGCCTTCAAGACCCTTGCCCGCGGCCTCGACCCCGATCAGCTCGACGCCCTCATCGGCGATAAAGTCGGAGAAGATGCCGATCGCGTTCGACCCGCCGCCGACGCAGGCGATCACCGCATCCGGTAACCGGCCTTCGATTTCGAGGATTTGGGCACGCGCCTCCTTGCCGATCACCCGCTGATACTCCCGCACCATTAGCGGGAAGGGGTGCGGACCGGCGACCGTGCCGAGCAGATAATGGGTGTCGGCGAAGCTCGCGGTCCAGTCGCGAAGGGCCTCGTTGACCGCATCCTTCAAGGTACGCCCGCCGCCGGTCACCGGCACCACCTCGGCGCCCATCAATTCCATGCGGAAGACATTGAGCTTCTGCCGCTCGACGTCGTCGGCGCCCATGTAGATGCGGGTCTTGAGGCCGAACAGCGCGCCGGCAAGCGCGGTCGCGACCCCATGTTGCCCGGCGCCGGTCTCGGCGATCAGGCGGGTCCTGCCCATCCGCTTGGCAAGCAAGCCTTGCGCCAGCACCTGATTGGTCTTGTGCGCCCCGCCGTGGAGCAGATCCTCGCGCTTCAAATAGATTTTCGCGCGACCCTTGCCGAGATTGCGGCACCGGGTGAGCGGCGTCGGCCGTCCGGCGTAGGTGGTGAGCAGGTTCGACAGCTCGGCGTTGAAGGCCTCGTCTTCCTGCGCATCTAGAAACGCCGCCTCGAGCTGTTCGAGCGCGGGCACGAGGATTTCGGGAACATAGGCCCCGCCGTAGCGGCCAAAGCGGCCATCCATCCTCATGCGTCACTCCTCGACCCGGCCCGCAGCGCATCGAACAACGCGCGCACCTTGGCTCCGTCCTTGATTCCCGGTGACGCTTCGGCGCCCGATCCCACGTCGATCCCATAGGCCCCAAGCCTGCTCGCTTCCCGCGCATTCACGGGCCCGATCCCGCCGGCCACGAAGGCGGCGGACAAATCGTCGCGCCGTTCGATGCGGCTCCAGTCGAACGCGCGACCGGTCCCGCCGCCATCGCTGTCGAACAGGGTCCGGTCGGCTCCCGCCCGGGCGGGCTGCACGTCGTCGCCAACCCTGCACACGGCCCAAAGCTCAGTCTCCGGGTGTAGGTCTCGACGAAGCTCGCCAATATCCCGCTCGCCCTCGCGGCCATGCAACTGCACCGCGCCAAGTCGCAATTCCTCGGCGACCTTCGCTACCTCGCGCGGCGCTACGTCGCGGAACACGCCCACCGGTTGTAGTCCTAACTCGCGCGCGCTTGCCGCGAGTAGCCGCGCCTGTTCCAGCCCGACGTGCCGCGGCGTACCCGGCACCAGGATGAACCCGGCATGGGTCGCCCCGGCGCCTGCCGCCAGCACCACGTCCTCGGTCCGCGTCAACCCGCACAGCTTGACCCGGCCATGGACCAGGGCTCGCGCCGCCTCGGCGATATCGAGTGCCGCCATCAGCGCCGATCCGACGAGGAAGGCATCGGCGTGGCGAGCCAGCCGCTCGACATCGGCACGCGAAGAAATGCCCGATTCCGAAATCACCAGCACGTCGGCCGGCACTAGCGGCGCCAACCGCTGGGTCACAGCGAGGTCGGTCTTGAGCGTCTTCAAGTCGCGATTGTTGATCCCGACGATCGCGACGCCAAGCGCGAGCGCTCGCGCCAACTCCGCCTCGTCATGGACCTCGACGATCGCGTCCATTTGTAGGCGCTCCGTCTCGGCCAGTACCGCTGTCGCGCCAGCATCGTCGAGCACCGACATCATGCACAGTACCGCGTCGGCACCCGCCGCGCGTGCCTCGCTCACCTGCGCCGGATCGACGATGAAATCCTTGGCCAGGATCGGCCCGTCGAAGCGCACGCGGACCGTCCGCAAATCGTCGAGCGATCCGCCGAAGTCCGGGCCGTCGGTCAACACGCTGATGGCGTCGGCGACCGGCGCATACGCGGCGGCCGCCTGCTCGACGCTAACCCCGCTCCGATGCCCCGACGGCGAGGCGCGCTTCACTTCCATGACAAACCGCGCACCGGGTCGCGCCAACGCCGCACGAAGAGACCGCGTCGTCGGCACCGCCTCGATGGGCCCGCTGAGGCGGGCGGCCACTTCCCGGCGCTTCCGCGCGACGATCCGATCGAGAACGTCAACCACGGCTGGCCTCGACATAGGCGTCGAGCACCTTGCCCGCCTTGCCGCTCCTCAGCGAATCGCGCGCGAGCGCGGCACCCATTCGCACATCCTCGCTAAGACCTGCGGTAAGCAGCAGCGTGGCGGCATTGAGGATGACGATATCCTGCTCGGCCTGGCTTCCCTGGCCCGCCAGGAGATCACGCAGCCGCGCCGCATTCTCCTCGGGTCCGCCGCCGGTGACGACGCTCAGCGGGGCGCGCTCCAGTCCGGCGTCCTCGGGGGTCAGCTCGATCTCGGTCATGTCGCCATTCGACAGGCGGATCGCCCGCGTCTCGCCGTGCAGGGCGACCTCGTCGAGCCCCGAGCCGTGCACCACCAGCGCTTGCCCGACCCCCATGGCGTCGAGCGTCTGCGCTACCCGGCGGAGCATCTTCGGGTCGGCGACTCCGAGCAGCTGCACCGGGGGCCGCGCCGGATTGATGCACGGGCCGAGCAAATTCATCACCGTTCGCACCGACAGTTGCCGCCTGACGAGCGCCGCATGCTTCATCCCCGGATGATAGGCCGGGGCGAACAGGAAACAGAATCCGGTCTGGTCGAGCAGGGCGCGGGCCTTGTCGGGCGCCATTTCGATCGTCGCGTCCAGCGCTTCGAGCACGTCGGCCGACCCGCAACGGGAGCTGACGCTGCGATTGCCATGCTTGGCGATCGGCAGCCCCGATGCCGCGGCGACGAAGGCAGCGGCGGTCGACACGTTGATCAGCCCCGACCCGTCGCCGCCGGTGCCGCAACAGTCCGCGTAAAGAAAATCGGGCCGCTCGAACGGCAGCGCCGCCGCCGACAGCGCCCGGGCCGCGCCGATCATTTCGTCGGCGGTTTCGCCCTTCATTCGCAGCGCGATCAGCATCCCCGCGATCTCGGCCGGCTCCAGCTTGCCGATCACCAGACGTTCGAACAGATGCTCCGCTTCGTCGCTGGTTAGGTCCTCCCCGGCGAGCAGCTTGGGCAGCGGGTTGGGAACCGGGCCATGGTCTTCGAGCGGCAGCGGAGTGGTCGCAACGGCGAGATTGGTGGCTTGATACATTGGGGAATTCCTTGCGTGGGCAATAAAAAGCCCGCCGGAGGGGCGGGCTTCGAAATCGTCGGTTGGCGGTCGTCAGATCACCAGCCGCGCCATCGCGCCGCCGCAAGGAATTGTGCGCGCCACCACCGGCCGGTCGTCGAAGGAAGTGCGTTCGCGCTCATGCCGCGACCTTTCCCGGCTCGACCGCGCGAGTCAACCCGCCAAACGCGATCCGGCGCGCGTCGGCCCAGGAAAGAATGGCGCCGAGCAGACGGTCGCCCATCGGCGTGAGGATCGATTCGGGGTGGAACTGCAGACCGAACTGGCCTTTGGCCTCGTCACGCACCGCCATCGCCATGCCGTCGAGCACGGCATGGACCCGCAGCCGATCGGGCACCTCGTTCAGGGGCGTGCACAGCGAATGATAGCGCCCGACTCTGAGCGGGCTCGGCAATCCGGCAAACGGCCCGTCGCCGTCATGATCGATCGCCGAGCTTTGACCGTGGCACGGCTCATGCGCGCGCACGACGTCGCCGCCCGCGGCCTCGACGATCGCCTGATGGCCGAGGCAAATGCCAATTAGGGGGACCACGCCTGCGGCCATCTCGATCAGCTCCATGCAGCAGCCGGCCTCGTCCGGACGCCCCGGTCCTGGCGACAGCATCAGCAATGCGCCGAAGCGCAACGCGCGGTCGAGCGCATCCTCGGCCGCAATCGAATTGCGGACCACCTCGACTTCGGCTCCGGCCGCCCGGCATGCCTCGCCCAGATTGAAGGTGAAGCTGTCGCGATTGTCGATCAGCAACACTCTCATGCGACTACTCCCAGGGTTTCGAGCACGGCGCTCGCCTTGGCGCGGGTTTCGGCGGCATCGGCCATCGGGTCTCTAGTCGGCGACCACTCCCGCCCCGGCCCTAACTTCTGGCATCTCCCCTGCACCAATGCCGAGCGAATGACCACCGCGCTATCCATCGTTCCGTCGCCCGCGATCCAGCCGCCTTGGTCTAGCGCGCCGCGTAAAGGTCGCGGGCCAGGTCGATCGCGCCGGTCAGGCCGGGAGAGGGATCGACCAGGGTCGGCGCGCAAATGAACCGCGCCGCGTCGGCGTTCCACGCATCGAGCGCGTAGCCCGCCAGCAGATCGACATAGGCCGCGCGGACCTGCGCATAGAGGCCAGTCTGAGCCAAGACGCCACCGCCCAGAATGATCCGCTGTGGCCGGAGCGTGTAGCTCAAGTTGACGCACAGGCAGGCAATGTAATGCGCTTCGCGAGCCCACGCCTCATGGCCGGGATCAAGCGATTCCGCCCCAGCGCCCCAGCGGGCCTTGAGCGCCGGGCCGGATGCCAGCCCTTCGAGGCAGTCGGCATGATAGGAACAGATTCCAGCGAACGCCTCATCGTCGCGCGCTCTGGGAACCCGGCTATGGCCCGCCTCGACATTCGCCGCGCCGCCGCTTGCCACGCCATGATCAGCCACTCCGACGCCAATCCCGGTGCCGACCGTGACGTAGCACAACCGGTCGACGTCCCGCCCCGCGCCATGCCTCGCTTCGGCGATGGCCGCACAATTCACATCTGTGTCGATCGCGGTCGGTACGCCCAATATGCCGACCATGCGGCCGAGTATGTCGACCGACGACCAGCCCGGCTTGGGAGTCGTGATAATGCTGCCATAATCGGAAGAAGTGGGGTCGAGGTCGAGGGGCCCGAAACTGCCGATCCCGCCCGCCCGGAGCGGGCCGAACTCGGCGATGCCCGCGCCAAAGAATTGATCGATGTCGGCAAAGGTTTCTTCAGGCGAGCGGGTCGCGATGCGACATTGCGCGAGAATCGCCCCGTCTCCCCCCGCAATCGCGCACAATACTTTCGTGCCGCCCGCTTCAATCGCCGCAAACCGATTATCTGTTGTCATTGATAGACCATATTGGTTCCAAAATCCGTCGCATCAAAGTTGACTATGCCTAAACTGCAACAGGACAACAAAAAGTTTGCAAGCCTAGTTCCGCGCGGAACTCTGCATCCAACCAAACATTTACACCGTAACTCCGCTCGCACCGCCGACTGGGGTCGCGTAACGATGGGGTTTTCAGATGCTGAGATATACTGGGTCCCCCGTCTGCGATTACCCCGCGCCCCGACCGCTTGAGAACGATCTGGATTTTGTGATCCAATTTCCCGATCCGGCGCCGTTCGACCCCGCGCCGTGGCCGCCCTCGGCGCGCGACTTGCCGGAACCGCCAGCGCCTCCCCAACCTCTGATTGCAAAGTTACGGCGCTTCGTTCGGCTGGAGGAATGCGATCTCGATGCGCTGCGGAATTTGGCCGCATATCCCAAGAATTATCGGTCGGGCCACATCTTGATTCATGAGAATGCTGTTCCCGACCATGTCTATCTTCTCGTCCGCGGAATGGCCTGCCGCTACAAGCTTCTTCCAAGCGGGCAGCGACAAATCCTCGGTTACCTGATCCCCGGCGACCTTTGCGACATTCATTTCGCCACCCTCGGTCGGCCCGATCACAGCGTCTCATTGCTGGCCGATTCTGCGGCCGTCAAAATCCCGACGCGGCGGATCGTGGATCTGCTTGCAGACCATCCGCAGATAGAACGGGCGTTGTCGCTCGCCGCCATTCTCGATATTGCCATCCTGCGCGAGTGGCTGCTTAATGTCGGGCAACGCAATGCACTGCAGAAACTGAGCCACTTCTTCTGCGAGATGAAGGTCAGGCTGGAAGCCATTGGTGAAGTCAGCTTCGACGGATCGTTCGAGATGCCGGTCAACCAGTCGACGCTCGCCGACACCACCGGTCTGACCCCGGTCCATGTCAATCGAACGCTGCAACGGCTGCGCAGCGACGGATTGATTAAGCTTTGTCACCGGCGGCTGTCGATCCTCGACCCTGACCGGCTCGCGGCGATAGCGGAGTTCGACGCCCACTATCTACAGATTAGGCAATGCCAAAGGTGAGCGTTCCAGCCTGACTCCATGGTCCAGCGATCGATCCCGCCGCGGTCCCAGCGCGTCGCCGTCCTGTCGGCCGCGGTGGCTCTGCACCTTTCGCTCTTCGCGCTGTTGATTTCCATGGGCTCGGCTCGCCCGGCTCCCGCCGCCCGACCGGGGAGCTTTTCCCTGATCACTCTCACTCCTGAGCCGGCGACGGGCAGGCCGCCGCCGCCGGCGCTGCCCAGCAAGCTGGCCGATACAAAGCGCATCCTGACTGATATCGCCTTTTCGGACGAGCCCGACTCGACCGCTACCGCTGCCGCGGGCGGCTGCGCTACGCTAGAGCTCGTGCAGAAGTCGCTGATGGCCGATCCCGCTGCCATCGCCGCGGTGCTTCACACACCGGCGGAAAGCCGCTCAGTCGCGGAGGCTGTGGTCATCTGGAATGCCGGGTGGAGCGAAACTGCGAACACGCTTGACGCTCCGCTCGGTCCGGCACGCGATGCACTCGAGAAGAGCCTCGCGCCCCTCGCCGACGAATGCCTCGACGAGCCCGTCACCGGACCACGGCTTCTTCCAATTCCGGACGGCGACAATACAATGTTCCTCGTCATCGGATCGGGCAACTGGACCTGGCGCCAACTGCTGATCGGCGTCGATCCGGCAGCGGAGATGGCGGCTCGTCAAGCCGAGCCGCCCTCGGGCTCGCTATGGGACTGGTTTTGACCGGCGCAGAAAAATGCGGCAAATTGTTCGGGACAGTGGTCGGAGAAACGCGCACCGGCAGCCTTGATTAACCAGCGGCGTCCGGGCCGTCGAACCTGATTTCCGTCACCAGCCGCGTGCCGTCATCCTGACTAAGCTGGACGAACACATCGACGGTCGCCTTGATATAGTCGACCAGTTCGGCCCGGCCGAGTTCGGTTCCGGCTGATATGGACATCAGCGCCAATTGCTCAATCGCCCCCTCGGGCGAATTGGCATGAACCGTGGTGATCGATCCGGGGTGGCCGGTCCCGACTGCGCGAAGCCAGCTGATCGCCTCGGCGCCGCGCACCTCGCCCATGATGATCCGGTCGGGCCGCAGGCGCAGCGCCGCCTCGACCAGGTCGGCCGGCGAGACCGAAGCTTCGCCCAGCTTGCCGCGAACCGCGATCAGGCCGACGGCATTTTGGTGGTGCAGCTGAATTTCGGGCGTGTCCTCGATCAACACGAATCGCTCGCTGTCGGGCGCTTCCTTGAGCAGCGCATTGAGAAAGGTCGTCTTACCCGTCCCGGTGCCACCCGAAATGACGATCGTCCGCCTCGCCTGGACGGCAGCGGTCAGGAATTCAAACGTCCGGCCCTCACCTAAGAGGATGGCCAGCATATCGTCGGTCGCCCGCCGCTTGAGTGCCGCCTCACCCAGTCGGTCGAACGCTCCCGCATTTTCATAATCCGACAGCCGCAGGTCGGGCATGCTGTGCTTGCGAACGGCAACGATAATGTGGCCGCGCGTTGCCGGCGGCGCGCAAATCTGAATCCGGGCCCCGTCGGGCAGCGTGGCGGCAAGCAGCGGATGCTCGCGGTTGATGCCCTGGTCAGACGACGCGGCTATCTGCCGCGCCAGGCGCCACAGCGAAGAGTCGTCAAGCGCGGGCGCCTCATGCCGCTCGGTTCCGGCAGCGGTTTCCAGCCACAGTTCGCCCGGGCGATTGATGTAAAGATCGGTGACGTCACTGCGTCCAAGATAGGCGGCGAGCGGCGCTAGGAAGGCGTCGAGATAGACCCGTGGCGGCGCGTTCATCGGGCCGGCCCCACGCGGCTGAAATCGAGGTCGCGTGCGACGAAGATGCGCACTGCCGCGCCCTGCCGCGTGGTGATCGTCGGTGGAATGTCGGCATTGCCCGCTGCCTGGCTGGCGAGGCTCGAGGCCTGGCCGGCGCTGCCGACGAAGATCGTCGATCCGCCCGATCGCGAAGCGGCCGCGGCATTGATCCCGGCGCTGAGCACCGTCGTCAGAATCGCCCCGCCGAAGCGCTGAAGAAAGTGTCGATTGACCTTGCCGCCGATCCCGCCGCGCCCCAGCTCGTCGGTTGCGGGCGAGGCCAGTTCGATCGACACGCCATCGGGCCGGATAAGCCGGGTCCACAGCACGAAAACCCGCGACGCGCCTTGCGCCACACCCGATTTATATTGGCCGATGACGCGGCTTCCCGCCGGGATCAGCACCGCCGACCCGTCGAAGCTGCGCACGTCGCGCTGGATCACCGCGCGGGCATAGCCGGGCAGATCGGAGTTGAGCGCGGTCTCCATCACCGCGGCGACCACCGCGCCCTGCGGCACTAACCGGTCGAGCCCCGACATCCGATGCGCCCGGGCGACCTCGACCTCCTCATTGCCGACCCGTGTCGAGAAACGCTCGGTGTCCGACAAGTTGCGGTCTGCCGCTGGAGGATCCGGGGCGGGGGTGACGACCGTCGTCGACGTCGAGCCGCTCCCGGCATCGCTCCGCACTTCGACTGAACCCGGTGTGCGCTGGGGATCGGCCTGGGCAAGATCGACCACCAGCGTCGGCGCCCGCAACCGCTCGCGCATCGGGTCAGTCGCGACCGGTCGCGGACCGATTGCCGGTTCGAACCCCGTTTGCCGGGTAGGCGGCGCGGCGACCAGAGTCACCGGTCCGCTGTTGGGGATGAAGAAGCTGTTCGGTTGGGCGGGGGGCGGGATTGTCGTCGACTGGGCCAGCGGCGCCGGGGCGGTGGCCGTGGTCGCGGGTAGCGGCGGCAGCGCCGTGCCGCGATCCTGCTGGGCCGCGCGCGCGTCGGACAGCCATAAGAACACGCCAAGGCCTACCGCGGCGAGGGTCGAACCCACGACCGCCACGGGCGTCTTTCGCGACATCGCGGCGACTTGCGGGCGCTTGACGATAAGCAGATCGCTCATGGCTTGCCCCCGGTTCCG
>NZ_JACDDV010000038.1 GCF_013816785.1 Sphingomonas sp. | reverse complement strand
AAGTCAATCCGCGCGCATCGCGGACCGTGCCGTTCGTGGCCAAGGCGATCGGCCGCCCCATTGCCAAAATCGCGGCGCGAGTGATGGCGGGCGAGCCGCTGAGCAGCTTCGAGCCGATCGACCGCGACATCGGCCATATCGCGATCAAGGAAAGCGTTTTCCCCTTCGCGCGCTTTCCAGGGACCGATCCTATTTTGTCACCGGAAATGAAATCCACGGGTGAAGTCATGGGAATCGATAACAATTTCGATATCGCGTTCGCCAAATCACAGCTTGGCGGCGGGGTTATGCTGCCCAATGCCGGGACGGTGTTCATTTCGGTCAAGGACAGCGACAAGGTCCAGATCGCGCCCGCCGCCGCGAAAATGGCCGAGCTCGGCTTCACCCTGATCGCCACCGGCGGCACCGCTTCCTATCTGATCGAGCAAGGCCTGCCGGTCGAGCGGGTCAACAAGGTCGCGCAGGGCCGCCCGCACGTCGTCGACCGGATCGTCGACGGCGATGTCCAGCTGGTGTTCAACACCACCGAGGGGTGGCAATCGCTGAAGGACAGCCAGGCCATCCGCGAGGCGGCGCTCAAGGCCAAGCTGCCCTACTTCACCACCGCGGCGGCCAGCCTGGCGACGGCACGGGCGATCGAGGCGCTGCGTAGCCATGCGCTTGAAGTTCGGTCGCTCCAATCCTATTATTCCGCTTCCAAAGACTGAATTTTCTGACAATTCGCCCTTGTGACCGCTGACCTGCTGTCAGCGCCGGGCGGGTTTTGCAAAGGGGCAATGATCATGGCGAGCGACAAGGTGCCCATGCTGGCCGAGGGCCACCGCCAGTTGACCGAAGACGCCAAGCGTCTCAAGCTCGAGCGGCCCGAGATCATCGACGCGATCGAGGAAGCGCGCGCGCATGGCGATCTGTCCGAGAACGCCGAATATCACGCGGCGAAAGAACGGCAGGGCCAGGTCGAGGCGATGCTCGCCGACGTCGAGGATCGCCTTAGCCGCGCGCTGGTAATCGATCCGACCACCTTGAGCGGCGACAAGGTGGTATTCGGCGCGACCGTCACTTTGCTCGACGAGGAGAAGTCCAAGGTCAAATATCAACTCGTCGGACAGACCGAGGCCGACGCCAGGGTCGGGCGGATCAGCTATAATTCGCCTCTGGGGCGCGCGCTGATCGGCCGCCAGAAAGGCGAAGAGGTCGAGGTGACGACTCCGGCCGGCGAGCGCTATTACGAGATCGCCAAGATCGAATTCATCTGATGGATAGCCGTCGCTTCGGCGCGTCGGCGATCATCGGCCTGATCACCATCGCAGTGTCGGTGATGGCACTGGTGGTGAACCTTGAACAATTTGTCGGCGCGATGGGCTTCATTCCGGCGCGATTGTCGGGCGCCGATCTGCTGTCGCCTGCCATTCCGGCGTTCTTGACCCCGTTCAGCAGCGCGCTAATCCACGGCAGCTGGGTCCATCTGATCATCAACATGGTGATGCTGATGATCGTCGGCCCGCAGGTTGAGCGGGTAATCGGCATGAGCGGCCTGATCGTCGCCTATCTGGTCGGTGCGGTGGCGGCGGCGGCGGCCCAGTTCGCGGCCGATCCATCGAGCGCGGTGCCGATGGTCGGGGCGAGCGGGGCGATCAGCGCCCTGTTCGGTCTCTACGCCATCTTCTACGGCCGGCCCCAACAGTTCAGCGCCAATATGAAGATCAACCGCTGGATCCATGTCGCCTGGCTGCTGATCACCTGGATCGTCATCCAGATGATGAGCGCGGCGCTGGCCGGGGGCCAAGGCGTGCTTCTGGCGACCCCGGCGCATATTGGCGGATTCATTGCCGGGCTACTGATGCATCGCCCGCTATTGCTGTGGCGTTACCGCCGGGCGTGAGCGAAGGTCCGCTTTGGGTAGAAAGCGGACATTGCCTTTACCGCGTGAGGCGCTCGTAAGTGGCATGGCTCTCGACCTATTTCCCTTGTTGCCGGTCCTGCCAGCGTTTCCGTTCCGGCGTGAAGTCGCATAGCTCAACGTGGACAGTTCCAGTGGTTTCCCAAAATGTCCCGACGTGGCGAAGCTCAAGCACCAACACGTCGCCCGTGACGCCTTTGGCGGTAATTGGCGCATCGAGCCTGATGACGGCAGCGATTGGCTCGTTCTGGCCGGGAATGAAGCCCACCAGCGCTCCGTCTACAGAAGCTCTTCCTGACAGCCATGTGGGCTCGAAGTCGTAGCCGCCGCTTAGGCGGACGCGGTCTCCAGTTTGCAGGTCCCGTGTTTCGTTTGCCACGCGGGGATAATGACCGCGCAGCCGAACGTCCGCAATGGGTCGAAAGCGGAAGGCCGTTAAGGGTGAAAAGCGGACGTTCCAGCAATTCGTCATTCCCGCGAAAGCGGGAACCCAGCTAACAAAGACTCATGGCGCAAGACTTCTCCCCCACCGTCTACCTGCTGGCGTCTCGCCGTAACTGGACGATCTACACCGGCGTAACCTCAAATTTGCTCGCGCGCGTCGCCCAGCATCGTGAGGGGGTTGTCGCCGGTTTCACCCGCAAGCACGGCATCAAGCTGCTGGTCTGGTTCGAGATTCACGAAAACATGGAAAGCGCAATCCTGCGCGAGAAAAGGGTCAAGAGATGGGAGCGCGCGTGGAAGCTGGAAGTTCTCGAGGCAGGCAATCCGCAATGGCGTGATCTGGCAGAGGATTTCGGCTTTCCGCCGCTTGAATGAGTTTTTTATTGCGCTGGGTTCCCGCTTTCGCGGGAATGACGAGAGAGGGTGCGTCGGTCCGCAATGGGTCGAAAGCGGACGGGCCGCTTGGACGCCGGTCAGGCCGTCGGCGGGTTTTCGGGTTCGAGCAGGCGGTGGAGATGGACCACGACATATTTCATTTCGGCGTCGTCGACAGTGCGCTGCGCCGCGCCGCGCCAGGCGTCCTCGGCGTCGGCATAATTGTCGAACAGGCCGACGACGTCGACCGCGTTCAAATCGACGAAATCAAGGCCACGCGGATCCTTGACCCGGCCGCCGAAGACGAGGTGGAGCTTGCTCATGGCCCGGCCGCTAGCACCAAATCACCGGCTTGCGAACCGGGCTAGTCCTTGTTGCGCACGGCAGCGATCGCCGCCTGTCCCGAGGAGCGCGCGGCTTCGCCGATGCCGTCGATCAGCGATTGCACCGCGCTGGTCCCGGCATCGCGGGTGATGTTCAGCTCGGTCAGCTTCACGCGGCCGGCCTCGGTCGCGGCGCTGGCGGCCGCCTTGGCACCGTCGGTGATCCGCTCGCCAACCGGACCGATCAGCCTGTCCTCGATACGGCTTTTGGGCAGCAGCGCGGCGATCAGCGCGCCAACGGCTAGCCCGCCGCCAAGTGCCAGCAATGGTGCCTGACCCAAGCCCTCTTTGGCCTTGCCGCCCGCAGCGCTGGCGCGCTCCCTAGCCAAATCATAGGCTTCGATCGCTTTCTCGCGTGCACCATCGACGGCTTCCGCCGCGCGGTCGCGTAAGGAAGGGGGCTCGGGCTGGCGAGTGTTGGTCGGCTTGACGCTCATATCACTTCTCCGTTTTGCGCGGCGCGCGGGTAGCAACCTTTGTGCGCCGCTTTGCCGGCGATCGCACCGACGTTGCTGCTGTCGTCTTCAACGTCGTAGCGGGCGCGTCGGGTTCATCCGATGACGTCATGGCGTCGTAGATTTTGACCGCAGCGTCCTTGATCGGGGCGCGCGCCAGGAACATCGTCAGCGCGGCGATCACTCCGCCAACCGCCACCGGCCGGCTCTTGACCGCCTCGACCGCGTCCTCGGCCAGGTCGGCGCCCTTGATCTTGGCCTTTTCCCACGCTTCGCTGACCAGCGTCTTGGGTTGGAGCCGCAGTAGCAACTCGCGTGCCGTGTCGATCAGGGCCGCGCGGGTGCGCTCAACCTCGATGCGCGCGGCGACGATCTTGGGCGATTCCCTCATCGGCGCGAATCCCACTCGCGCTTGGCGAGAAGGCCGAGCAACCCGGCGATTGTGAAGGCGAAGAGAGTGGCGATAAGGCCGCCCGCCAGCGGCCCGATTAGCGTTGCCAGCGCGAGCGCGATCGTCATGCACAGCACAATCACGCCCGCCTGGAGGAATAGCAGTGCCGCTGCGCCGAGCAGGGCGGGACGCTTGGCGGCATCGACCTTCACCTCGGTGGTGGCCTTGATCAGGTCGATCTCGGCATGGGCATAAGCCTTGCCCTCGTCGACCAAGCGCGAGAACAGCTTGCCGACCGGTGCTTCCTCTTGGTCGATGCCCCCGTCGGTCATCAGCTCTTGTCGGACTTGCCCCGGTCGAGGCCCGATTTGAGCAGGCGGACGAGCGCGAACCCGACCACCGCGGCTCCGGCCAGCGCGACACCAGGACTCTTGCGGACGAACTCGCGGGTGTCGTCGATCAACTCGTCGGCGTCCTTTGAGGCGAGCTTGTTGGCGGCATCCTCGATGGCACCGGCAGCCTTACGCGCATAGTCGCCATATTCCTGCCCAAGCCGCTCATCGAGGCCGGTGGCGGTATCGCCGACAAGCTTGGAGACGTTGGCAAGCGCTTCGCTCGAGCGTTCGAGACCCTGGCCGACATAGCCGCGCGCCTTGTCGGCGGCCTGGCCCGACAATTTGTCGGTGCCGGTTTTCAACTTGTCGATCGCTTTGTCTCGGGTCGTGGGTTCGCGCACGATTAATGACTCCTCGGTCGCGGTCGTCGATGCCCCCGCGATCACCTGGTCGGTGCCCTCGGGCAGCTGATTGCTCTGGTCGGCCATTACCCTGTCTCCTTCTGCATGCGAACAACCCAGAAGGCCGGCCCATCGTTCCAGCGGCGCGCAGGCAAAGTTGCACGCTTTGCCGTGCGCCGTATAGGGGCGACATCGAGCGGCCCGCCCGCCTCGTCGAAAAATGGGGAATCTACATGACCGCGATCGTCGACATCCACGCCCGGCAAATCCTCGACAGCCGCGGCAACCCTACGGTCGAGGTCGATGTGACGCTGGAAGATGGGTCGCTGGGCCGTGCGGCGGTGCCCTCGGGCGCCTCGACCGGCGCGCACGAAGCGGTCGAGAAGCGCGACGGCGACAAGAGTCGATGGGGCGGTAAGGGGGTCGGCGATGCTGTGCGCAGCGTCAACGGGCCGATCGCGGAGACGATTACCGGTTATGAGGCCGAGGACCAGGCTGAGATCGATGCGGCGATGATCGATCTGGACGGTACCGCGAACAAGGCCAAGCTCGGCGCCAATGCGATCTTGGGCGTCAGCCTGGCGGTCGCCAAGGCAGCGGCAGAAGCGCGCGGCCTTCCGCTCTACCGCTACGTCGGCGGGGTCGGCGCGACGATCCTGCCGGTGCCGATGATGAACATTTTGAACGGCGGGGCGCACGCCGACAATCCGATCGATTTCCAGGAATTCATGGTGATGCCGGTCGGCGCGGACAGTTTTTCCGAAGCACTGAGGTGCGGAGCCGAAATCTTCCATGCGCTGAAGAGCGAACTCCATTCGAAGGGGCTGAGCACCGCGGTCGGCGACGAGGGTGGGTTCGCGCCCGACATCGCCTCTGCGCGAGCCGCGCTGGACCTGATTGGCGAAGCGGTTGGGGCCGCCGGCTACCACCTCGGCAAGGACGTGCTGATCGCGCTCGATCCCGCCGCGAGCGAATTTTTCAGGGACGGCGCCTATGCGATGACCGGGGAAGGACTGACGTTGTCGCCGGACGAGATGGCGGCCTATCTGACCAAGCTGGCCGACGACTATCCGATCGCGTCGATCGAGGACGGCCTGGCCGAGGACGACATGGCCGGGTGGAAAGCGCTGACCCACCAGCTTGGGGACCGGGTCCAGTTGGTCGGCGACGACCTGTTCGTGACCAACGAGGCGCGGCTGGCCGACGGCATACGTGACGGCATCGCCAATTCGATCCTGATCAAGGTCAACCAAATCGGCACGCTGACTGAAACGGTGCGGGCGGTGCGCCTGGCGCAGTCGTCGGGCTATACGGCGGTAATGTCGCATCGCTCGGGCGAGACCGAGGATACGACCATCGCCGACCTCGCGGTTGCGCTCGGCTGCGGTCAGATCAAGACCGGAAGCCTTGCGCGCTCCGACCGCACGGCGAAGTATAACCAGCTGCTGCGGATCGAAGAGGAGCTCGGCGACGCGGCGCGCTATCCGGGCGCTTCGGCGCTCACCGCCTACAATCCGCGCTAAGCCACGGGAAAAATTCTGTGAATCCCGATACGAAAGCGCTTGCCTTCATGACGTCTTTCTGATTCTTAGGCGCTTATGAAGCGGGGCACCAAAAGGGGATTGATCCAACGCGCGGCATGGCCCGCGGTCGCGCTGGTCATCGTCGGCACATTCGCCGGCCATGCCATCGCCGGTCCCAACGGCCTGTTCGCGTGGCGCGGCTATTCCCAGAACCTTGAAAAGCGAAAGCTGGAGCTGACCGCGCTCCAGACCGAACGTAGCCGGCTACGCCATCGCTCGGCACTACTCGACCCACGCAAGGCCGACCCCGACATGGCGGACGAGTTGGTCCGCCAAGATTTGGGCCTGATCCGCCCCGACGAGGTCATTCTCCCGCTCGAATAGCGCAACGCTACGGCATTGCCCTTTGCCGGTCGCGGCTTCTATACGGCCGCCAAGACCGATTGAACTGGAGAGAATATTGGCTCGTCCCGCCAAGAAAGCCGCCGCGACGACCGCGCCGGCGATTCCCAACCGCGAACGCCCGGCCGAGCCGAAGCGCTACCAGGCGACCAAGGACGAGCTGCTCGATTTCTATAAGCAGATGTTGCTCATCCGCCGTTTCGAGGAGCGGGCGGGGCAGCTATACGGGCTCGGCCTGATCGGCGGCTTCTGCCACCTCTACATCGGCCAGGAAGCGGTAGCGGTGGGCCTGCAAAGCGCGATGAAGGTCGGGCGCGACAGCGTCATCACCGGATATCGCGACCACGGTCACATGCTCGCCTATGGCATCGATCCCAAGCTGATCATGGCCGAGCTGACTGGGCGCGCCGCCGGCATCTCCAAGGGCAAGGGCGGGTCGATGCACATGTTCAGCGTCGAGCACGGCTTTTACGGCGGCCACGGCATCGTCGGCGCCCAGGTCAGCCTCGGTACTGGGCTCGCGTTCAAGCACCAATATGCCGGCGACGGCGGCACCTGCCTGACCTATTTCGGCGACGGGGCGGCCAACCAGGGTCAGGTTTATGAAAGCTTCAACATGGCGAAGCTGTGGGACCTGCCGGTGATCTACGCGATCGAAAACAATCAATACGCGATGGGTACCAGCGTCGAACGCTCGTCGTCCGAGCCGGATTTCTACAAGCGCGGCGAGAGCCACCGCATTCCCGGTATCCAGGTTGACGGAATGGACGTGCTCGCGGTGCGCGGGGCGGCCGAGGAAGCGATGGCGTGGACGCGAGGCGGGAAGGGGCCGATCATCCTCGAATTGAAGACCTATCGCTATCGCGGCCATTCGATGAGCGACCCCGCCAAATACCGCACGCGCGAAGAAGTGCAGGATTTTCGCGAGCATCGCGACCCGATCGACCACGCCGCGAAAGAACTGGGGAAGGCTGGGGTCAGCGCTGAAGAATTGAAAGCAATCGATAAGGAAATCAAAGATATCGTGGTCAACGCTGCCAAGTTCGCTGAAGACGCGCCCGAACCCGCGGCCGCCGAACTCTACACCGACGTGTTGGTGGAGAGCTACTAATGGGCATCGAACTCAAAATGCCGGCGCTGTCGCCGACGATGGAGGAAGGCACGCTCGCCAAGTGGCTGGTCAAGGAGGGTGACACCGTGGCGTCGGGCGACATCCTTGCCGAGATCGAGACCGATAAGGCGACGATGGAGTTTGAAGCGGTCGACGAGGGGACGATCTCGAAGATCCTCGTTCCTGAAGGGTCGGACGGGGTGAAGGTCGGGACGGTGATCGCGCTGATGGGTGGGGATGGGGAGGCGGCAAGCCCCTCTCCCCTCGCGGGAGAGGGACAGGCTGGCGAAGCCAGCCAGGGAGAGGGGGCTGCGCCAGCGGTTTCCCCATCCGAGCAACCGACTCCAACTGCGCCCCCTCTCCCCGCTCAGCCTCCGGCTGAGTCGCCCTCTCTCGCGAGCTCTCCCGCGAGGGGAGAGGGGCAAGCCACTTCGACCACCGTGCGCGAGGCGCTACGCGACGCGATGGCCGAGGAAATGCGCCGCGACGACCGCGTGTTCGTGATGGGTGAGGAGGTCGCGCAGTATCAAGGCGCCTACAAGGTGACCCAAGGCCTGCTCGACGAGTTTGGAGCCAAGCGCGTGATCGACACGCCGATCACCGAACATGGCTTTGCAGGTATCGGCGCGGGCGCGGCAATGGGCGGCCTCAAGCCGATCATCGAGTTCATGACCTTCAACTTCGCGATGCAGGCGATCGACCACATCATCAATTCGGCCGCCAAGACCAATTATATGTCGGGCGGCCAGATGCGGTGCCCGATCGTGTTCCGCGGCCCCAATGGCGCGGCGGCGCGGGTCGGGGCGCAGCACAGTCAGAATTACGGACCGTGGTACGCCAGTGTTCCCGGCCTGGTGGTGATCGCGCCTTACAGCGCGGCCGATGCCAAAGGCCTTCTTAAGGCCGCGATCCGCAGCGACGATCCAGTCGTGTTCCTGGAGAATGAGCTGCTCTACGGCCAGAGCTTCGACGTGCCGGAGATCGATGACTATGTCCTACCGATCGGCAAGGCGCATATCGCCCGCGCCGGCAAGGACGTGACGTTGGTGAGCTACTCGATCGGCGTCGGGGTCGCGCTCGAGGCGGCGGAGAAGTTGGCCGGCGAGGGGATCGAGGCCGAGGTGATCGACCTCAGAACGCTGCGCCCGCTGGACAAAGCGACGGTGCTGACGTCGCTCGCCAAGACCAACCGGCTGGTGGTGGTCGAGGAAGGTTGGCCGACCTGCTCGATCGCCAGCGAGATCGTCGCCATCTGCATGGAGGATGGCTTCGACGACCTCGACGCGCCGGTGACGCGGGTGACCAACGAGGACGTGCCGCTGCCCTACGCCGCCAACCTTGAGAAGCTGGCGCTGATCAAGGCCGATGACGTCGTCAAGGCGGCAAAGGCGGTCCTCTATCGCTGACCCGATGCGGGACCGTGATCTGGTCCGGCTCTACTGGCCGGTGGAGCTTCGCCCCGCCTTCGATGCGCTGTTCGCGATCGACGATGCGCTGGGCGATGTCGTGGCGACCTCGACCGAGCCGGCGCTGGGTGCGATCCGGCTGGCATGGTGGCGCGAAGCGCTGCAGCGGCTCGACACCGCGCCGCCGCCGCCCGAGCCAAAGTTGTACGCGGCAGTCCAGGAGTTGCTGTCGCGGGGGATTAGCGGCGAGGTCTTGGCCGGGCTGGAGGATGGCTGGGCCACCTTGCTCGACGAGGAGGCCGACACCGACCGAATCGCCGAACGCGGCGCGCGGCTGTTCGCCATCGCGGCACAGTTGCTCGGGGCAACCGACGAGCGGCTGGCCGACGCCGGACGGCTGTTCTCGTTCGCCCAGGTCGCGCGACGCGGCCTCGCTCCTTTTCCCAAGGAATTGGCCTTCGACAGACTGCGCGGCCATCGCTTTGCCCGGGCGGCTCGCCCGCTGACCGCGCTTGCCCGCCTTGCCGCGCGCGATCGGAAACGGGCCCCCGGAATGGAGCCGGAGGCGACCCCTGCGCGAGCCGCCGCGCTGCTGGCGCACCGGCTGTTTGGGATCGTTGCCTAAAGCGATTGAACTGCGACCGTTTCGGCCCTAACCCTCATTTTGCCGGATCGCCTTCCTTTGGAGGGGTCATGGCCCGTTTCCTTGCCGGCGTTGCTTCCTGTTTCCTGCTCCTGACCGGGGCTTTTCTGCTGTGGCAGGGCCGCGCCCAATCGCCCGCCCCCCCGCCCGCGCCGCAACCGCGCCTCGCATCGGTCCGCGCGCCGATGACCTTGTCGGTAATTCCCGACGCGCCGCTGGCCGACGCCAAGAGCAAGGAAGAGAAACGCTTCGCCCGCGCGGATAAAGATGAGGACGGCAAAATCACTCTGGCCGAACTGGTCGAGCCGCGGCGCAAGGCGTTTGCCAAGCTCGACCTCAATCAGGACGGCAAATTGGGCTTTGAGGAATGGTCGGTCAAAACGATCGACAAATATAAAGCAGCCGACAGGGACGCGAACCACTCCCTCAGCCCTGCCGAATATGCCGCTACCGCGCCCAAACGGAAGGCCAAGCCAGCCTGCGGTTGCTGAGGCTTGCCGCGCGACGCCCGGAGGTTACAATGGCGGTGTGGAACTCAAATCCCTGACCTATACGAGCTGGGCCGCGCCCGGCATGACGTCGGAACAACTCAGTGCAATTCTTTCGTCGGCGCGAACCAACAATCCGTTGGACGGAATTAGCGGCCTACTGATATTCAATGGCGTGGCTTTTATGCAGGTCCTCGAAGGGGCAGGGTCGGCGATCGACGACCTTGCTGGGCGCTTGGTGGCCGACACGCGGCACAGCAACATGTCGATCCGCGACGAGCGACCGATCGACCGGCGCAGCTTTCCTGATTGGGCCATGGCCTATCTCGAGCTCGAGGCCGGTGAATTTATCGGCGACGCCGAGGTAGAACGCGCGCTTCGACGCGACTTGCCCGATTCGCTTCGCAACGTGATGCTCGGCCTCGTCCACAATTTGTCGCCACACTGACGCAGGATTCGTCAGTCTTCGACCATGCTGTGTAGCGCCAGGCCGGGCACGACCTCGCCAGGATTGTTACCGTGGCCGAGCCACGTCGTCAGCGCCTCCCGCGCCCGATCGGTATAGATCCGCTTGCGATCGCCTTTCTTGACCCGGGGACCGGTGAGCGGCGGCATCAGGCCAAAGTTGATGTTCATCGGCTGATAGGTGTCGGCGGTGGCTCCGCCGGTGATATGACCGAGCAAGGCGCCGAGCGCGGTTTCGAGTGGGGGTGGGGCAAGGGGCTTTGCGGCGATTTCGGCGGCGGTAAAGCGTGCGGCGAGGAGGCCGATCGCGGCGCTTTCGACATAACCCTCGCAGCCGGTGATCTGGCCGGCGAAGCGGATGTGCGGCAGGGCCTTCAGGCGTAGCTCATGGTCGAGCAGCTCGGGAGAGCGGATGAAGCTGTTGCGGTGAATGCCGCCAAGCCGTGCGAACTCTGCCTTCTCAAGCCCCGGAATGGTGCGGAAAATGCGCACCTGCTCGCCATGTTTAAGCTTGGTTTGGAAGCCGACCATGTTCCACAGCGTGCCGAACGCATTGTCTTGGCGCAGCTGGACGCAGGCATAGGGCCAACGCCCGGTTTTGGGGTCGTCGAGGCCGACGCCCTTCATTGGACCGTAGCGCAATGTTTCAACCCCGCGCGACGCCATCACCTCGATCGGCATGCAGCCTTCGAAATAGGGCGTGTCCTTCTCCCACTGCTTAAACTCGGTCTTCTCGCCGTCGTTCAAGGCGGCGACGAAGGCGTCATATTGCTCCTTCGTCATCGGGCAGTTGATATAGTCCTTGCCGCCGCCCTCTGCCGAACCACGATCCCATCGCGCGGCCATCCAGCAAATGTCCATGTCGATGCTGTCGCGATGGACGATCGGGGCGATCGCATCGAAAAAGGCGAGAGCGTCCTTGCCGGTGGCTGCGGCGATCGCGTCGGCGAGGCCGGGCGCGGTCAGCGGGCCGGTGGCGATGATCGTCGGGCCAGAGGCGGGGAGGGCGTCGACCCGCTCGCGCACCACCTCGATCTTGGGATGGGCCGCAATCCGCCGCGTGACTTCGTCGGCGAAGCCTTCGCGGTCGACCGCGAGTGCCGAGCCGGCGGGCACCTTGTGAAGCTCGGCCGCGGCCATGATCAGCGAGTCGAGCGCGCGCATTTCCTGGTGCAGGAGCCCGACCGCGTTGTTTTCGGCGTCGTCCGAACGAAAACTGTTTGAGCAGACCATTTCAGCGAGGCGATCGGATTCGTGGGCCGCAGTGGTACCGCCGCCCCCGCGCATCTCGCTCAACCGAACTCGCACGCCTGCTTCGGCGAGTTGCCAGGCCGCCTCCGACCCGGCGAGCCCGCCGCCAATGATGTGAACGTCAAAGGTCATAGCCGAGGTTTAGCCCGCCGCCAGCTGCCCAGGAACCCCGTTGCGGGTCACTGGGAGCCGCAATAATCCCTGTCTTTACCGACGCAAGTAAATTGAGTGACAAGCACAACGGCTGCAATCGCGACGGCGGCTACACCAATCCCGACCCAGGTTCCGCTCGACAGCCCGACCTTTCGCTCCGCATCGGTGCCGCCCTGCTGCCTGAGGTGCAGGACCTCGTCGACACGAATACCGCCGAGCTTCAGCTCCGGCCTGGCCCCGGCGAAGTCCAGCGACATGCCATCCCCGATTCGCGTGGTGATCCGACCGTCGCTAGAAACATTCGATCGGGTTGGCGCGATCGTCAGAGCAGCTTCGGGTTTGGCGGGCGAATGCGTTCCCAGGGACAGGCGCAAGCGCGCCCCGACGAAGGCACCAGGGCGAACGTTACCCGAATCTTGCCAACCGGCCGCCGAAAGCGGCGACGCGAGGGTTGCGACGAAGATAATTGATGCCGTGAATTTACGCATGAATGTTGTTCCTGCAAATGGACGTCCGGCCTGTTTGTAGGGTCTATAAATACGGCTCGATTAAGGCCAAAGCGGCTCGGCTCTCGCAGGGGCAACTGTTCGAGCAAACTTATTTCGGCGGAGCACTGTTTGGCACGGGTGGCGGACGGCACAGGAGAACAGACCATGCTCGATCATATCGGCATCGCAATTTCCAACATCGCCCGATCCGAAGCATTCTATGCGGCGGCGCTGGTTCCGCTCGGCATCACCAAGCTCTACGAATATGGGCCCGACAAGACCGACAGCGGGGGCACCGCGATCGGTTTTGGCAAGGACAAGATGCCGTTCTTCTGGGTCGGCGACAATGAGCGGGTTGGGGAGGGCACGCACGTCGCCTTCACCGCGGCCGACCGGGCAGGGGTGGATGCATTCTACGAAGCGGCGATGAAGGCGGGTGGAAGGGACAATGGCGCGCCCGGCCTGAGGTCCAAATATCATCCGAACTATTATGCCGCTTTCGTTTTGGATCCCGACGGCATTAACGTCGAGGCGGTCAGCCACAAACCGGAATAACGCAATGCGCATTTTCACGATCGGCTATGAGGGCAGCATTCAGTCGGACTTCATCGGCGCGCTGAAGACGGCCGGTGTTGAGCGGGTGATCGACGTGCGCGCCGTGCCGCTGTCGCGCAAGCCGGGTTTTTCAAAGACTATCCTCGCCAACGGATTGGCCGAGGCCGGGATCGACTATGCCCATCTCAAGGCTCTGGGTACCCCGCCCGAGGGGCGCGAGGCGGCGCGCAAGGGGCGGCAGGCAGAACTCGAGCGCATTTACGCCGGCCAGCTCGAACTCCCGGAAGCGATGGTCCAGGCAGCGCAATTGCTCGAGCTTGCGGCGGAGCGGCCGAGCGCACTGCTGTGCTTCGAGCGTGACCCTGCCGCTTGTCATCGCTCGCTGCTGCTCAGCGCGGTCGCGCCGGACGCTGAGGTGGTCGACCTGTTCGCCTGACGTCAGCCGCGCGCATCCTTGGACGATTCGAGGACGACGAAGGATGAGATGGTCGTCACTGAGGGGAGCGCGCCGAGCGTATCGGTGTGGAAGCGCTTGTAGGTTTGAATGTCGCCGACCTCGACCCGCAACAGATATTCGTAAATGCCGGTGATGTTATGGCATTCTCGCACTTCGGGAGAAAGGGCCATGGCGCTTTCGAACGCCTTCTGCGCTGCCTTGTTATGAGCGGAAAGGCCGACCGCAATATAGGCGATGAAGCCGTTTCCGAGCGCCCGCGGGTCGAGGACGGCGCGATAACCGACGATGATCCCGATGCGCTCCAACTCCTGCACCCGGCGAAGGCACGCGGAAGCTGAAAGGCCGACACGTTCGGCGAGGGCCGTGTTGGTGATTCGCCCCTCCTGGCACAATTCGCGCAAGATTCTTTGGTCGAGTTGATCCAGTCCCGCCATAAGTTGCGTTTTTTCGTTATTTTCGCTGATTTTTGCAAGTAATTTTCGGCTACTTCCGCATAAAATGCCGTATGAGCATGATCGATACCCTCTCCGCATTGACCCTGTTCGCGTTCGTATCGTCGGTCACCCCGGGGCCGAACAATCTGATGCTGCTGTCGTCCGGCACGCGATTCGGATTTCGGCGAACAATCCCGCACATGCTCGGCATCGCCGTCGGGTTTGTGTTGATGATCGTTCTCGTCGGGCTCGGCCTGGCGCGCCTGTTCGAAGTGTTTCCCCAACTCCAACTTGCGTTGACGATCGCGAGCGTCGCCTACTTGCTGTTCCTGGCGTGGAAAATCGCAACCGCGAAGGCTCCGGCGACGGGCGACGAAACGGTGGCCGGCAAGCCGCTGACTTTCCTCCAGGCGGCGGCGTTTCAATGGGTCAATCCCAAAGCGTGGACGATGGCTTTGACTGCGCTGTCGGCTTATATGCCGCGGACCGATCCCTGGACCGGCATCGTCATCGTCGCGGCGGTGTGCGGCATGGTCAATTTGCCGTCGGTGTCGGTGTGGGCGGCGATGGGCTCACAGATGCGGCGGTTCCTGGCCGAACCTAGGAAGCTGCGCGCGTTCAACCTCACCGCCGCCGCCCTACTGGTCGTGTCACTCTACCCGACCATCGCCCACGGCTGAATCCCGTTCGCCCCGCACTTGCGACGACGCACCTGTACCTTTAGCGCTGGGTCCGCAATGCGGTGTTTCGGAACCGCTTGCGCGATGGCCAGTTGCCCAAGACAATCATCGGCACACGAGGAGAAACCCGGATGAGGCGCTTAGCCATTCTTTTTGGAGCAGCTGCTATAATTGCCGGCTGTTCAACGACGGCGTCGGTGCCACCGCCCATGCAGCTAGTTGATCCGACAAATCCGCTCTTCGCGCCAGGTTACGTGGCGCAGGCCGCGAGCGGTGACCAGTTCGAGATCCGATCGGGGCAGCTCGCGCTTCAGCGATCGACCAATCCCGCGGTTCGAAACCTTGCGAGCTTGGTGATTGCCGACCACATGCGCACTAGTCGGATGATCGCGGCCGCGGCGAAATCCGTGGGGATCGTTCCACCCCCACCAAGCCTTCTACCTCCCCATCAAGCGATGCTGGATCGGCTGCGGTCGAGCCTGACCTTCGACCAGGATTTCGAGTGGAGGCAGAGGGACGCACTTCAGCAAGCCCTTAAACTCCACCAGAATTACGCCTCAAGCGGCGACAATCGAAAGCTGCGCAGCGTCGCCGCGAAAGCAGTGCCGATCATTCAGATGCACCTGCAGCAAGCTCAGTTCCTCAACACCGCGCCACCAACGGTTCCACCGCCGCCACCTCCGCCTATTCGGTGACCGGGCCAAAGCGGGCAGGTTTTCGTTTCAGGGCGGCCCCGCATTAATATCGCTGGGCCGCCCAATTCCGGCTTAGGCGCGCGGCAGTTCCGCTAGTGTCTCGTCAAGGATCATCGACTCGATGTCAGCGATCGGTCGGCCGCTCATTTCCTTGGCGATTTCGCACACCACGCGGCGCGCCGCTTCCTTATGCAGCTTTTTGCGCAATTCGCCGAGCGTCTTGGGCGGAGCAATGATGGCGAGTGCAGTGAAGTCGTGCGCCAGCGCGCGTTTGTTAACCTCCTCGGCAGCGGTCTTGGCCCAGCGATCTTCCTCGAGCTGATGGAAGTCGGTTTCCTCATAGGTTGAACGGCCGCTGCTTGCCGATTGCCTCACCGATCCCGGGCCATCGGTCTTCATTTCGGCGTCGCTCGCATCCTGCCGCTCATCGTGAGCTTCGGTTCGTAGGTCGATTTGGTTGATGTCGCCATGATTGCGGAAAAACAAAGTCTTGCGGCCGTCGGTAACGAGGACGAGGGCATTGTTGGCAAGCGGCATGAGGTTCTCCTTCAGTTGAGACGTCCCCATGCCAACGCGCCCTCTAGCGGCACCGTTCCTCATTCCGTCCCGTCGCCCGACGCAAGTTTTCTCCAACCGTCGCATCGAACGCTGGCGGGACGGCAAAGTTAGTTGCTGCCGGCCGTAATCCTTATCCTTGCCGGCGCGGGCCCAGTGGGCGCATCTATTGGATCGACCTGTTGGCCTAAACGTCGGCGAGGCCTTCGTCCCTAGTCGCTGGCACGATCGGCCTCAATAACCTTGGCGACGAAGACGGCGGCGCCGATAACCACCGTTGCCCCAGCCGCGATGGCGATCCATCCGCCTGTGGACAAGCCCTGCTTAGATCCCCGGACGTCGGACCCGCGTTGGGCCAGGCTCAACACCTTGTCGGCGCGGACCCCGCCGAACGTCAGCTCGGGTTTCCGGCCGGCGAGGTTGAGGGTTACGCCTTCACCTATACTCATAGTCAGGCCGCTGGCAGACCGGCGTGAAAGGGTTGGAGCAAGAGCCAACCCGACTTGGGGCCGTGCAACCGCATGCGAACCAAGCGGGAACCGCAGCCGTGCGCCGACGAAGCCGCCATGTTGTAGGTCTGTCTTTCCCTGCCAATCGGCAGCCTGAATCGGCGAGGCGAAGCATGCCACCATGGCCGCGAACGCAATCGTTTTTCTCATCCTGATCCCCTCCGCCACACTCTCGCGGCAGCGGCAATACTCAAAAGAATGTGGCTGAAATAAGGGGGTTCAATCCGCTGAGCGGCCTAACTCATTTTCTTCAACCACCGCATCGTCGGCCGGCGCATGCTCACTGCCACCGTCAAGTTCTATTTCCTCCGCTTCGCTTTCATCGATGCGGGCGACCGAGACGACCTTTTCGGTGTCGGCGATCTTGAAGATGGTCACACCCTGCGTGTTGCGGCTGGCGATGCGAATGTCGCCGACGGTGGTACGGATCATTTTGCCTTGGTCGGTGACCAGCATCAGCTGCTCGCCCGGCTTGACCGGGAAGCTTGCTATGACCCCGCCATTGCGGTCGGAGGTGACGATGTTGGTAATACCCTGGCCGCCGCGATTCGTGCGGCGATATTCGTAGGTCGACGAACGCTTGCCATAGCCGTTTTCGGTGATCGTCAGCAGGAATTGCTCACCTTCGGCCAGCTCGGCGAAGCGATCTTGAGGAAGCGTGCAATCGCCTTCCTTTTCACCCTTCCACGGTGCGAAGCGGAGATAGGCTTCGCGCTCTTCCTGGCTAGTGCCGACGCGGCGCAGGATCGACATCGAGATAACCTGGTCGTCGCCAAGCAGGCGGACGCCGCGCACTCCGGTCGAGGAGCGCGACTGGAATTCGCGCACGTCGGTCGACAGGAAGCGGATCGCCTTGCCGTTTTTGGTCGCCAACAGGACGTCGTCGTCTTCGGTCAGCAGCTTGACCGCGATCAACCGATCGGTCGGATCGCCTTGCTCGCCTTCCTCTTCGCTAATGCCAAACTTCATCGCAATCTTGCCGGCGGTCGGGATGTTGGTGAAGGCGCCCATCGAATTGCGCCGCACCGTGCCCTTGCAGGTGGCGAACATGATGTGGAGATTGTCCCATTCGGCCTCGTCCTGCGGCAGCGGCAGGACGGTGGTGATGACCTCGCCCTCTGCTAGCGGGAACAGGTTGATCATCGGGCGGCCGCGCGCCGTCGGACCGCCTTCGGGCAGCCTCCACACCTTCACCCGGTACACTCGGCCGAGATTGGAGAAGAATAGCACCGGGTTGTGGGTCGAGGTGACGAACAATTCGGTGACGATATCCTCCTCCTTGGTGCCCATGCCGCTGCGGCCCTTACCGCCGCGCTTCTGCTCGCGGAACAAGGCGAGCGGGGTACGCTTGATGTAGCCGGTCATGGTCACCGTCACGACCATGTCCTCGACCTCGATCAGGTCTTCGTCCTCAAGCCCGTCGAAGGCGGCGGTAATCTCGGCCACGCGCGGGGTCGCGAACTCGGTTTCGACGGCGTCGAATTCCTCGCGCATCACTTCGCATAGACGCGCACGATTGCCCAATATTTCAAGCAGTTCGCCGATCGATTTGGCAAGTCCTTCCAACTCGCCGCCAATTTCGTCGCGACCCAATTGGGTGAGGCGGTGGAGCCGAAGCTCGAGGATCGCCTTCACTTGTTGCTCGGAAAGTCGGTAGGTCTCGCCCGCGGCCTGTGCTTCGACCGCCTCGACCAGCTTGATGTAAGGCCGGATCTCGTCGGCCGCCCAATCACGCTGCAGCAATTTTTCGCGCGCTTCGGCCGGGCTGGCCGACCCGCGGATCATCTTTACCACCTCATCGAGGTGGGTGACCGCGACGACCAGGCCGAGCAAGATATGTGCCCGCTCGCGCGCTTTGAGCAGCTCAAATTTCGAACGGCGGGTGATCACTTCCTCGCGGAACTGGACGAAGCTCTGGATGATATCGCGCAAGGTCAGCGTTTCGGGCCGTCCGCCACGGATCGCGAGCATGTTGGCCGGGAAGCTCGACTGCGCCGGGGTATGACGCCACAGCTGGTTCAACACCACTTCGGGAGTGGCATCGCGCTTGAGCTCGATGACGATGCGCACGCCATGCCGATTGGATTCATCCCGAATGTCGGAAACGCCCTCGATCCGCTTTTCCTTGGCGGCCTCGGCGATCTTTTCGACAAGTCCGTTTTTGCCAACCTGGTAGGGGATCGCGGTCAGCACGATCGAGCGCCGCTCGCCGCGGCCTTCCTCGACGTGGGCCCGGCTGCGCATCAAAATCGAGCCGCGGCCCGTGGTGTAGGCCGAGCGAATGCCGGCGGTGCCGAGGATCAGCGGCGCGGTCGGAAAATCGGGGCCTTTGACATGCTCCATCAAGCCCTCGGACGTGATCGCCGGGTCGTCGAGATAAGCGCGGCAGGCGTGGAGCACTTCGCCGAGATTATGCGGCGGGATATTGGTCGCCATGCCGACGGCGATCCCGCCGGCGCCGTTGACCAGCAAATTGGGGAAGCGCGCCGGGAGCACCTGCGGCTCGCGCTCGGACGCGTCATAGTTCGGCGTGAAGTCGACCGTGTCCTTGTCGATGTCGCCGAGCAAGAAATTGGCGACCTTTGCGAGCCGCGCTTCGGTGTAGCGCATCGCCGCCGGCGGATCGGGGTCCATCGATCCGAAATTGCCCTGGCCGTCGATCAGCGGCACGCGCATCGACCAATCCTGCGTCATCCGCGCGAGCGCGTCGTAGATCGCGCTGTCGCCGTGGGGGTGATATTTACCCATGACGTCGCCGACGATGCGGCTCGACTTGCGATATTGGCGACCGGCAACGTAGCCCGCCTCCTGACAGGCATAGAGGATGCGGCGATGAACCGGCTTCAACCCGTCGCGCACGTCGGGCAGGGCGCGCGCGACGATGACCGACATGGCATAGTCGAGATAGCTGGTCTTCATCTCCTCGACGATGGAAATGGGGGCAATGTCGCCGTGCGCGGGCGGGGCGGTGTCGTCGGCCGGAGGCTGGGTCGCCAAGGATAAGTCCTGTCGTGTTGAAAAATCGTCGAAAAGCGGAAGAATCGCTTGCTCTTAAAAGCAAGCGCACCTCCGCCGACCGTGCTAGCCGATGACGCGGACGAGCGCCACCCCGCGCCCGCGCTCGCGCGCCCGCGCGAGGATGATGAGCCACGAGCCGCCAAGACCCTGGCGATTTCCCCTCCTTTTCAAGATGTTCAATTGGCATTCAGCCAACCCGGGTCATTGCCACTTTTCGGCATCGCCCAAGCCGTCTATGGATGGCCAGCGAACCAATTGATCATGTTGCGCACGGGGCACTCCGGCGCGGCGTATCTGGAGAAAGCGATGAACCCGACCCATTCCGCGCTCGCCTTTGTACTGGCACTCGGCGCAACCCCGGCCCTGGCTCAATATGGGCCGAGTGCGCCGCCGCCCCAGGTTCCGGTCAGGCCCATGACTCCGGCAACGGCCGAACCTACGGGTTCGGGCTACAAGCCGGTCATTTCGAACCAGGCGCGCAAGGAAATCGTCGAGCTGCAGACGGCGGTCAACGCGAAGGATGTCGCCAATATTCCGGCCAAGCTCGCGGCGGCGCAGGCCAAGGCGAAGACCAAGGATGACAAATATGTCATCGCCCGGCTCCAACTGAAGGCGGCACTCGACGCCAACGACAATAGCGCGATGGCGGTCGCGATCGAGGGGCTCATTGCGTCGGGTGCGGTGCCAAGCGGAGAATCGGTTGTTCTCTACAACAATCTCGGCAAGCTTAATTACAACGCCAAGGCCTATGACAAGGCGGGCGCAGCGTTCGAGCGCGTGCTTCAGATCGATCCGGTCAACCAGGATGCGCTGATCATGCTGGGCGAAACCCGCAACTCGCAGGGGCGCGCCGCCGATGGCGTGACGATGATTCAAAAAGCTATCGCCGCGCGCCGCGCTGCGGGCGGGAAACCCGACGAGGCCTGGTACAAGCGCGCGGTAGCGTTGGCCTATAACGCCAACCTTCCGGCCGCACCGGCGCTGGCGCGGGACTGGGCGTCCGCCTATCCCAGCCCGAAGAACTGGCGCGATGCGATCCGCATTTATCAGACCAGCAGCAAGCTGCCCGATGACGAATTGCTAGATTCGATGCGCCTGGCGCAGGCGGCGGGCGCGCTGACCGGCGAGAATGACTATTTCCGCTTTGCCAACACTTTGGTCTCGAAGGGCTTCCCGGGCGAGGCCAAAACGGTGCTGGATCAGGGGTTCGCCGCCAATACGATCAAGAAGTCCAGCCCGACCTTCGCCCAGCTGTACGGCGTCGCGACGGTCAAGTCGCAAGGCGACCGGGCCTCGCTCGCAGCGTCGGCAAAGACCGCGCTGGCGGGCGCGGCGGTGCGGCCGGTGATGGTCACTGCCGATGCCTATTATGGCTATGGCGATTATGCCGAGGCGGCGTCGTTGTATCGCGCCGCGCTGACCAAGAGCGGCGCCGACAAGAATCTCGCCAACCTCCGACTTGGCATGGCACTGGCCCGATCGGGCGACAAGGCGGGCGCTACCCTTGCCCTGGGTGCCGTCGGCGGCGCCCAAGCCGAGGTCGCCAAATTGTGGCTCGCCTACCTCGCGACCAAGGCCTGACCCGACAAACTTCGCCGGTGAAAAGGGGGGCGCCGGGTCGATCGGATCCGGCGCCCTTATTCGTCCCAAAACGGGATGGTTAACCGCCATGCCCTGTCGTGCAACGCGCGTGCCTTGCATGGCTCATCGGCAACGCCTTGATGGGAACGAGTTCAACCGTGCGCTTCGACGACCGACTCAAGACGGTGATGACCCAGCCGGTCGCGGACGCGCACGATCGAACCGTTCGCTGGCGGCAACTGGTCGACCTCCTGTCGCGGCCGCACGACGCGATCGACCCGGCGCTTTACGATGCCGCGCTGGCCATGGTGCGATCGGGGGCTCGATCGGTGGCCCGGCCGGTGCGTGCGGCCACCGCGCGGAGCATCGCCGGGCGCGCGTCCGACCCTCGCCTGCTTGCCATTTTCGCGGCTGACCGGCTGGAGGTCGCCGCGCCGGTTCTGGCGGCCGCGCCGCTCGACGCGTCGGGATGGGCACAGGTGAGCGCCGCGGCCAGTGTCGAGG
>NZ_JACDDV010000002.1 GCF_013816785.1 Sphingomonas sp. | reverse complement strand
CGCGAACGGTGGCGACCCGTCGACCGTCTTCGCCGGCCAGCCCTAGCGAGAGCGCCAGTTGCAGCGCGGCGAGCGCGGCGGCGAGCCACAGCGCGGCGAGGCCCGCCTCGGCGATCACGTCCTTGGCGGGCCCGGCTGGGCCGGCTGAGCCATTTGCGGCGGCATGTAGCGCTCGTCGTGCTTGGCGAGGATGGTATCGGCGACGAACTCGCCCTTGGGGTCGAGCCGCCCCTCGGCAATCACCCCGCTGCCCTCGCGGAACAGATCTGGCGTGATGCCGCGATAGATGACCGGCGTGGTCGCCTTAAGATCGGAGACGACGAAACGGATGGTGACGCCATCGGCTGCGCGCCGGAGCGAGCCCTTGACTACCATGCCGCCAAGCCGGATCGGCTGGCCGGCCGCGGCGCGGCCTGCGGAAATTTCGCTCGGGGTGACGAAATAGGCGGCGCGGTCCTTCAACCCCCACATGGCGAGCAGCACCGCGCCGACCAACGCGACCAACGCCAGGCCGACGAGGATCAGCCGCTGGTGTTTTGGCCGGACGATCATCGGCGCTGCTTGACCGCTGCGGCCTCGGCTTCGGCGCGACGCATCGAGATAAGCGCTCCGCCAATCAGGCCGAGCGTCGCCAGCGCAGACAGGCCGTAGGCGGCGAGGACGAACGCCCACTGGTTCATGCAGCGTTCCGGCGAAGACGCGCCTCGATCTTAAGGCGTGCGAGATCGGCCCGCATCCGCATCAGCGTCACCGCGGCGAACAGCGCGGTGAAACCGACCATCGTCAGCGGCAGCGGCCACAGCAGTTCGGGCGCGATCGACGATCCGCCGCCAAGGCTGATCGATTGGCCCTGGTGAAGCGTTCGCCACCACAGCACTGAATAGTGAATGATCGGTAGATTGATCGCCCCGACCAGGCCGAAGATCGCCGCCATTCGCCCGTCGCCGGCGCGCTCACGCTCGGCCGACGCCAGCGCAATATAGCCCAAATAGAGGAAGAACAGGATCAGCATCGAGGTCAGGCGCCCGTCCCATTCCCACCAGGTACCCCAGGTCGGGCGACCCCAGATCGAGCCGGTGGCGAGGCACAGCGCTGCGAAGGTCGCGCCCGGCACCGCTACGGCGCGGCCGGCGACCGCGGCGAGCGGATGGCGCCAGACCAGTTGGCTGATCGAGGCGGCGGCGATCGATCCCCATCCGGCCATGCCGAGCCAGGCAGCGGGAACGTGGATATAGAGGATTCGCACGGTCTCACCCTGAAGATAGTCGGGCGGGGTGATCAGCAGGCCTGAAAGCGCGCCGCCCAGCGTCAGAGCCAAGCCAACACCAAGCAGCCACCCAGTCAGCGGCCGGGCGATTTTTAGGAAGCGGGCGGGGTTGGCGAAGCCGTGCATGGTGGTGATCACGCCTAGCGCACCCCTGCCCTGCCTTCAATCAACCGCGACCGATCAGCTTTTGCGCCATGGCGTCGGCGACCGCCGCCGGGTCGCGGTCGGTGGCGGCGCTTTCGGTCCAGATGGTTTCGAGGCGGGCGGGAATCGCCTCGATCCGCTCGCGCACCAGCCCGGCGTCGCCGCCGCCGAGATATTCGGTCGACACATTGATGATGCCGCCGGCGTTGATGACATAGTCGGGCGCGTAAAGGATGCCGCGCGCTGCAAGCCGTTGGCCGTCCTCGGGCGTGGCGAGCTGGTTGTTGGCACCGCCGGCGACGATCGGCGCGCTGAGCGCTGCGATGCTCTCTTCGGACAGGATCGCGCCGAGCGCGCAGGGGCTGACAACGTCAGCGTCCAGCGACAGGATGTCGGCCGGAGCTACGATAGCGGCGCCGGTTGCCGCAGCGAGCGCTTCGACCCTGGCTTGGTCGACGTCAGCGATCGACAGCTTGGCGCCTTCGGCCGCGGCAAGGCGAGCGACACCGCCGGCAACGCTGCCCGCGCCCTGTAGGGCGAGATGAAGTCCGGCGAGGCTGTCCTTGCCCAGTGCCCTGCGGACTGCGGCTTTGACACCGAGAAAGACGCCGAGCGACGTGTGCGGACCCGGATCGCCGCCGACTTCGTCGCCCTCGGCCGGAAGGCCGGCGACGAATTTCGTCTGCCGCCGGATCGCGATCATATCGGCGACCGACATGCCGACGTCTTCGGCAGTGACGTAATTGCCACCAAGCCGGTCGACCGCACGGCCGAAGGCGGCGAGCATCTCGGGTGTCTTGGTTAGCTTGGCGTCGGCGAGCATCACGGCCTTGCCACCACCTAGCGGGAGGCCGGCCATCGCGTTCTTGTAGCTCATACCGCGCGACAGGCGCAGCGCGTCGGTCAGCGCGTCGGCGTCGTCGGCATAATGCCACAGGCGCGTTCCACCCGCGGCCGGTCCTAGATGGGTCGAATGCATCGCGATGATCGCGCGGAGTCCACTCTTGGCATCGGTGACAAACTGCAGCACTTCATGCGCGTCGAAATCGGGATAGGCCCAGGGCGTGTCCATTGGTCGCTTAACTACCTGTTGCAACAGGGAAAATGGGGCGACCGACGGGACTTGAACCCGCGACCCTCGGTACCACAAACCGATGCTCTAACCAACTGAGCTACGATCGCCATGCACGCGCCGCGAAAGGGCGCGCGCGGTCCTTAAGGTTGCCCGCCAGCCTTGGCAAGCGATGGGCGGTGAACGGGGCGATCGGGCTTGGCGCGGTGAGCCGCGAATGTCATCGCTCCGTCGACGCCTTCGGATAAAAACGGACGATGGACCTGATTTGCGCTTTCGTGCCTCAAATGAGCCGGTTTATCGATTACCGCTAACTTCCGTTGACCGGCTGCAGCATAAAGCTTGCGCAATGTCGGGCCGGACGTATTTCGCGGCCTAAGGAGAGGATATGACAACTCCACGAACGCGCTCGCCGGCCGACGCTGGCGTGTCCTTGCGCGAAAAATTGATCGCCGCCGGGCTCGAACCGTGGCTGGCCGATCGACTGGTCGCAATGCCCAGCAAGATTGTGCAGGTTGAACCGCGCCGTCCGTTCCGGGAGCCTGGGGTTGCCCGCGACGAAGTGATGTTCGTACGATCAGGCATTCTCTCCAAATTCAAGTCGGATGGCAGCGGGCGCCGTCAGATTGTTGCGCTGCGATACCCCGGCGACGGAATCCTGCCGCGCGAGGGTGCCGCCGAATATGGTATCCAGGCGATCGTACGCAGTGAAGTGATGGTCGGTAAGGCCGAGGATTTCGAGCCGCTGGTCGAAGAAATCCCCGAGCTTTCGCGCTTCTTCTGGAAATTGGTGCAGCGCCACAATTCGATCGGCTATGAGTGGCTGGTCAACACCGGCCGCCGCGACAGCACGGCCCGCGTCGCGCATTTGCTGTCCGAGACAGCGGAGCGAAGCGGCATCGACGTGCGCCACGAGAGCATGCTCAACCCCTTTACACAGCAACAGGTCGCTGACATCACGGGCCAAACTTCGGTCAACGTCAATCGCGTGTTTGCGGACCTTGAGCGCCAGGGCCTGATCAAACGTCAGGGACGGGAAATCATCTTTACCGACTGGAGCGAGCTTCGCCGCGTAGCGGGCTTTCAACCCGGCTATCTCAGATGAAACCGGCCAATACCGGCGGTCGGGTTCGCTCGGATGCCCACTTCAATGCCGGCATGGTGGGCGCGGCAGGGATTGAACCTGCGACCCCACCCGTGTGAAGGGTGTGCTCTACCACTGAGCTACGCGCCCATGCCCGGCCAATCGCGCGCCTTAAGCGACGGGCATTCGGCTGTCCAGCCGTCCCCGTAAGGCAAGCGGCGAACTACTGAACCGCGTCCTTGAGCACTTTGCCCGGACGGAATTTGGGCTGCGAGGTCGCCTTGATCTGCATTGGTTCACCGGTGCGCGGGTTGCGGCCCGTCGACGCCTTGCGGCGCGTAACTGAAAAATTGCCGAACCCGACAAGCCGAACTTCGTCGCCGCGCTTCAAAGTTGAGGTGATCACCTCGAGCATCGTTTCGACCGCTTGGCTGGCGACGTTGCGTGAGAGGCCGCCGCGGTCGGCGACATGGCCGATCAGTTCCTGCTTGTTCATCCTCCAGGGCTCCCGGAACACGGCCGCGGGGAGTCGCGGCACCAATGCTGTGCACCTTTAAGGCAATTTCTAGCACTCAAGTCAAAGCCTTCAGTGGCGTATCGTCGCGCTGTCCCCTCCCCCGAGCGGATGGACCATCGGTTCGGTCGCCGCTTCGTCGGCATCGGTCCATTCGATCGGCGTCATCGGCTGCGACAGTGCGAGCGCTAGAACTTCATCGACATGCGCCACCGGAATAATCTCGAGCGCGTCCCGCACCGAGGACGGAATTTCAGCCAGATCCTTTTCATTCTCGGCCGGGATGAGCACTGTGGTTATGCCGCCGCGCAACGCGGCAAGAAGCTTCTCCTTGAGTCCGCCGATCGGCAGCACTCGGCCGCGCAGCGTCACCTCGCCGGTCATGGCGATATCGCGCCGCACCGGAATCGCCGTCAGGGTCGAGATCATAGCGGTGACCATGCCGACGCCGGCAGAGGGCCCGTCCTTGGGCACTGCGCCTTCGGGCAGATGGACGTGAATATCCTTGCGCGCGAAGATCGACGGTTTGACCCCATAGCTTGGGCTGCGCGCCTTGACGAAGCTCATCGCGGTGGCGATCGATTCGGTCATGACGTCGCCCAACTTGCCGGTCGTCTTGATCGCGCCCTTTCCGGGGACGGTGACCGCCTCGATCGTCAGTAATTCGCCGCCGACCTCGGTCCAGGCGAGCCCGGTGACCGCGCCGATCTGATCCTCTTCCTCGCCCATGCCGTAGCGGTAGCGGCGCACGCCGAGAAAATCGGCGACATTGTCGGCGTTGAGTTCGACCGCCTCGAGCTTACCCTCGAGGATTTGGCGCAGCGACTTGCGTGCGATCTTGGCGAGCTCGCGCTCGAGCGTGCGTACGCCGGCCTCGCGGGTGTAATGGCGCAGGATCGCGCGCAACCCTTTATCGGCAAAGTGCAGCTCGCCGTCCTTGAGACCGTGGGCCTCGATCTGCTTGGGAATCAGGTGGCGCCGAGCGATCTCGACCTTTTCGTCCTCGGTATAGCCTTCGAGGCGGATAATCTCCATCCGGTCGAGCAGCGCTTGCGGCATGTCGAGCGAATTGGCGGTGGTGACGAACATCACGTCCGACAGGTCGTAATCAATCTCGAGATAATGGTCCTGGAACTTCGAATTCTGCTCGGGATCGAGCACTTCCAAAAGCGCCGAGGCGGGATCGCCCCGGAAATCCTGGCCAAGCTTGTCGATCTCGTCGAGCAGGAATAGCGGATTGCTGGTCCCCGCCTTTTTAAGATTTGAAATAATCTTGCCTGGGAGCGAGCCGATGTAGGTGCGGCGGTGGCCGCGAATTTCGGCTTCATCGCGCACACCGCCCAAAGACTGGCGCGCGAACTCGCGGCCGGTGGCGCGGGCGATCGAGCGGCCCAACGAGGTTTTGCCGACACCGGGCGGGCCGACGAGGCACAGGATCGGACCCTTCAGGCGATTGGTGCGGGCCTGAACGGCGAGGTATTCGACAATCCGGTCCTTGACCTTTTCGAGCCCATAATGATCCTCGTCAAGGACCGCCTGGGCTTCGGCGATATCGCGCTTGAGGCGGCTCTTCTTGCCCCACGGCAAGCCGAGCAACACGTCCAGATAGTTGCGCGCGACGGTCGCCTCGGCCGACATCGGCGCCATCCCGCGTAGCTTTTTCAGCTCGGCGGTGGCGCGGCTGCGGGCTTCCTTGGACAGCCGCGTCTTGCGAATCTTGGCGGCCAGCTCGTTGAGCTCGTCGCCGCCTTCCTCGCCCTCGTTGCCCAGCTCGCGCTGAATCGCCTTCAATTGCTCGGTCAGATAATATTCGCGCTGGGTCTTCTCCATCTGCCGCTTAACCCGGCTACGAATTTTTTTCTCGACCTGCAGCACGCCAAGCTCGCCTTCCATGAAGGCGAACACCATTTCGAGACGGCGCGCGGGGTTCAATTCGCCGAGCAGCGCCTGCTTGTCGGCGACCTTGATCGACAGGTTGGAGGCGACCGCGTCGGCGAGGATCGACGGATCCTCGAGCTCGCCAAGCTGCATTGAAGTCTCGGCCGGGAGTCGCTTGTTCAATTTGGCGTAATTTTCGAATTGATCGATGACCGAGCGCATCAGCGCCTGGGCCTCGGTGTCATCGGCGGCCTGATCCTCGACCAGCTCAACCTCGGCGGACTGATAGCCCTCCCCCTCCGAAAGGTTGACCAGCCGCGCGCGCTGCGCGCCTTCGACCAGTACCCGCACGGTGCCGTCGGGGAGCTTCAACAACTGCATCGCGGTGGCAATCACGCCGAGGTCGTAAAGCGCATCGCGGTCGGGGTCGTCCTCGGCCGGATCGAGCTGGGCGACCAGGAACAATTCCTTGCCGGCGCCCATCGCCGCCTCCAACGCCGCGACGGATTTCTCGCGCCCGACGAACAACGGCACGATGCGATGGGGAAATACGACGATGTCGCGAAGCGGCAGGACTGGCAGGGTGCGGGTTGTCATCGCCGGTATATGGGCAAGGCTCCACGCGAGCGCAACGCCGGACTGGCTAACCGAAGGCGACGAGCCAGGCGGGGACGATGTTCTGCAGGACGTGGGTCGCCGCGGCGACGGCCACCCCGACCCAGAACCCCTTTTGCCGCCAAACGACGAACAGGGTCGAGAAGATCAGGAACGGCCACCAGATCACCAGGCCCCATCCCAATGCTTCGATCGAATGGGCCACGCCCCAGCCGAGTGAACTTAGGCCGATCGCATAGGCCGGACGCATGAAACGCAGGAACAGGGTCAGGAAACCAGCCATAATCAGTGTTTCGACGAACGGCGCGAAGGCGACCAGCATGAAGAACGCAAGCGGCCCTTTCATTGGAAATTCGGGTGAGGCGATGTCGGGAGCCAAGAGGTGCGACAAGGCGGAAAGCGCCAGACTTCCGGCGATGGTCATGGCGGCGCCGATGAGGATCGCCAGCCACGCCCGCCGCGGCTCGCGCAACGGCAAGGGTATAAAGCGGGGTAGGTCCGGGACTTGGGCTTGATTCAAGGCTTGGCTCCGGATTTGGTGTCGACCTGCGACGGAATGAGCACGGAGCGGGGCCGGGCCTGGCTCTCAAATTTGAGGACGCGAATGCCCGCATGTAACGGCGTGGCGGGCAAGTCGAGCATTTGTCGCTCAACGCCAGCGCCCAGCCATTGCCGCCGAGCCTGGACCTGTTCGGGAGAACATTCGCTTTCGACAATCCAAAAGACCGCCGGCGTAGCCACGACACGCGAACCAAGGGCCGCGCTCGAAGAGCCGGAGCCCTGATCGACGATCGGACGAATGATCGCCCTGAGGTAATTTTGCTCCCAATCCCGCCCTGACATGGACGGCGACATGATCATCACCCGTTGATCGAACATGAAATAGAGGCTGGGCTTCACGCTGGCGCCAAGGGCGTGCCGCAAGGACGGGCCGCGCCATTGGGGACAGATCATGATCGCTTCGCCCCGGCCGGCCGGCCCCGAAAGAAGCCTGGCGACCGATCGCCATGGCTCGCGCGGGCGAATGGTCCCGGTGATCAGCAGGCTGCCGGCGTACACGCAGACCAGCAGCGGCGCGAGCCACGGCTTGCGCTCAACCTCCGCCCAAAGTGCGAGGAGGAGAATGAATCCGGGGACAGCCAGCAAGATGGCGCGCGGCATGAAGATCGGCGTCACGACAAAACCAAACAGCCAAACGAGGGCCGGCACCGTCATCAGAACGACGATGACCGCGACCGCTTCGACCGTGATGCTCTCCCGCAAGGTGGACCGGCGGGCAGCCAGCCTCCACGCGATCAGTCCCACGCTCAGCCCGAGAGCCAGTGCCGACCAAATGCTCAACGCAGGCTCCCGACCGTTCCAATAGCCGGCCGGAATCAGAACATCGCCAACCGTCGCCAAAAATTCCTGCAGATCAACGTTGGGCAGCCATCCAAGGCCGCCGAATGTCGTTCCGCGGAGATAGAGGCGCACCAATTCGGGGACCGCAAAGAGCGCCATGCCAATCTTTGCAGCCAGATAAAGCCGTTGGGCGCGGGCATCGCCCAGGCGCTTGGTCATTTCCCCGCCGACCATGACGATCGGAACGATCCAGAAGACGGCCGTGAATTGCGTGTAAAAGGACAACACCGTCGCGGCCGCGAATCCGAATATGGCGCCGATTCGAATTCGCCCGTTAGGGATGCCCCCGAACCACGCCAGAAAGCCGATCATGGAGAGCAGGACCAGGAAGATCAGCAAGCTGTAGGCGCGCGCTTCCTGGCTATAATCGATCATCGGCAATGAGACGGCGAACAATGCAGCCGCGGTCAGGCCGGCCCTTTGCGACATCGCAAGCTGACCGGCGAGATAGACCAGGAAGATCGAAGCCGTGCCTAAGACTATCGACGGAAGGCGTGCCGCTAGGATATCGGCGCCCGGAGGGACGATGACCTTGAACAGCGAATAATAGAGGCCCGGCGTCGGATCGACAGGCGCGAACAGCAGCTTTTCGACCGAAAAGCGGGCCAGCAGAAGCGTGAGGGCCTCGTCCGTCCACAATGGTTCTGACGTGACCTGAATCAGGCGAAGCGCCAGCCCGGCCAGAAGGACGATCGGAAGCAGGGTTCGGGGCCATGCACGGCCCCGCCCCAATTCACTTGCGGTCATACGCGGCGGAGGCCGTCAGCAAGCGCGGGGCGAATTGGCGTCACCGTCGCTTGGTCGTTATCAGGCCGCGTCGCCCGTCGTCCCGGATGCGGCACTCTTTTCCTTCTTGGCGTAGACGCGCACCGGCTCCTTGCGGCCGTCGATCACATCCTTGTCGACATGGACCTCATCGACCCCGTCCATCGACGGCAGGTCGAACATCGTATCGAGCAATATGCCTTCGAGGATCGAGCGCAGCCCGCGCGCGCCGGTTTTGCGCTCGATCGCCTTCTTGGCGACCGCGCTCAGCGCGTCGTCGGAGAAGGCCAGCTCGACCTCCTCCATGTCGAACAGCTTCTGATATTGCTTGACCAGCGCATTCTTGGGCTCGATCAAAATCTTGACCAGCGCGGTCTCGTCCAGATCCTCGAGCGTGGCGATAACCGGCAGGCGGCCGATGAACTCGGGAATCAGGCCGAACTTGAGCAAGTCTTCGGGCTCGGTCGATTTGAGGATGTCACCGGTGCGGCGCTCGTCGGGACCTGCGACGAACGCGCCGAAGCCGATCGACTTGCCCTGCAGGCGGTCGGCGATGATCTTTTCGAGCCCGGCGAAAGCGCCGCCGCAGATAAACAGAATGTTGGTCGTGTCGACCTGCAGGAATTCCTGCTGTGGATGCTTGCGCCCGCCCTGCGGCGGCACGCTAGCTGTGGTGCCTTCCATCAGCTTCAGAAGCGCCTGTTGAACGCCCTCGCCCGAGACGTCGCGGGTGATCGAGGGATTGTCCGACTTGCGGCTAATCTTGTCGATCTCGTCGATGTAGACGATCCCGCGCTGCGCTTTCTCAACGTTGTAGTCGGACGCCTGAAGCAATTTGAGGATGATGTTCTCGACATCCTCGCCGACATAGCCGGCCTCGGTCAGGGTGGTCGCGTCGGCCATGGTGAACGGCACGTCTAGAATCCGCGCCAGCGTCTGGGCGAGCAGGGTCTTGCCGCACCCGGTCGGACCAATCAGGAGGATGTTCGACTTGGCCAGCTCGACCTCGTTGCCGGTCTTCGACCCGTGGTTGAGACGCTTGTAGTGGTTGTGCACCGCCACCGACAGGACCCGCTTGGCGCGATTCTGGCCGATGACATAGTCGTCGAGCACCTTGTAGATCTCGCCCGGCGTCGGCACCCCGTCCCTCGTTTTCACAAGAGCAGACTTGGTTTCCTCGCGGATGATGTCGTTGCACAGCTCGACGCATTCGTCGCAGATGAACACAGTCGGGCCCGCGATCAGCTTGCGCACCTCATGCTGCGACTTGCCGCAGAAGCTGCAGTAAAGCGTGCTCTTGCTGTCGCCGCCGCCGGATAGCTTGGTCATAAAGTCCCTTGTCTCGTTACAAGCCGCAACGCGGGCCGTGTGATGCTAGCCCGGATTATCGCACATTCAAACTGTTGAGAGCGTTAACGCGCTCCGCCCTACGAGGTTTGCGCCAATATGGAGGGCGCGACGGCTGGCCGCAAGGCGTGACGATCACCGTTCTGCCTGCGGATCAGCGCGGCTCGTCGACGACCTCGGCGTCATATTCGACCGCCGGAGGTTCGGGGCCGAGCACCCAGTCTTGCTGGCCGTTGACAGTCTCCGCGACCGCTCGCCCCAGGGCGTCGCGTGCCGGTCGATAGCGCAAGCTTCGCTCCAGCAGGGGGCATGTGGCCGAATCGAGATCGCGATGACCGCTCGATCGAGTTACCCGACAGTCGCGCACACGGCCGTTGGGAAGCACGGCAAAGCGAATGTAGGTCGTTCCCTGCGCCCGACGCCTATAGGCGCCACCGGGGTAATCGTCGGGGTCGATGCCGCCCGACAGGTAGCGAGCGCGGGCGCCGAGCCCGCCGCCTCCACCACCGGCGCCATTACCAGATAAGCCGCTGCCCAGGCCATTGCCTATCCCTCCCGCGCCTGTCCCCGGGCCAGGAAGCTGGGCCGCGCCTACCGCTGGCGCAGTGCCCTGCCCCGCAACTTTCGCCACGGAGATCGGCAGCGGGAGCGGAAGCGGAATCATCGGGATTGGAGCAACGACCTCGGTCGGCGTGTCCTTCTTGTTGGCCGGGGACGCCGCGCCTTCGGCATCCTTGGGGCGGGCTATTTTTCGCTCTTCGGTGTCGGGCGCCGCCGGCCGGACCGGCGGCGGAGGCGGATCGAGCGCAACGTCGATCAAGCGCTCGACGTCCGCGGGATGTTCGTCGATGGTGAAGCCAAGCCCGCGGACCAGCGCCAGCCCGGCCAGCGCGTGAACCAACGCCACGCCCAGCGCGGATTTGATGCGGTCACGCGGTTCTGCGGCAAGCTGGGCCATTGCGGCAGCCTATTTCAAAAACGCGCTAAAATCATACCCTTAATCAAATAATGTCGTCAGCCAGTAGAACAGGGCGGCCACGCTGGCGGAGGCCGGGATGGTGATTACCCAGGCGGTGATGACATTGCGCGCGACGCCCCACCGGACCGCCGACTCGCGACGCGCCACCCCCGCACCGATCACCGCGCCTGTGATGGTGTGGGTGGTCGACACCGGGATGCCAAAGCTCGAAGCTCCGAACAACATGATCGACCCTCCGAGCGAGGCGGCGAAGCCCTGGTGCTGCGACAATTTGGTGATCCGGCTCCCCATCGTCTCGATGATTTTCCACCCGCCGGTGAGCGTCCCGAGGCCGATTGCAACGTAGCAGCTGATCGCGACCCAATGCGGAACCTCGAATTTCCCCGTCAGGTAGCCGGTCGAATAGAGCAGGACGGTGATGATCCCCATCGTCTTTTGCGCGTCATTGAGGCCGTGACCGATCGAATAGGCCGCAGAGGAAAAGAGATGGAGGGCGCGAAAGCTGCGCTCGGCCCCGCGAGCGCCGGCGCGAAGGGCGAGCCAGCTGGAGGTCAGCATGACGATCATTGCGACCAACATCCCGATCATCGGGGCCAGCGGGATGAACAGCAGCGTTTTGTTGAGTCCGGCCCATTGCACCCCGGACAGCCCGGCATGGGCGACTCCCGCGCCAACGATCCCCCCGACAAGCGCGTGGCTTGACGAGGAAGGGATGCCCTTCAGCCAAGTCACGACGTTCCAGAACATCGCCCCGATCAGGGCGGCAAAGACCACGGATGGTGTGATCAAATCCTTGTCGATCAATCCCTTGCCGATGGTGTCGGCGACCTTATGCAGCGTTGGAAAGACCAGCATCAGGAAGTAAGCGGCGAAATTGAAAAAGGCGGCGAAGGCGACCGCCTGGACCGGGCCGAGCAGTTTGGTCGCGACCACCGTGGCAATCGAATTGGCTGCGTCGTGGAGGCCGTTCAAGAAATCGAACGCCAGCGCCAGGAGGATCAGCCCCACGAGCAGCGGCAGTGCGAGTTCGTGCATCTCCGCAGCGCTTAGCTATGGTCGATGACGATGCCATCGACCTCGTTGGCGACATCCTCAAACGCATCGACGATCCGCTCGAGATGCTTGAAGATTTCGCGCTGGACGATGAAATCGATGGCGTTGCCGTTGCGATGCGTCTGGAACGCCTGCTTGAGCCCGGCCGAGTGGATTTCGTCGGCATGGCCCTCCATCCGTACCAACCGCTCGGTAAGCTCGTGCAGGCGCACGCCGTTCTTGCCGACGTCGCGGAGCAACGGCATTGCTTCGGCGGTGAGCCGGGCGGCGTCGACGATGATCGCCACCATGTCCTTCATTTGCTGGCCGAAAGCCTTGAGCTCGTAGAGCTCGATCGCCGACGCTGCGGCCTGCATTTCGTCGATCGCATTGTCCATCGCTCCGATCAGCGAGGTGATCGCGCTGCGGTCGAACGGCGTGAGAAAGGTTTCGCGGACGGTCTTGAGCACTTCGCGAATAATCTGGTCGGCGTCGTGCTCGCGCTCGTAGATTTCGCGCGCATTCTCGGACATCGCGGGCCCGCCTTGGGCCAGCCGGCCCATCGCATCCGCGGCGGCGACCACCGCGACGGCATGCGCTTCGAACAGCTCGAAAAAGCCGCCGGTGCGGGGCAGGAGGCGCTGGAACCAGGCAAACATAGGACCCACTTTCGATTTCCGGGCGACGAGATTGAGCACGCCTGTGCTACGCGCCGCCTTGTTGAATTCGGATGCCCCGAAGGAGCGGATTAGGTCGGACAGATCGGGTTCGTCGACTGCAGCCGCAGCCCCTGCGAGCGAAAACCAGCGGCGCTCACGCTGGCTTTTTTCTTTCCAATCCTCAAGCTCCTCGCTGACCGCGAGCGGAAACACCTCGACATCGGCCATCAGCGATGCGCCACTGCCCTTGCGCTTGCGATAGCGAAAGCTGCCAAGCGCGGTCGGGCATACGGCGCCGCGGACACCCGCTTCCTCCTCCGCTTCAAGCGCGGCGGCGGCGTGAGGTGCGATATTGCTGCCGTAATTGCCCTTGGGAATCACCCACCGCTTCGATTCGCGCGAGGTCACGAGCAGGATGCTGACCGGCGCATCGAGCCCGCGCCCGACGTTGCGGTACGGCAAGGCGGCAATCTGACGAATGGTCGGTCCCCTTTGCCCGCGCTAACGATAGAGCCCCGCCGCGGGTCGCGCGACGGGGCTAAAAGGTGACGGCCGAAGCCGCAAGAAAAATGACGGTTTGGTTACGCCGGGGTGATGTCGCCCGCGCCCGATCCAGCGTCTTCACCGGACTCCGGACGACGGTCGAAAACCTCGTCGATGATGCCGAACGTCTTAGCCTCGTCAGCCTCAAGGAATTTGTCCCGATCCATCGCCAGCTCGATCACTTCGAGCGGCTGGCCGGTATATTTGGCGTAAAGCGTGTTGAGGCGCGAGCGCATGCGCAGGATTTCACGCGCCTGAATCTCGATGTCGCTGGCCATTCCCTGCGCCCCGCCGGATGGCTGGTGGACCATGATTCGGCTGTTGGTCAGCGCGACCCTCATGCCAGGCTCACCGGCAGCGAGCAGGAAGCTGCCCATTGACGCCGCCTGACCGATGCACACGGTCCCGACCTTGGGGCGGATGTACTGCATCGTGTCATGGATCGCGAGACCGGCAGTCACCACGCCGCCCGGCGAGTTGATGTACATGAAGATGTCTTTCTTGGGATTCTCGGATTCGAGGAACAACAGTTGGGCGGTGATCAGCGACGCCATTCCATCTTCGACCACACCAGTGACGAAGATGATCCGCTCGCGCAGCAGGCGGGAGAATATGTCGAAGCTCCGCTCGCCGCGGTTCGATTGCTCGATGACGATCGGTACAAGCTGCGATGCGATATCGTGATGGTTCATGGGAAGGTCGGTCCTTGCGTTGCGTGGCGCCCTACATCGGCAGGATTGCGCGCTCATTCAAGCCGGGGCGGTATGGGGCATGAAAAAGGGCGGCCGGCACGAAGCCAACCGCCCTCCCCTGTTCCGGCGCGACCCAAGGGCCGTCGCCGCTACATTTTGTACGAAACGCGGAGATAACCGAACTGGCCCGGAACGTCGTAGGTTGTCGGGTCGTAATTGTTCACGCTGCACGTAAAGCAAGCCGGCGGGTCCTTGTCGAACACGTTGTTGACCCCCGCAGTGAAGGCGAACCTTTTGGCCAGGAACGACGGCTCGTAATTGAGCTGGAAATCGCCATAAATGCGGCTGCCCAGCTCATGGGGCGTTGTCCCCCCCCTCAATTCCGTTACGGCGTCGATATAGCGGCCGGTGAACGACGCGCCAAAATCGCCAAGCGTCCAGTCGATCGTCGCATTGCCCTTGTACTTGGGGAAAGCCTGGTCCGGGCTGCCACGCTCGGTGCCCTTGCGGTTGAGCACGACGAAGCCATTCGACGCGGTTAGGACATATTTCAGCAGCCGGGTCGCGTTGAGGGTCAACCCAAAGGTGCCGAGGCCGGTCCTACGCGAGCGATAAATGCCGATCAGGTCGATGCCCTTGGTCCGGATGCTGTCGAGATTTTGAAGCGTGCCGTTGATCTCGTTGACGAAACCGTTTCCGGTCCTAACCACCAGAGCGCAGCTTGGCTTATCGCCTAGCAGCGCGCAATTGTTGAGCACCAGGTTCGGATCCACCACTCCGATCGCATTGGTGACCTCGATGTCATAATAATTGACTTCGAGGCTCAGGTTGCTGGCGAAACCACCCCTACGTGCCCAGGCAGGCGAGTAGACAGCGCCGGCGAGGAAGCTGCGCGATTTTTCTGGCTTCAAGGCGCGATTGCCCTGGGTGATTACGGGAGCCTGAAAGGGATCCTCGGCGTAGCTGCCCGACACGGGAACGCCGTTGGCCGTGCAGTTGGCGCGGACCGTGGCGTTCGACTGGTACGGCGACCCGGGAATGTTCGAACAGGGGTCGTTGACATTAAGATCGAAACGCGAGCGGCCACCGAATAGCTCGCCCAGGCTCGGCGCCCGGAACCCGGTGGCGTAAGAGCCGCGTAGCAGCAGATCCTCAACTGGTTTCCACAAGCCGGTAGCGGTGTATGTCGTGCTGCTGCCGCTGGTCGAATAGTTCGAATGGCGGACCGCGGCATTGGCCTCTAGCGAGTAGAAGAACGGCGTTTCCTTCAGAATCGGCACACGCACTTCGCCAAAGACTTCGTCGGCGTCGTAATGGCCACCCGCGGGAGCAGCGGGAATGTCGGCGCCGAGGCCGGCGGCGACGATCGGGTCGGGCTCAAAATTCGCTTTCTGATAGCGATGCTCATAGCCGACCGCGAAGGCGAGAGGTCCGGCCGGCAGGTCGAACAAATCGCCGCTCAAGTTGGCGGTGTAGTCGAACAGATATTGGGCGCTACTATCGCGCTCGGTAAACGCGATAAAGTTGAGCATTGCCGGGGTAATCGTGCCGGCGCCGCCAAACAGGTTCAAGGGGACACACGGGGCGACGCAGCCCGCGAGCGGCCCGATCGCCTGTGCCACACGGGCGGCGTTGACGTTGCCGGTGAAGCTTTGGCGCGCCTGATTGCCGGCGGCGACGGCGTTCAGGTCCCAGAACCATTGACGAGCGCCAACATCGAAGGAGCCGTCCACCGTTGTCGTTACGGAATAGGTGTTAACCTTCTGGTTGAAGGTGCGTTGCCCTGCCTCGATCAAGCGGCGACCGATGAACGAATAATTCTGCGCTCTGCCGTTGAACGTACCGTTCGGATTGAGGCCCGACTCCAGCGTATATCCAAATGGGTTGAATGGATTGGTTTTGTCGATCGACAGCGTGTCGAACAGACTGCCTGCGCCGTTGCCCGCGTCCGGCCCAATAAACAGCGGTTCGAACGCCGCCTGATTCTGAGACTTACGGTGGCTGTACTGCGTTTTGATTCGAAGATTGATGTCCGACGTGATTTCTTGCTTGAAACTTGCCCAGACGCCGTAGCGCTGGGACGGCGTCAGGAGGTATTGAAACGGCGCGAAATTGAACCGATCGGCGGCTGTGAACGGACGCAGTTCCGCAAAGGTCGGCGTGTTATCTGGGGCGGTCGAGATGGTAAAATTGCCGCCCTTCACGTAAGGTCGAAGATCGAAACGACCGTTCGCCGAAGCGCTCGAGCACCCCGACTGGGTTGGCGAGCAAGCCGTCTGATGCGGGTTGGGGAACTGGGAGATGTCGCGGTCAGCGGAGCGCACCGCCTCCTGCTTCACGTAGCTGCCACCGACGACAAAATTGGTGGTCGGCCCCTTGAGGCCGTAGCTCAGCTGATAATCTTGCGTATGGCCATCTCCCTGTCGGAAGGTGCCGAACTGCGCCGAGGCACGGATCCCCTCTTGCTGGGCTACCGTGATGATGTTGACCACGCCGGCAATGGCGTCCGACCCGTAGAGCGGGGATGCGCCCGATTGGAGCACCTCGATACGCTCGATCGAATTGGCCGGGATGGTGTTGAGATCGACAGTCGCTGGAAGGCCGCTGGCGCTGGTCCCGTTAACGAACCGAAGCCCGTCGACCAGCACCAAAGTCCGCTTGGCGCTTAGATAGCGCAAATCGATTTCCGCTGAGCCGGCGCCGACGCCGCCGCCATCAGGTGGATTGCCGACATTGCCGCTGTTGTTGGACTTGGAATTGAGGCCGCCCGAGGCGCTCGGCAACCGTTGCAGCACATCCGCGATGGCCGACAGCCCGGTCTTGGCGATGTCGTCCTTATCGACGAACACGACCGGCGAATCCTGCGACAGCGGATCGCGGCGGATGCGCGATCCGGTAACGACGATTTCGCCGACGTTCGACGGCTCGCTGGCGGACGTTGAAGAGGCATCAGCGGGCGGCAGCGTGTCCTGGGCGGCAGCAGCCCCGCCGATAACCAACGCAAACAAACCGGCTCCGCAACGAAGCCCCGTCAAAACACGCCCCATCGATAATCTCCCCGTTAAACCGCGACCCCTAGGTCTCCGCAGATACAAAAGGGTAACGAAACCTAATCAGTGAGAGAAGAGCCCCTGCGGTATTTTATGCTTCTCAACCCGCCATGTGTTACTTTTCGGCAACATCCGGGACGGGTTGGGACAGGTAGGCGAGACGCCGCACCTCTCGACGCCCACGCGTGACCGTGTCGAGGATCAACCCGGCAAAAAAGCACAGTACCGCGACGATCGTCATGCCGGTCACCAGGATAGCGGTGGGGAAACGCGGGACGAGCCCGGTGTCAAGATAGGTGACGACCAGCGGGATTGCGAGCAACACCGCGGCGACCATCAGCAACGCTCCGATGCCGCCATAAAAAAGGACGGGACGCTCGATCCGGTAGAGAGTGCCGATCGTCTTCAGGATTCGCCAGCCATCGCGATAGGTCGACAGCTTCGACGCCGAGCCTTCGGGACGCGCGCCGTAGGCAGTGGCGATTTCGCCAACCGGCATCCTCAGTTCCAGCGCGTGGACGCTCATCTCGGTTTCGATTTCAAAGCCGGCGGAGAGCACGGGAAAGCTTTTGACGAAGCGCCGCGAAAAGACGCGGTAGCCCGAAAAAATATCGGTGAAGCTTCGACCGAAGAGGCCCGACAAGAGGCTGGTGAACAGGCGATTGCCGAGGACGTGACCGCCGCGATAGGCGTCCGCGACCTCATGTTGACGCGTCCCGACGACCATATCGAGTTGCTCGGCGAGCAGCATTCGCACCATCTCCGGCGCGGCCTTGGGATCGTAGGTAAGATCGCCGTCGGCCATGACGTATACGTCGGCATCGACGTCGGCGAACATGCGCCGGACAACATGTCCTTTGCCCTGCTGCCGCTCGTTCCGCACGACGGCCCCGGCCGACCGCGCCAGCTCGACAGTGCGGTCGCGGCTGTTGTTGTCGAACACATAGATGGCCGCCTGCGGCAAGGCGGCGCGAAAGCCGGCGACCGTTTCGGCGATCGCGGCTTCCTCATTATAGCAGGGCAGCACCACGGCGATGCGGGGACTGGCTGACATGTTCATGCCTCTCCCCTACCCGCCGATCCTTGCGATCGCCTTACTTCTTTTTAGCGGCCGGCTTCTTCGTGGTGGCGGGTTGTTTGTTGGCGGCGGGTTTCTGGGCGGCCGTCGCCGGCTTGGCCGCCTTGGCGTCGGCGGGCTTGCCGCCCGCGCCGTCCTTGATCGGCTTGGCTGGCTTCGGCTTGGCATCGGCCTTGGCGATAACCGTCGGTTCGGACTTGCTCGGTGCGGCCTTCTTGGAGATCGCCGCCTTCATCGGCTTCTTCGCCTTCTTGGCCTCGCTGTGCTCGTGGCCGCAGCCCGGACCGTGGACATGGCCTTCTTCGCTCTCGAGGTCGGCCTCGATCTCGCCGCGGCTCACTGAGCGATCGGTGATCTCGGCCTGACCAAACAGATAGTCGACCACCTTGTCCTCGTAGAGCGGCGCGCGCAGCTGGGCGGCGGCCATCGGTGTCTGCTGAATGTACCGGACGAAATTGTCGCGGTCCTTGGGCTGATACTGCGACGCGGCCTGGCCGATCAGGCGGTTCATTTCCTGCTGGCTGACCTCAATGCTGTTGGCCGAACCGATTTCGCTCAGCAACAGTCCGAGCCGGACCCGACGAACCGCGATGTCGCGATAATCGTCGATCTCGGCCTCGATCTCCTTGAGCGCGGCGTCGGGATCAGCCTCATGGCTGGCCTCATGACGAAGCTGGGCCATGATGTTCTCATATTCCGCATCGACCATCGACGCAGGGACATCGAAATCATGCGCTTCGGCCAGCTGGTCGAGGAGGCGGCGCTTCATATGGGTGCGGGTAAGGCCATTCAGTTCTTCTTGCTGCTGGTCGCGCAGCACGCCCTTCAGCCGATCGAGGTCGTCGAGACCAAGCTGCTTGGCGAAATCGTCGTCGATCTTGATCCCGACAGCGGTCTTTACCGCGCTGACCTTGATGTCGAAGGTCGCCGCCTTGCCCTTGAGATCGTCAACCTGATAATCGTCCGGGAAGGTCAGGCTGAGCTGCTTCTCGTCGCCGGCCTTGACGCCAATCATTTGGTCTTCGAAGCCTGGAATCAGCTGGCCCGAGCCAAGCACGACCGCCATATCTTGCCCCGTACCGCCATCGAACGCGACCCCATCGACTTTGCCGACGAAATCGATCACGACCTGATCGCCGGTGACAGCCTTGTGACCCTTCTTGGCGTCCTCATAGCGAGCCTGCGACGTCGCCAGCTGTTGAAGCTGCGCGTCGATCGCGGCGTCGTCTATCTCGGCGGTTAACCGCTCGAGCTTCAAACCCTCGATCTTCGGCTTGGGCACATCGGGAAGTGTTTCGAGCCGGACCTTGACCTCGGCGTCTCTCCCCGCCTCGTAGCGCTCGTCGAGCTCGACTTCGGGCGGCATCGCCGGACGCAGCTTTTTGTCGGTCATCAGCTGCTGGACGCCATCCTGCACCGCGGTGTTCAGCGCGTCGCGCATCAGCGCCTCGCCGTGCATCTTGCGAATGAGATTCGGCGGCACCTTGCCGGGACGAAAACCGGGCATGCGCACGGTCGGCGCAAGCCGCTTAATCTCGCCGTCGACGCGGGAGTCGATATCCTTGGCAGGGATGGTCAGCGTGTAGGCCCGCTTCAGGCCTTCATTTTCCGTCTCGACGGTCTTCATGCTCACTCTCGTAAATTCCTACTCAACGGTTCAGCCTTCGCTCGGATCAAGCTGCTCGCCTACCCCCGGGCAGGCTGTACGGCTTTATGGTGCGGGCGAAGGGACTCGAACCCCCACATCTTACGATACTGGTACCTAAAACCAGCGCGTCTACCAATTCCGCCACGCCCGCGCGGACGCCTTGAAGGTGCGGCGCCTATAGCAAGGATCGGCTGCGGAGCAAGAGCGACGGAACGTGCAACATATCGTGAGCGAGCGGGTTGTGTCTTGCAAGAGGAGGCGATTGCACATGTCCACAAACCCCAACGAAGTTCCCGCCCAACAGCCCGGCCAGCCAGCTCAACCGACGACGCCGCCAGCCGAAGCGCCGATGCCCGGCGGTGATGTCGACGTACCCGCGCCGGGAACTCCGGGACCGAACAGCTAAGGTTGGCCAGCCGCCCCTCGCGCCCCGGCGAGCCTTCGCCGGCCGACGAGCCCGGTCACGTCCCGCCGCTTCCCGGCGAACCCGAGCCGCCTCCCGCGCCCGATCCGGTCTAACGGATGCGATGAGCCGAGCCGACCAGCGCTTCGAAATCGGGCAGAGAAGCACTAAAATAGTGCGACTTGGCCGCGTCGAGAAGGATCAGGTATAGTCGGCCGTCGATCACCGCCCCGACTGCGCGGCCGCGGCGACGAACCTCGTCGCTGTCGAGATGCTCATAATCCAGTTGGAAGCCGCTCGCGCCGAGAAAGGGTCGAGGGGCGAGCGAGGTTGTCTTGAAATCGACCGTTCCGCCGCGGACGCGAAACAGGCTTTCGATCATCGCAGCAATCTCCGGCGGGGTCATGTTCGACCGGAATTTCGGAACCTGCCGGTCATCGCGATTGCGCTGGCGGACCACCGCCTTGCCGTCCTTCATGCCGGTGACGAAACTGATCGTGTCGAGATAAGGGCCGTTCTGAGTCCAGTCCTCGACCGTCGAGATATCGTCGAACAGGGTCGTCGATTGCTTGTTCCATTCACGCGGCGGAGTGACCGCAACCGAATGATTGCCGACCCGCATTTCTTTGGCGCGGATGAGCGAATAGCCGCCATAGCCAAACCCGCCACCCCCGAGCGAACTGCAAGCGCAGAGCGACAGGGCCGCCGCCGAGAGGATCAGTGAGCGCATCATCTTCTCCTCAACCGGTCATCATCTGGCGAATGAGAGCCGCGTCCGGGGCGGACGGGGCCATCGCCAAGTAGCGAGCGAAGGCAACGCGCGCCTCGGCCTGGCGCCCGGCCTTCATCAGCATGATCCCGTGCCATCGCCAGGCGTCCGGCGGCGCGTCGGGATAGGCGATTGCGGCGGCATAGCCTTGCGCGGCGCGAACCTCGTCCACCTTGCGGCCGCGCAAGCGCCAGACCTCACCCTCGTGGAAACGCAGCAAGCCGTTCCAACCGTCCTTCGCCAGCGTATTGATCACATATTGACTGGCGCCGGGATCGTTCAGCTTGACCTGATCGTCGAGCAAGGTCGGGCGAATTCCGGCGAGCTGGCCAAGGTAGCGATCGCGATAGGGGTCGTAGCTGCGGCCGGGCTGACGCACCTCGACGGCCGAGACTTTGAGGTCGGCCATGCGCGATTCGGGGTTGGGATGGGTTGAAAATAGCGAGAAGTCGCGGTCGCGATGCTTGCGGCGATATTTGGCTGACAAGTCCAGCTCGCCGATCAACTGTTGCCAGGTCTCGCTCATCGCCATCGGATCGTAACCCGCCTCGGCAAGCAGGCGCACGCCCATCGCGTCAGCCTCGGCCTCGAGCACTCGGTTATATTTTAGCAGCGACAGGATGGTCCCGAACTGGGCAAGGCGGACGAGGTCGCCAGCATAGACGCCAGTCACACCGCCGGCGACGCCTGCGCCCATCGCGAGGAAAGAGAAGATGTCGGTCTTGCGCTTCACGTCGCGCCACTGGCGAAGCTGGTGCTTGCGCAGAAAGTGAGCGCTTTCATGGGCGATGACGCCGGCCAGTTGCGCTTCGTTGCGCATCCGCAGCAGCAAGCCCGAGAACACCACCGCAAAGCCGGTCGGGAACATCACCGCGTTGAATTCGGGAATGCGCGCGAGGTAGATGCGCATGTCCTTGGCCGCCGGACCGCCGACATTGCCGATCAACGTCCCGAGGTAGCGGGTCAGCGCCGGATCCTTGATCAACAGGTTCGACCCGGCGACCTCCTCCTCGATCCGCTCCATCTGCTGCCACAGGCCCTTTTCGTCGACATCCTGGGCACGGTAGCCGGGGCCGATCAGGGGCGTCATGTCCTTCGGTAGAATGCGGGCCTGGGCAATGCCGGTGGTCAGGCTAGCGGCGACCAATCCGCCGCCACCAAGCAGCGCGCGTCGAGAAAGGTTCGTCACCGAACCGCTCCTTGACGGCGGCGAACTTCCTTGCCGGGCTTCATCCGGCCTAACAGCCGCTCGACCATCTGCGCCGCGCCGGCGTCGGTGCGCATGTCGCCCACCTTGATCCCGGCGATCTGGCTCCCGGCCTGCAGGACGTTGAACCACACTACCTCGCCGGTCCGCAAATCGACCAGGCTGGCATAGGCGAATTGCCCTGCGCCGCCGATGTTGGGAGCGCAAAAGCCGACCAGGCAACCGGCGATGCCGAGCACCTGCAGCGCGACCCGCCCGGTCGAGGCGAAGCTGTCTTCGGCATGGAGGAACAGCGCGTAGTCGTAGCCGGTGCGGCGGCCGAGCGCGACCGCATCCTCGCCGAGCGTATAGTCGAGGCCCTTGCCCCGCTTGGTTGGCAGGTAAGCGCCCGAATATTTATGCAGCGCGATCGAACTACCGACCGCGGAATGCAGCCGTTCGAGCTCGGCGATCGTATCAGGATCTATGCCGGGGAACGAATCGCGGCGCTCGAGAATGCGCAAATTGCCGCCGCGTCCGGCCTGTTGTGAGCGGATTGCGGCGAGCAATTTGGCCCGCGCGCTCTCGGTCCAGTCGGCGCGCGGCTCGACCAGGCCGCCGGTGGTGACCGATCCGACGCTGACGTCGGGGCGCATCACCAGCAGCTTGTAGTCGCCTTGCGGCGGCGCGAATTCAACGTCGGCGAACTGGCGCGTCTGGACGCAGCCGGCGAGCGTGACGGAAACCAATAGCGCAATACCGAACCGGCGCATGATGTCCCTCCATGACCAGAGAGGAGTGGCGCGGTTTTTTGAAAAAGGCAAGCGTATCAGTAGGCTAGCGCACAGCCGCGCCGCCGCACGGTTAGTGGCGGCGCCAGCACTTCACCAAACTCGCCTGTCGGCACCGAGCACGACGTAAATCGTTACCCGCGCAACCCCCGTGATCGCGCGGACCTCCTCCGCCAGTGCGTCGATTCCCGCGACATCCCCGGCCTCAGCCTCGATCAGCAGATCGATCTTTCCACTGAGCTGGTGGATCGCAACAACTTGAGGGCGACCGCGCAGCAGCGGAAGCAGCCTGGCACAATTTCCCCTATCGGCGTGCCGGACCGTCAGGAACGCGCGGACCCGCGCCCCCCGCGCGACCTCGCCCCGACGCACAGTATAGCCGCCAATCGCGCCGATTCTCTCCAGCCGGGCCATCCTCGCCTGGGTCGCGCTGCGCGACAGGCCGATTGCCCGGGCGATCTCCACGACGCTTGCGCGCGCGTTTTTCTCGAGCGCGAGCATCAGCGCCTCATCCCTCTCATCAAGCGCCACCGGTCAACTCCCATCCCGCCGGCATATCGCCGGGCGGCGCGACATATTAACGGATGAAACCAGCCGTCGCAGCGGCTTAAATGCATTCCAACGCATCTACCAACGGATACCCGCCCATGCCCACTCATATTCTGCCTGAAGCCGTTCCGCCCGTTATCGTCGGACCCGGATGCGTGCGCCGCGACCTACCGACTGCCGGCGGGGTCCGCGCGTGGATTGTCGAGATGGAACCTGGCGCGGAGTGGCCCCATGTCGATCAGCATGATCAATATGGCGAGGAGGTGTTGATCCTGAGCGGAGACATGATCGAGGGTGATCGCGTCTTCGGCGCCGGAAGCTACTTGGTCTTCGGGCCCAACAGCAGCCATCGACCCCGGACCGAAACCGGGGTCCGCATGTTCGGCATCAACGTCACGGGCGCACCTGCCGGCTGATTGCTATTAGCGCACTGGACAAGCGATGCCGGGGATTGCCCCCAAACATTTGCCGTCGATCGAGCGCGGATCCACCGCAAGCCCGAGCGCGGCGGCCAGCGTCGGCATGATGTCGGCGGTCTCGACCGCGTCGGTGCGGTCCGATGCCTCCATCTCGCGCCGCCAGAACAGGACCGGGACGCGCCGGTCATAGTCCCACGGGCTGCCGTGGGTTGCGACATAGGATTTGGTGTCGGCGATCGGGGTGATGTCGCGCTTCAACAACACGATCAGATCGCCCGACCGCTGATCATCGAACGAGGCGCGAGCGCGCTCGACCAAGCTCCATTTGTCGGGTGAGGCTGTCGGCGATTTCGTGGCACGCAGCTGGTCATGGGTAAACACGGCCTCAACCATCGGATGGGCTTTATATGCGCCGACCGCGGCGGCCAAAGCGCGCGTGCGGTCGACGTCGGGCAGAGCGCGATCGACGTACATGTCGCCGAACGCACCGTCGCCGTAGAGCACTGGTCCCTTGAGCCCCAGCCGGGCGCCGATCGCCTTGCCCATCGCGCTGGCGAACAGGCTAGCGGGAACGCGGGCGGCACCTGGCACGCCTTGCTCGCGCTTGCGCTCAGGGACATCCTGCCCGCCATGATCGGCGGTCAGCGTGACAAGATAATCGATGCCCTTGCTGTCGAGCAGGCGGAAGAAATCGCCGAGGTCGCGATCGAGCGAGAACAGCTGGAGGCACATCTCCGCGCCCTCGGTCCCATAGCTGTGGCCGACGAAATCGGTGGCTGACAGGCCGACCGAGATGATGTCGGTCGAGCGGCCGCGACCAAGCTGCATTTCCTCGATCAGCGCGGCCGCGAGCGCCAGGGTGGCGCCGTCGAATTCGGGGCTGGCGCGGAAATTTCTCGCGTCGCCGGCCTTGCGGGCGAAAGCCCCGTTGCCGACCGGCGCGCCGCCGCCTTCGAGCGAGACCACGCGCGACTTCTGCTGACACAGCGCGGGCATTTGGAGTGCGGAGCGATCTTGCGCGATGGCCTGCGCGACCGCGGTCCGGGCTGCGGTGACGGCACGCGGCATTCCCGCGCCCTTCAAATCGGTGGCGAACGTCTTGCCGTCCCAGTACCAGCGCTGGTCAACCGCGCGGCCCGACATCATCACCGCGGCGCGATCCTTACCCGCCACCGCGACGTTGCGCGATACCGGCTGGACAGCCTTTAGCCGATCGCCAAGCGTCGGAACGCGGAGATGATAGGGCGAGACGGTGTAGGCGAGGCTCGAACTACCCGCGATCCGCTCGTCCTCGGCGCAGTAGACGGCCTTGTCGGACCGGCTCTGCGAAAGGTCGTACCAGACGTTGGCAATGATCCCCGTCCGCGACGGGCGCGATCCGGTCATGATCGTCGAATGACCGGGGCAGGTCTCGGTTGCGCTATGGCCCTGATAGCCGTTGCGAAAAGCGGCCCCGCGCGACAACCGCCCGATCCCGCCGAGCAGTACCGGACGATATTCTTCGAATAGATCGGATGAGAATTGGTCGATCGAAAGCGCAACGATCAGCTTCGGCGCAGTCGGAGCGAGCAGTCGTGCTGGTTGCGCAGGCGCCGAGCTGCAGGCGGTGGCAGCGGTCAGGCCAGCAAGGAACAGGATACGGCGCATCTTACTCTCCTTGTCCCGTGGATCAGCCGAGCTTCGAGCGCAGCCGTTCGTTGACGACGCCTGGATTGGCCTTGCCGGCCATCGCCTTCATCGTCTGGCCGACGAAGAAGCCGAACAAGGCTTCCTTGCCATCCTTATATTGCTGAACCTTTTCGGCATTGGCGGCGAGGATGTTGTCGATTTCGGCGTCGATAGCGCCGGTGTCGCTGGTCTGCTTGAGGCCGCGCTCCTCGACAACCGCGCCAGCGTCCTGGCCGGTGTCGAGCATGATTTCGAACACCTGTTTGGCGAGGCTGCCGCTGAGCGTCTTGTCGGCGATCAGTGCGAGCAGCTCGGCGGCTTGTTTCGGACCGACGGGTGAATCGACGATCGTCTTGCCCAGGCGATTCAGAGCGCCGAACAGTTCTCCCGCGACCCAGTTCGACGCGGCGACCGGGTCGGCGCCTTCTTCCAATAGCTGGTCGAACCAGCGCGCGGTCTCGACCTCGGCGGTAAGGATCGAGGCGTTGTAGGCGCCGATGTCGAGATTTTCGAACCGCTTGCGCTTGGCGTCGGGCAGTTCGGGTAGCGACGCGCGACAGTCGGCGAGGAACGCCTCGTCGAGCTCGAGCGGGAGCAGGTCAGGATCGGGGAAGTAGCGATAATCGTGCGCGTCTTCCTTTGAGCGGAGCGTGCGGGTGACATTCTTGTCGGGGTCGTACAGCCGGGTTTCCTGGACGATCGCCCCGCCCCCCTCAATCACCTCGACCTGGCGGCGCGCCTCATGCTCGATCACGGCCATGACGAAGCGCACTGAGTTGACGTTCTTGGTCTCGGTGCGAGTACCGAGCGGGTTTTCTGAAGTGATTGGGCCCGGTTTGCGCACCGAGACATTGACGTCGGCGCGCATCGAGCCTTCCTCCATATTGCCGTCGCAGCTGCCGACATAACGAAGAATTGCTCTTAACTTGCGCAGATAAGCCCCTGCTTCGGCGGGCGAACACATATCAGGTTTAGACACAATCTCCATTAGCGCGACGCCCGAGCGGTTGAGGTCGACATAGCTCATCGTCGGATGCTGGTCGTGCATCAGCTTGCCCGCGTCCTGCTCGAGGTGGATCCGCTCGACTCCGATGGTCCGCGCGCTTGCCTCGTCCTTGTCATCTAGCAGCACGGTGATTTCGCCCTCGCCGACCAGGGGATGGTAAAGCTGCGAAATCTGGTAGCCCTGCGGCAGGTCGGCGTAGAAATAATTCTTGCGGTCGAACCGTGACCAATTGTTGATCTTAGCCTCGATCGCCATCCCGGTGCGCACCGCCTGGCGGATGCATTCACGGTTGGGCACCGGCAGCATTCCAGGCATCGCGGCGTCGACCAGCGACACTTGCGTGTTCGGCTCGGCGCCGAAGGTGGTCGACGCGCCCGAGAAAAGCTTGGCGTTGGAGGTGACCTGGGCGTGGACCTCAAGCCCGATCACGACTTCCCACTCGCCGGTGGCGCCTGTGATCCGATAGTCGCTCACCACCACTTCTCCGCCCGTGCTGAAAACCCGGCGCGTTCCTCGACCGCCAAAGCTGCGTTCAGCACGCCCTGTTCATCCAATTCGCGACCGATGAGGTGGAGGCCGAGCGGGAGGCCCTGGCCGTCGAGACCGCCGGGGACCGACATCGCGGGGAGTCCGGCAAGACTCGCCGGCACCGCGAACACGTCGTTGAGATACATCGCCAGCGGGTCGCTCATTTTCTCATTGAGCCCGAACGCCGCCGAGGGGGCGGTCGGGGTGAGGATGAAATCGCAGTCGGCGAAGGCAGTGGTGAAATCGCGCTTGATCAGCGTGCGGACTTTCTGCGCCTTGGTGAAATAGGCGTCGTAATAGCCCGCCGACAAAACATAGGTGCCAATCATGATGCGTCGCTTGACCTCGGCGCCGAAGCCCCTCGCTCTCGTCGCGGCGTACATGCCGTCGAGCGTGGTGCCGTGCCCGGCCTCGCTTTCGACTCTCAGCCCGTAGCGCACCCCGTCGTAGCGGGCGAGATTCGACGAGGCTTCGGCCGGCGCGATGATGTAATAGGTCGGCAGCGCATGGCGGGTGTGCGGAAGCGAGATTTTGACCGGCTCGGCGCCGGCGTCGCGCAGCCATTCGACTCCCTGCTCCCACAGCGCATCGATCTCGGTCGGCACGCCGTCGATGCGATATTCGGTCGGAATGCCGACGCGCTTGCCCTTCAGATTGCTCGACAAACCCGCTTCCCATTGCGGCACGGGCACATCAAGCGAGGTGGCGTCCTTCGGGTCGAAGCCGCTCATCGTTTCGAGCAAGATTGCGCAGTCGCGCACGGTGCGCGCCATCGGCCCGGCCTGGTCGAGCGACGAAGCGAAGGCGACGATGCCCCAGCGCGAGCAGCGGCCGTAGGTCGGCTTGATCCCGCAAATGCCGACGAACGCCGCCGGCTGACGGATCGAGCCGCCTGTGTCGGTGCCCGTGGCCCCAGGCGCCAGCCCCGCCGCGACTGCTGCGGCCGACCCGCCCGAGCTCCCCCCCGGGGTTAGCGCCGTGTTGCCGCCGTCGGTGCGACGCCATGGCGAGATGACCGGGCCGTAGGCGCTGGTCTCGTTCGACGAGCCCATCGCGAACTCGTCCATGTTGAGCTTGCCCAGCATCCCCGCGCCGGCAGCCTTGAGCTTGCCCGAGACGGTCGATTCATAGGGCGGTTCGAAACCCTTCAGGATGTTGCTGCCTGCGGTAGAATCGACACCCTCGGTGGCAAACAAATCCTTGATGCCAAGCGGGATGCCCGACAGTGGCTTCAGTTCGCCCCCAGCTCGCGCGGCATCGGCGGCATCGGCGGCCGCCAGCGCCAGTTCCGGGGTCTCGACCGTATAGGCGTTGAGCGCCCGCCCCGCCTCGACCGCCGCGTTGAAGTCGGCCGCGATCTCGCGCGCCGAAAATTCGCCGGCGCGGAAGCCGTCGCGCAGCTCGGCGATCGTCTTGAGGTTGAGACTCACTATTCGATCACCTTGGGAACGGCGAAAAATCCGTGCTGAGCGTCGGGCGCGTTCTTGAGCACGGCATCCCTGACATTGCCGTCATTGACGACGTCGTCGCGGAGACGAAGGGGCAAGTCGATCACGGCGGTCAGCGGCTCGACCCCATCGGTATCGACCTCGGCAAGCTGTTCGACCCAGCCGAGGATGTTGTTCAATTCGGGCACCAGCGCCTCGACCTCGGCATCGCTCATCGCGATCCGGGCTAGCTTGGCGACGTGGCGCACCTGTTTCGCATCGACAGACATGGAGTTCCTGCTGCTTCGGATCGGCAAGCGACCCGAAGCGCGGCTAGCAGGGGGCGCGGCGGCCTTCAAGCAGTTGCCGAAGCGCGGTGCGCCCTCTAGGCGGCAGCCGATGTGCGCGCGCCGGTTCCTGCTCCTGATCGTCTTCCTGACCTTGCTCGGCGTGGCGGGAGCGTTCGCGATCTTCCAGTTTGGTGACAAGGCGCTGACCAGCTTCGCTACTCCGGTGGGTCATTTTGCCGCGCCGCCTCCTTCGACGACGCCCGATTATGCGAACGATGCAGCGTGGCTCGCCAAGCCCGGGCTGGCGAGGGACGCTTCGGGATGGTTGCCGGCCGGCGTGGTTTTGACCAAGGAAGCATCGCCGGCCGCGACTTTTTTCATTCACCCGACGACCTATCTCAAGCGCGACCGGTGGAACGCGCCGTATGATGCGGGGGGCGATGCCGGGGCGCAGGCGCAGCTGTTCGTTCAAAGCCAGGCGAGCGCGTTCAACGCCGTGTCGGACATTTGGGCGCCGCGTTATCGCCAGGCGGCGTTCGGGGCGTTTTTGCTGAAGAGCGCCGACGCGACCAAGGCGCTCGACCTCGCCTATGGCGACGTGCTGCGTGGGTTCGATGCGTTTCTCGCCGCACAGGACGCGGACACGCCGATCATTCTTGCCGGGCATAGCCAGGGCGCGCTGCATCTATCGCGGCTGCTGGTCGACCGCAAAGCTGTGCTCGGCAATCGGCTAGTCGCGGCTTATGTCGTCGGCTGGCCGCTGTCGGCCACCGCCGACCTTCCCGCGACCGGGCTTTCCGCCTGCACCGCGCCCGACGAAGCCGCATGCGTCCTGTCGTGGCAAAGCTTCGCCGAGCCGGCCAACCCAACGCTGATCACCGATGCCTGGGTCGGGACCTTGGGCGCGGGTGGCGAGCGGCGGCGCGCCGACATGATCTGCGTCAATCCGCTGACCGGCACCAAGGACGGCGCCGCCCCCGCATCGGCCAATCTCGGCACGCTGATGCCCGATGCGAAATTTGCCAACGCGACGCTCGCGGTCGGCCAGGTCGGCGCGCATTGCGACAAGGGCTTCCTGATCATCGACGGCGCGGCGCCCAACCTCGGCCCCTATGTGCTGCCGGGCAATAATTACCATGTCTATGATTATGCCCTGTTCTGGGGCTCGATTCGCGCCGATGCGCAGCGGCGGCTGGCGGCATGGCGCAAGCGCTGATCGTCACTAGCGCGGCGGAGTTCGCCGGCGCAGCGCGCCAAGGGCGGTTGGGTGGGTTGGACGTCGGCACGAAGACGATCGGCCTTGCCACCTGCGACGCGACCTGGAGCTACGCTACGGCGGTCGAGACGATTCGGCGGACCAAATTCTCGGCCGATCTCGGGCATCTGCGCGGGTTCGTTGGTCGTCACTCTTTAACCGGCCTAGTCGTCGGCCTGCCCCTCAACCTCGACGGCAGCGATTCACCCCGCACCCAGTCGGTCCGTGCCTTCGCCCGCAACCTCGTCCCGCTCGGATTGCGGCTGTTATTGTGGGACGAGCGCTGGTCGACCGTGGCGGTCGAGCGGACGATGATCGAGGCCGACATGAGCCGCGCCAAGCGCGCCGAAAAGATCGACGCCCACGCTGCGGCGCACATCCTTCAAGCCGCGATCGACGCGCTGGTCAATTTACCGCAACCGCGCTAGGCCGCCGCTTCGATGGACCTCCTATCGATCACCTCCCTTTCCGATGACCAGATCGCCACCATTCTCGACGAGGGTGAACGCTGGTTCGCTTACAATCGCCAACCGCGGCGCAATGACCACCGGCTCGATGGGCTGACGATCGTCAATGCCTTCTTCGAGAATTCGACGCGTACGCTGCTTAGCTTCGAGATCGCAGCCAACCGGCTTGGCGCGCAAGTGGTGACGATGCAGGTCGAGCATAGCTCGATCAAGAAGGGCGAGACGCTGGCTGACACCGCGCGCACCCTCAACGCCATGCGGCCCGACGTATTGGTCATCCGCCATGGCACAAGCGGCGCGCCCGCCGATGTGGCACGGATCATGGACTGCCCGGTAATCAATGGCGGCGATGGGATCGGCGAGCACCCGACCCAGGCGCTCCTCGACGCGGCAACGCTGCGCCAGCATTTCGGACGGATCGAAGGACTGAAGATCGCGATCTGCGGCGATCTCAAGCATAGCCGGGTAGCGCGGTCGAACGCCCTCCTGCTGACGCGGTTAGGCGCCGAGCTACGATTCGCCGGGCCGCCGTCACTGCTGCCGGACGATATCGCCGGCGGGACGATCGAAGAGGCGGTTGTGGGAGCCGACGCGGTGATGATGCTGCGCGTCCAGCGTGAGCGGCTGAGCGAGGAGCTGGGCGATGGTCCCGGCGAATATCTGGCGCATTATGGCCTCACCAAGGAACGCTTTGCTCATGCTGCGCCGTATGCGGTGGTGATGCACCCGGGACCAATCAACCGGGGCGTCGAGATCGACGGCGCTCTGGCCGATCACGACGAGCGCTCACTAATCGTGCGGCAAGTCGAAATGGGGGTGGCAGTGAGGATGGCCTGCCTTGACCTCCTCACTGCCGATCGGCGCGTTAGGCCTTAGCGCGAGGCGATCTGCACGGGCGCGTCGTTGAATGCAGCTCGAACGAAGCATTTGCCCCCAGCGCGCTTCAAGGAAGCGCACAGATTGATCGCGTCTCGGTCGCTGGCGAACCCCTTGACCGACAGGCGATAGAAGATGCCCTGGGCGGCGGCGAAGCGGGCGCTGACCGGGGTGTAGGAGCGCAGCGCACTGTAATTAGCCACGGCTTTGGACCATGCACCGGACACGCGATCGCGCGACGAAAAGGACCCGAGCTGGACGACGGCGCGGCTGCGCCCACCGCGCATTATCGGGGCGGCGGCGTTTCGGCGCAGGCTGGCGAGGGTTGGTGCCAACCGAACCACGGCCGGCGACAGCGCCGGACGAGCCTGCCGGATCGGCGATGGGGGTGTCGCGGACAGCGTATTCGGCGCTGAGGCGACAGGAGGAAGCATCACAGTAACCGAGGCCCCAAGGACTGGCGCCGCAACCGCCGGGGCCGGTTCGGGCGCGGGTTGCGGTTCAGCGACGGAGGCTAGGACGGGCTGCGGAACGACGGCAGCTACCTCGACCGGCGGGGGCGCTTGATCCGTCACGGTCACCGGCATGGCAGCGGCCTGACGGCTCTTGGCGTCGGCCTTGTTGAGCGCAAGGCGAACCGGTTGGCCGGGATCGCCGGCCACGGGTTGGACACCGATGAAGGCAGCCACTTGGTCAGAGGGGCGGGCCGGCTTGGCCAGCGTCATCCATTGTTGGATGCGGGCGTCGACCTGGTCGGCGGCGAGATCTTGCCCGGCGATCAGGCGAGCCTGTTCCCAATTGCCGGCGAAGGCGTGGGCCAGAGCCAAATTCTGGCGAGTGCGGGCGTCGGCGCCGGCCACGCGAGACGCGGGATCAAGCACTTGCAAGGCCGACTGCGTGTCGCCGGCGAGTGTCAGCGCAAGGCCAAGATCGGCGGCGTCGAGGACGCCCTGCCCGGCGGCCAGCAGCGCGATGGCTTCCCCGGCCTTGCCCTGCGCGGCCTGAACCAAGGCCAGTTTGAGAATCAGCTGCGGCTGGTTCGACACCAACGTCAGCGAGTCGCGATAAGCGGCCTCAGCGGAGGCAAACCGCCCGGCGGCGAGGTAGCAATTGCCGAGCAGCGCGCGGAAACCGGCGTCGTTCGGGCTCTTGCCGACGGCTCGCTCGGCGAGCGGTATGGCGGTGGCGAGGTCGTTGGCGGCAAGCGCCAGCTGCGCCTTGGTCGCCAGCCCGATATTGGCGGTGTCGACCTTGACGCCGAAGATCGAGGCGCTGCGCGGCCCCGACGATCCCGGACCGGCGCAACCGGCGACGATCGCGATCAGCGATGCGGCGGTCAGCGCGGCCCCCAGGCGATACGGCTTGGTCATGACACTCCCCTTTTTATCCCTCGGCGCGTCGGGCGCGCGGCGCGCGCTCGGCCATCGACTCGAGTTCCGGCATGTCGGTCAGGAGCTGGTCCAGTGCGTCGGTCACCAATTGCTGCGCCGAGCGACCGGTAACGGCGCATGCTAGACGAAGCTTCAAATGGCGCGACGGGTCGAGGCGCAGCGTGAACGCCGACTTGGCCTTGCCACCCGCGGCGACGCGCGGACGCACCGCACGGCGAACTGGGACGGCGTTAGTCTTGGGTGCCTGAACCGTGGAGGCGGACGCCTTGGTTGCCAGCACCGGGATCAGCGCAAGCGGGGCCGGCTCAGGCGCGGTTTCCACCACTACGTCAAGCGCATGCGCTTCGTCGGTTTCCGGATCGTAAAGCTCGGCGGTTTCGTCGACATAATCGCCGTCCTCCTCTTCGCCATCCTCCTCATGGGCGGCGAAACGGCCGGCGATTTCCGCCTGCTGGTCATGAACCGGCGAAGGAATCGGGGTCAAAGCGGCGAGCGGGTTGCGTAGCGCGGGCTCGGCCAATTCATCGCCAAACGCATCATGTTCGGCGTCGCGGACCGTGGTCAGCGCCGGCTTTGGCGGCTCGAAGCCCATGTCGTCCCAGCCGAGGTCGTCGAGGCCAGAGCCGATCTGGCCGAAGCCCTGCGGGCGCATGGCGGGGCGAGCGGCGCCTTTGCGGGCGAGAAGGCCCGACGAAAGCGAAGCGAATGCCTTGGGTTCTCCCATCGTCACCACTCCCTTACTGGCTCACTCGGCGGCCGAAGCCACCGACCGGACGCGGCGTTGCGGAGGGAGCGGCGTTCGGGGCAGCGAACACGGTGCGGCGGAAATTCTTTTCGAGCCGGTCGGAGATGTAATCCCACAGTTCGGTCACTTCGCGCGCCGAGCGGCCGTTGGGGTCTACTTCCATCACCGTGCGGCCGTCGATCATCGAGGCGGCGAAATCGGTGCGATGGTGGAGAGTGACCGGAGCTACGGTGCCGTGCTGCGAAAGGGCGACAGCCGCCTCGTAGGTGATCTTGGCTTTCGGCGTGGCACCGTTGACGACGAACAGGAGCGGCTTGCCGGCGCGGTCGCACAAATCGACCGTAGCGCCAACGGCGCGAAGATCGTGCGGGCTGGGACGGGTCGGGATGACGATCAGCTCGGCCACCGCAATGACGCTCTGGATCGCCATGGTGATTGCCGGTGGCGTGTCGATCACGGCCAGGCGAAAGCCCTGCTGGCGAAGCACCTCAAGGTCGGAGGCGAGACGAGCGACCGTGGTCTGGGCGAAGGCCGGCATATCGGCCTCGCGCTCGTTCCACCAATCGGCGAGCGAGCCTTGCGGATCGATGTCGATCAGGCAGACGGGACCGGCGCCCGCCAGCTGCGCCTGCACCGCGAGGTGGCCGGACAGGGTCGTCTTGCCCGATCCGCCCTTCTGCGATGCCATTGCCAGAACGCGCATTCTATTCCCCTCGCCAAATGACGCCGTTGTGCGATCACCTGACAGCAAAGCCCCTAAATATTGGTTAATCTCCGCCGGACCTTGTTGCCGCGCCGCGAGGGCGGCTAGGGTTAAGCCAACCTCCGGCAAAGGCCTTGAACCATGCGTATTTCAATGCTGATTCCGCTCTTCGTGCTCGCCGTCGCCCCCGCTGACGCCCAATCGGTCCGTGCGGGAATCGAGGCCTGGCAGAAGGGCGACGCGTCGGCGGCCGTGGCGATTTGGCGGCCGCTGGCCGACAAGGGTGACGTCGATGCCGCCTTCAATCTCGGCCAGGCTTATCGCTTGGGCAAGGGCGTGCCGGTCGACATGGGTCAGGCGCTAAATTGGCTCGAACGCGCCGCTCGCAAGGGTCATGTCGATGCCCAGGCAACGCTCGGCTTGCTGCTGTTCCAGAACGGCAACAGGGTGAGCGGGATGCGCTGGCTCAAAGCGGCGGCGGACGCCGGTGAGCCGCGCGCGTTGCTGCTCTACGGGACCGCCTTATTCAACGGCGACGGGGTCACCGAAGACCCAGTCACCGGCTACGCCTATGTCAGCCGCGCCGCGGCGCAGGGCCTTGCCCCGGCCAAGGGGACGTTGGCCGACATGGATGCCGCGATGCCGCTCGTCCAGCGGCAGAAGGGCGTCGCGCTGGCCAAGGCAATGGCCGAGGACAGGAAGACCGCAGCGGCCCTAAAGACGACCGCGCCAAAAATCGCTCCGGCAAAAGCGCCCGTGCCAAAAATTGCGCTGCCCGCACCAACTCCAGCTGTCACGGCATCGACCGGAACGTGGCGCGTGCAGCTGGGCGCCTTTGGGCAGCGAAAGTCGGCCGAAGCGCTGTTCGCACGGATCGGCGGGCGGGTGAGCGGCGCGCAGGCCTATTATGTCCCGGTCGGCGCGATCGTGCGGCTGCAGGCGGGCCCGTTTGCGTCCCGCGCGGCGGCGGCAGCGGGTTGCGCCCGACTCGCCCCCCAGCCCTGCTTCCCAGTTGAGGCGCGCTAGGCGACTACCCATGACGCGCGGGGAATGCCCTGCGCCCACAGCAAGGCGTCGAGCCCATGATGGTCGAGCCGCGCGTCGGCGACCGCGATCAGCGCGGGCTTGGCGCGATAGGCGATTCCCAGTCCGGAAGCGGCGACCATCGGCGCATCATTGGCGCCATCGCCGATCGCCAGCACGTCGGTGTTTTCGATATCAAGTTCGTCGCGGGCATTTTCAAGCGCTCGAAGCTTCTGAGCGGAATCGACGATCGGACCAGCCACCTTGCCGGTTAGATGACCATCTTCGACTGCAAGGTCATTCGCCTCGACTTGGGCGAACCCGATCTCTTCGGCGACCGGCCCGGCGAAGGCGGTAAATCCGCCCGAGACGAGCAAGGTCATTGCCCCGCGCGCTGCCATTGTCCGTACCAGTGTCGCGGCGCCGGGATTGGGCCGCACTCGCTCGGCGAGGCAATGGGCGATGGCGTTTTCCTTCAGTCCCTTGAGCAGCGCGACCCGCTCGTGAAGCGCGCCAATGAAATCTAGTTCGCCGCGCATCGCCCGCTCGGTGATGGCGGCGACTTGCGGCTTGACCCCGGCATAGTCGGCCAACTCGTCGATGCATTCCTGCCCGATCATGGTCGAATCCATGTCGGCGACCAGAAGTTTTTTTTCACGCGGACCGGGCGGGTGCACGATGACGTCGACGCCTTCCCAGCCCTCGTAGGCGGCGCGCATCTCTCCCTGACCGAGGTTGGTCTCGAGGTCAGCGGCGTTACCGGGTTCGACCCAGCGGGCGAGCCGGACGCCGTCGATCCGCGTTAGCGCTGCGGCCAAGAACCTTTCGTCGAGCCTTCCGGCTGCTATCAGCGTGGCGATGGCCAAGTCGAAACCTCCCGTCGGCCTCATCGCCGGTCCGACCGCCAGCGGCAAGTCGGCGCTCGCGTTGGCGTTAGCCGAGCGGACCGGGGGCGTCATTGTAAACGCCGACAGCGCGCAGCTTTATCGCGATCTGCCGATTTTGTCCGCAGCCCCTTCACCCGCCGACCGCGCGCTGGCCACGCACCGGCTCTACGGGGTGCGCGACGGTGCTGACGCGTGCTCGGCCGCCGAATGGGCCGCCTTGGCGCGACGCGAAATCGGGGGGCTGCATGACGAAGGCCGGCTGCCGATCCTGGTTGGCGGAACCGGGCTCTATCTGCGCACCTTGCTGGACGGCATCGCCCCGGTGCCGTCGATCGACCCGGCCATTCGCGCGCAGGTGCGCGGGGCGAGCGTCGCTGAAAACCGGGCCGCATTGACCCGGCTCGATCCGTGCGCGGCAGCGGGGCTCAATCCTGGAGACACGACGAGGATCGCGCGCGCTCTCGAAGTTGTGCGGTCGAGCGGTCGAACGCTCAAGTCGTGGCAGGCCGAGCGCATGGGCGGAATGGGCGTCGAGATCGCGCTTCACCCCATCATCCTCATGCCACCCCGCCCGTGGCTCAACGAACGATGCGATCGGCGCTTCGCGACGATGGTCGAGGATGGCGCGCTCGGCGAGGTCGAGGCGTTGCTCGCTCGGCGGCTCGACCCTCAATTGCCGGTGATGCGCGCGCTCGGCGTTCCTGAACTTGGCGCGCTGTTGCGCGGCGAACTGACTCGCGAGGAGGCCATCTCGGCCGGCCAGATAGCGACGCGCCGCTACGCCAAGCGCCAATATACCTGGTTCGCGCATCAGCCGCCGCCCACCTGGTCGCGGTTCGACGAGCCGCTCGAAAATGATGCGGTCGATCGCGCGCTGGCGCTGCTCGCGTGCGCGGAGTAGCGACGAGCGATGGACGCGAAGCGCGATGCCGACATCGACCCCGCCCCGCTCACCGGCAAGCGGGTGGCAATCCTCGGCTACGGCAACCAGGGCCGCGCGCAGGCGCTAAATTTGCATGACAGCGGCATCGATGTGGTTGTCGGCCTACGCGACGGCTCGCCTAGCCGCGTGCGGGTCGAGCAGGACGGTCTGGTCACGGCGTCGCTAGCAAACGCGGTGGGACGGGCCGACCTCGTCATGCTGCTTGCGCCCGACGAGGTGATGGCGGCGCTGTATCTCGAGATCGAGCCGGGTATGCGGCAAGGCGCGACGCTCGGCTTCAGCCATGGCCTCGCAATCCGGTTTGGGTTCGTCCGGCCGCGCGTCGACCTCGACGTGATCTTGGTCGCGCCCAAGGGGCCAGGAACGGCCCTGCGCTCGCTCTACCTCGAGGGCACGGGCATGGTCGCATTATACGCGGTGGCCCAAGACATGAGCGGCGGGGCCGAGGCGCTGGCACTCGCTTATGGCCGAGCGCTCGGCTGCGGGCGCGCAGGGCTGCTGCCGACCAGCTTCGCCGAGGAATGCGAAGCCGATTTGTTCAACGAGCAGGCGGTTGTGTGGGGCGCGGTCCCGGAAATCCTCATCGCCGGGTTCGACACGCTCGTGGCGGCTGGGGTCAGCGAGGAGGTCGCCTATATGGAATGCGTCGGCGAGTTGAAGCTGCTCGCCGATCTGATCGAGGCGCGCGGCATCGCCGGGATGCGCGAGGCGATCAGCAACACCGCCGAGCTTGGCGCAGTGATCGGCGGTCCGCGGATTGTCGACGAAGGCGTGCGGCAACGAATGCGCGAGGTGCTCGGGGAGGTTCGGGCGGGAAAATTCGCCGCCCTGCTCAGCGACGAGGAAGCAGGCGGCTATACCTTATTGCGCGAAGCGCGCACGAGCGCTCGTGCGTTGCCGGTCGAAGCGGCGCGGCGGCGCCTGCTCGACTGACCTACTCCACCCGCTGGTCGGGAACCCGATCGCCGACCAATGCGCGTTCAAGATAGGCCCGTTGCAAGCGGCGATGCGCGTCCTGGGCCGACGGATCGTCGGTGGCCAGCGCGAGTTCAGCCTCTTCGGCCGCCCGGCTCGCGAAATAGCTCTTGTCCCAATCGCTCATCACTCGTCTCCATTAAGGAGCGCCGTCGATTTCCTTAGAGCAAATCACGATCGGCAACAAGGAAAGCAGCCAAGAGTCAGCGCCGGCCGAACAGTTTCTCGATATCGGCATGGGCCAGCTTGACCCAAGTCGGGCGGCCATGGTTGCACTGGCCCGAATGGGGCGTGATCTCCATCTCACGCAGCAGCGCATTCATCTCGGCAACCGACAGGATTCGACCGGCGCGGACCGAACCGTGGCAGGCCATCGTCGCGGCGACGAGATCGAGCTTGTCGCGCAGTGCCAGGGCGGTGCCAAGTTCGGCCAGCTCGGCTGCCAGATCGTGGAGCAGGCCGGGGATATCGGCCTTGCCAAGTGCGGCCGGCGTGGCGCGGACCAGCATCGCCGTCGGGCCGAACCGCTCGATTTCGAGGCCCAGCCCGGCCAGATCGGGCGCAGCAGATTCGAGCCGGTCGCAGTCGGGCTCGTCCATTTCGACGACGTCGGGCATCAGCAGCGCCTGACGAGCGACTTCGCCCCCCGCCCGGTCGCGCCGCATTCGCTCGAGCACCAAGCGCTCGTGCGCGGCATGCTGGTCGACGATCACAAGACCATCCTCGGCCTCGGCGACGATATAGGTCGCCGCGACCTGGCCGCGCGCGACGCCGAGCGGAAAGGACGGCACCGGCGCGGTGGCGGGCTCGGCGCGAGCATGAGGGGCGTCGACCAAAAGCCCCTCCCGCGAGCGGGAGGGGTTGGAGTGGGGATAACTAGGCGCGAAGAATGACGCAGCTTCATGAATGAGCGTCCCCACCTCCGACCCCTCCGGCCCGCGGAAGGGGAGAATCTCGCTCGTCCAATTGACCGCCGCGGCGAACTGCTCGCGCGCCGCGCTGCGATGCCCTGCTTCGTCGAGCGCTGCCCGCAATCCTCCCACGATCAACCCACGCACTGCGGCCGGGTCGCGGAAGCGGACCTCGGTCTTGGCGGGATGGACGTTGATGTCGACCTCGCTCGTCGGCACCTCGACGAACAGGGCGGCGACCGGGTGGCGGTCGCGGGCCAACAAGTCCCGGTAGGCGGCGCGCAGCGAACCGACCAAGAGCCGATCCTTCACCGGGCGCAAATTGACGAACAGATATTGCTGGTCGGCCATGCCGCGGTTGAAGGTCGGCAGGCTGATGACGCCCGTCAGCCTGAGGCCGTCGCGGGCGCAGTCGATGCCGAGGCCGTGCCGCTCCAGCTCATGGCTGAGCAGCGCGGCGACGCGGGTCGGCCCGTCCGATGGCTGCACCGAGAGCGCTCGGCGACCGTCGTGGTCGAGGCTGAAGCCGACATCGGGACGGGCCATGGCGAGCCGCTTCACGATGTCCAGGCAGGCGGCATATTCGGCGCGGGGGCTGCGCAGGAATTTGCGCCGCGCCGGCACCTTGTCGAACAGAACCTCGACCCGGACGCGGGTGCCTGGCGGGAGCGCAGCCGGCCCCTCCCCTGCGATTGCCCCATGATCGACTTCGATCCGCCAGCCGTCACTGCCGTGGGGGCGGCTGTCAATCGTCAGCCGGGCGACGCTGGCGATCGACGGCAGCGCCTCGCCGCGAAAGCCGAAACTCGAAACATCCTCGATATGGTCGTTTGGTAGCTTGGATGTGGCGTGGCGTTCGAGCGCGAGGCGCATCTCCGACGGGATCATTCCGCTGCCGTCATCGCTGACCTCGACCAGCTCGAGCCCGCCCGCGGCCAGCCGAATCGCGACGCCGGTCGCGCCGGCGTCGAGCGCATTTTCGACCAGTTCCTTGAGAGCGCTCGCGGGGCGTTCGACCACCTCGCCCGCGGCGATGCGATTGATGAGGTCGGAAGGCAGCCTTCTTATTGACATGTTAACCTTCGTAGCCCAATCCGAAGGCCCCTGCGAAGCGCTGAATTGTTCGGGCGATTCATGCCGCTTTCACAAGGGCTTGGATAAGGGATTGTGAATCAGGCCGGCCGGGTGGCGGCCCTCCTTCCGAACGATTAGCGAGAGACGGGGAAAGCATGTTCTGGGCACGCTGGTTCAAATGGATGTCGCACGACATGGCGATCGATCTGGGGACGGCCAATACTTTGGTCTATGTCCGCGGCCGCGGCATCGTGCTCAATGAACCCTCCGTCGTCGCGATCGAGACTATCAACGGGGTCAAGAAGGTCAAGGCGGTCGGCGAGGACGCCAAGCTGATGATGGGCAAGACGCCCGACCAGATCGAGGCGATCCGCCCGCTGCGCGATGGCGTCATCGCCGACATCGACGTCGCCGAGCAGATGATCAAGCACTTCATTCATAAGGTCCATGGGGGCAAGATGCGCGCCTGGCGCTTCCCCGAAATCGTGATTTGCGTGCCCAGCGGATCGACTTCGGTCGAACGCCGAGCGATCCGCGACGCCGCGTCGAACGCCGGCGCCAGCCAAGTCTATCTGATCGAGGAGCCGATGGCCGCGGCGATCGGAGCCGACATGCCGGTAACTGAACCGATCGGGTCGATGGTGGTCGACATCGGCGGCGGCACGACCGAAGTTGCGGTGCTGTCGCTGCGCGGCCTCGCCTACACCACTTCGGTCCGCGTCGGCGGCGACAAGATGGACGAAGCAATCTCGTCCTACGTCCGCCGCAATCACAACCTCCTGATCGGCGAAGCCACTGCCGAGCGGATCAAGAAGGAAGTCGGCATCGCTAAGCCGCCGGTCGACGGCATAGGCAAGACGGTTCACATCAAGGGCCGCGACCTGGTTAACGGGGTGCCCAAGGAAATCTCGATCAATCAAGGCCAGATTGCCGAAGCGCTGTCGGAACCCGTGGGCACGATCGTTGAAGGCGTCCGCATTGCGCTGGAAAATACCGCACCCGAGTTGGCGGCCGACATTTGCGACCAGGGCATTGTGCTGACCGGCGGCGGGGCCCTGCTCCAGGGACTCGACGAAGTATTGCGCGACGAGACCGGCCTGCCGGTCACCGTGGCCGAGGATCCGCTGACCTGCGTCGCGCTCGGCACCGGCCGTGCGCTCGAAGAAGAGCAGTTCCGCGGCGTCCTGCAAACCGCCTAGGAGGCGCTGAGCGATGGCGGCCTCGGCGGGACCGCGCCCAGGCTGGTCGAGGCGCGCGCAATATGGCCTCTTCTTCAGTTTCATGGCGGTCGTCGCCGGGCTGATCATCGGCCTTGCCTTGCTGATCCTCTCGCTGGCCGCGCCACAAAGCTTTGCCGTAGTCCGCGGCGCCGCGCTCGACCTCACCGCGCCGATCAGCGTGTCGCTGCGGCAGGTGACCACCACCGTCTCCGGACTGGTCGGCGGCGCGGGAAATTATTGGGACGCGGCCAATCAGAACGGCCGGCTGAAGCGCGACCGTGCCGCGCTGATGCGCCGAATGGTCGAGGCGCGAGCTATCCTCGAAGAAAACAGGCAACTCAAAGCTGCCCTCCAGCTGCGCGAGCGCAGCGGCAAGACGGTCGCTACCGGCCGCGTGGTCGGTTCCTCCTTCGAAAGCCCGCGCCGTTTTGCGGTGATCTCGGTCGGTACCGACGAGGGGGTGGCCAACGGCATGCCGGTGCGCGCGCCCGAAGGGCTGATTGGGCGAGTCGTCGACTCCGGCCGCACCGCCAGCCGCGTGCTGCTGGTCACAGATCGCGCAAACATCGTCCCTGCCCGCATCCTGCGGGGCGGCCAGCCGGTCATCTCGACCGGACGCGGGGATGGCACGATCGATGTTCGCCCGCTCGAGGTCGGCAAGAACCCGTTCCGACCCGGCGATATTATCGTCACGTCGGGCACCGGCGGGCTCTATCCGCCGCTGGTGCCGATCGCCAAGGTCGTTCGCCTCGACGATGACGGCGCAATTGCCTTGCCGATCGCCGACCCGTCGCGAGTGAGCTTCGCAATCGTCGAACCCCCATTCGAACCGGCGGCGCTTGCCGCCGCGGCCGCCAGCGGCGACGTAGAGCCGTGATGGTCCGGTCGGCCCTCAGCAATCGCGGCGCCGTGCTGGGCAAGGGGCCGCGCGCGGGATTCGAATATATTCCTGCGGCCACGGTCATGGCCGGTTCCATGATGTCGCTGCTGCCGATCGTCTCGGCGTCCGGCTGGTGGCCCGACTGGGGACTGCTAATGCTGGTCGCCTGGCGCCTGCTGCGCGCCGATGCATGGCCGGCGTGGTGGGCGGCGCTCTTGGGGTTCGCCAACGACCTCATCGCCGGAAATCCGATCGGCCTTTCGACATCGTTATGGGCAGCACTGATGATCGCCATGGACGTTCTCGACCGCCGCACCCTCTGGCGCGACTATTGGATCGAATGGGTGATCGCAGCGCTGTTCGTCGCGCTCGCCGAGCTCGCCCAATGGCAGGTCGCCTCGATCCTCGGCGCGCCGGTGCCGATGCGGAGCTCGACTACGCCGGCGGTGGTCATCTCGATCCTGTGCTTCCCGGTGGCGGCCTTTTTTGCCGCCCGGCTCGACCGATGGAGACTGGGTCGATGACGGCCAAGCGTTTCACCGCCGCGCATCAATCGATGACGTTCACCAGGCGGATGATGCTGGTCAGCGGGGCGCAAGCGGCGTTCGGCGGCGTTCTTATCGCCCGCCTCGGCTATCTGTCGGTCGCCCAGAACAAACATTATCAGCTTTTGTCCGAAAGCAATCGCGTCCAGCTGATCATCGTCCCGCCCCGGCGCGGCTGGATCATCGATCGAGGGGGCAAGCCGATCGCCATCAACCGATCGGATTTTCGGGTCGACATCATCCCCGAGCAGCTTGAGCGGCCGACCGAGACGTTAAAGCTGCTGACCAAGTTGCTCCAGCTGACGCCCGACGATGTCGACCGGATCATTCGCGATCTGAAGGCGGCGCGCGGCTATCAGCCGGTCGCCGTCGCTGAGAATGTTCCTTACGATCATTACGCCGCGGTCACCGTCCACCTGCCCGAGCTGCCGGGCGTCCAGCCGACTCGCGGATTCTCGCGCTTCTACCCGGCCGGTCCGGCGGTGGCGCACCTGGTCGGCTATGTCGGGGCCGCCTCGGCCAAGGATTATGAGAAAGAGAAAAACCCGCTGCTGGTCACGCCCGGGTTCAAGATCGGCAAGGACGGGCTCGAAAAGACGCTCGAGCCTCATATGCGCGGCCAGCCAGGGGGTCAGCGGGTCGAACTCACCGCGCGCGGCAAGCTGGTACGCGAGCTAGAGCCCAAACCCGACCGCTCGGGCCAGACCGTCCAGCTGACGATCGACGCCGGCCTTCAGGAATATGCCGCGCGGCGGATGGGCGACGCGTCGGGGTCGATCGTCGTTATCGACTGCCGGACCGGCGCCATCCTCGCCTTCGTTGCGATGCCCGCCTACGACCCCAACAGCTTTTCCGACGGAATCGGCCGCACCGAATGGCGGATGCTGTCGGAGGACGACCATCTGCCCTTGCTCAACAAAGTGACCCAAGGCCTTTACCCGCCCGGTTCGACGGTCAAGCCGATGAACATCGTCGCGTTGATGGAGATGGGGGTATCGCCGACGGAAGTGGTCGGGTGTAGCGGCGGGCTGCGCGTTGGCAACCGGGTGTTCCACTGCTGGAAGCGCGGCGGCCATGGCGGGGTCAATATGCACCGCGCCGTCGAGCAAAGCTGCGATGTCTATTTTTACGAAATGGCGCGGCGCCACGGCTATGACGGGTTCGCATCGGTCGCACGGCGACTTGGCCTGGGCGAGAAGTTTGATCTGCCGGTCGCTTCGCAGCGCTTCGGAACCGTCCCCGACAGTCAGTGGAAGCTGCAGAAATACAAGGAAAAATGGACTGTCGCGGACAGCGTGAATTCATCGATCGGCCAAGGTTATGTCCTAGTCAATCCATTGCAATTGGCAGTGATGGCGGCGCGCCTTGGATCGGGCAATGGCATCGTCCCCCGCCTGCTTGCCAACAGCCCAATCAAGGCACCATCGCTCAATATATCGGCAAAGCACTTTGCCGTCGTCCACGACGCGATGAGCGCCGTCGTCAACGGCAACGGCACCGCCCGAAGCGCGCAGCTCCAAATCCCGGGCGTGCTGCTGGCGGGCAAGACCGGTACCGCGCAGGTGCGCGTCATCACCGCCGGCGAGCGTGCCGGCGGCGTGCTAAGCGACTATGCGACTCCGTTCAAGTTGCGCGACCACTCGCTATTCCAAGGTTTCGCCCCGTTCGACAATCCGCGTTACGCGGTCGGCTGCATCCTTGAGCATAGTGGCCACATCGTCACCGCCGCGCCGATCGCCAGCGACACGCTGAGCTATTTGTTCGATCCGGCAAAGGCGCTGGCCAAGCTCGCCGGTCTCGAGCGGCAATGGGGCGGGACTCTGGCCGAACGCACCGCGCGCCGCTCCGCCGCTTATGAAGCGATCGGCAAGGCCAATCTGGCGGCCGCGATCCGCTCATGATCAGCTCGGCGATCATTCCGCAGCCGCTGGCGCGGCTTCCGTGGCGGCTAATCTTCCTCGTCGGAGTGATCTGCACCATCGGCCTGGCCACGCTCTATTCGGCCGCCGGTGGGTCGACCTCGCCATGGGCGCTGAAGCAAGGGGTGACGATCCTTGCCTTCATGGGCTTCGCCATCTCCATCAGCTACGTGCCCGAAAATTTCATCAAACAGTCCACCTTTCCCGCCTATTTCCTGATCATCTTGCTGCTGATCGTGGTCGAACTGGTCGGCTTCGTCGGCAAGGGCGCCCAGCGCTGGATCGACCTCGGCTTCATCCGCCTCCAGCCGTCGGAATTCATGAAGCCGGCGATCGCGCTGGTGCTCGCACGCTTCTACGACCTCATCCCGGCGAGCGACATTCGACGATTGCGCGGCCTGTGGCCGGCGGCCGCGCTGGTGCTGGTGCCGTTTGCGCTGATCCTGGTCCAGCCCGATCTAGGCACCTCGGTAATGGTGCTGCTCGGCGGGATAACGGTGATGTTCGTCGCCGGCCTGCCGATGTGGTATTTCCTGTCGGCCGCCGGCGTGGCAGCGGTCGCGGGCCCTATTCTGTTCGCCTTCATGCACGAATACCAACGCAAGCGCGTCTTCATCTTCCTCGATCCCGAAAGCGACCCGCTCGGCGCCGGCTATCACATCAGCCAGTCGAAAATCGCGATCGGATCCGGCGGCATCTGGGGCAAGGGTTTTCTGAACGGCAGCCAGAGCCACCTCGACTATTTGCCAGAAGGCCATACCGATTTCGTCTTCGCCACCTTCGTCGAGGAATGGGGACTGGTCGGCGGGGCGTTGCTGATCGTCGCGTTTTTCCTCGTCATCCGCTGGGGCATGGCCGTCAGCCGCAAGGCGAAGACCCGCTTCGCGCAGCTGGCCGCGGCCGGGCTTACGGCAACCATCTTCTTCTATGTTTCGATCAATTTGATGATGGTCATGGGGCTGGCTCCGGTGGTCGGCATCCCCCTGCCCCTGGTCAGCTTCGGCGGATCGGCGGTGATGACGGTGATGATCTGCCTCGGCATCCTAATGTCCTTGGAACGCCAGTCGCGGACCAGCTCGAGCCTGACCTGATATTCTGCCGTTCAGCGGTTGCGCCTATGGGGTAGCGATGTTAGAGGCCCGCCCGCGCCCCGCTCCCCAGCGGCACGCACGCCGCCTCACAGGCATCCCAAGTGACATTGGGGACGCATAGCTCAGTTGGTAGAGCAGCTGACTCTTAATCAGCGGGTCCTAGGTTCGAGCCCTAGTGCGTCCACCATATTTGCTGTAAGCATCAGCATCCTACCCGTGCACCAAATAGCTTAATCTGTACCCGAGTTAAGGCTGAATAGCGCTTGGAGGAACGTGCGCAGATCATGTCTGTCTTACGTTTGATTACAGTTTATAGGTAGCGACCAAGAGAATTAGGCAATGTTTGTATTGATAAATACTATCGAAATTCTTTGAACAACCGGATAGTTCAGCTCTTTTGCAGCAAAATAGTGAGTTATTAGCCCAGCTTCTTCGAAATCGCGCAATCCTAGTGAAGAAGTTTTCAACTACACATCGCCTTCTTTCGTATCATAGGAGATGGATGACGACGAAATCCGCGCCGCGAAAGATCGCGAAAGGCTAGAATAGCTTGACTTTATGAAGCCGTTGGGAGGCGTGAGGCGCCTCGTCTACCGAAGTCGCGCCGGTCACCTTATATCCCTTTGACCCTTCGTCGCGCTCAACTGAGCCGCAGACCATGATTGCTGCGATAGCGCCATCGAAGCGGTCGAGGCTTCTTTGATTTGGTTGGCTTGCGGTTGCTGCTTGGTTGGGAGGCGGCCTTCTAAAAAATTCGTAGCTGAGCCGTGGTGGTGGATGCCGGCAGAAAGGGAATTCAACGCCGGCACCCTGGGCTAGATTGCCTGCGCACAATAGATTCGGCTATCAGTTTATTAAGATTGTATCCTGCGTAATCTGCAAGGGTCCATTCGCTTCAGCGGCTCCAGACCGGGTCCGGTTTTCGCGGAAAAACGCTATTGAGCGATTAGAAAAGTTAGACAAGCGCATCATCAGCCTAATTGACTAAGCGCGGCCACGCGCGAGGGACTGGACCGGTCAGCCCCACGGACACTGACAGTCTTTTGCGTGATCGGCCGTTCCGCATCTCCCCTGAGATGGGCCGAGCGCCAAAAAGTCTTGCCAGCACGATGGACGAAATGGCCGCGCACATGGTGGAGTCTTGGCGAATTTTTTTGATGCAGCAAATCGCCCTGGCCGGCGTTCGCTCGATACTGACCAAGTCTCATTGAAACCTCGATATGGTCTAGGAGCGGCTCATTGCCGCGGCGCTTACGCGCCAGATTGAGGCGCTCGAGGTTTGATCTGGTCTCAACCAATATGTCCGGGCTGTTGAGCATGGCCGCGAATGCGCAGGCCATCGGCAGAAAATACCAGCAATGCTCCGCCACGTCTGCTGCGGTCCGGTCATACGTGCCGACTGGTCGTGCGCGGAAGTATCGATGCCAACTTGGATCTAGATGGAGGTAAGCACAGGACAAAAGGTCATTGAGATGCGCACAGTTGGCGTGCGTCATGCCGATACTCGATCCACTTCGCGCCAAACCATCCAGATCGAATTCGACACAAGCGCCTACCTTGTCGGCGCGATCATGCTCACTTTGGAAATAGCCAGTTAGTAACCCGCGGCGACCGTTTTCGGCCGTTTCGACCAACATTCCCGACTTAAATTGCTGAGGAGCCATTCCAAACCATTCGATCCAGAATGTCTCAGCGGGCAATCTCAGCAACGAGTTATCCGGACTCAGCAGGCCATTGTTGGAATTCAAAACGAGTTTCATGCACTCATCGGACGCTGTTCGATCGAGGATGTAACGAAGCTCGCATCCCTTGATTGTAGCGGATTTCGCTCCGACGCCCGTGACCACGTGAGACTGACCCGTGCCGTCGGTCAATTCAATCTGTTGTGAGGCATTCACAACCCTGTCGATCAACCGCATCGATCTCTCCAACCGCGGCGGCGCAGCTGAAAAATTGCTGCGCGGACCGAGCTTGAGAGTCTGCTCGCGGTGTGCCAGTCACGGCTATCAACATCTTAAGATGGACGGCAATCAAAGGCTGATCGGGTCTATATTTGCAGGGATTGAAATAGACCCAAGCAGCGATTAGAGTGATTCCTTGTCGAGTAATGCCACGGTGCGATCAACAAACGGACGCTAATACTTAACGCGGCGTCTTGATTAAGCGCAATAACCGATTTGCGTTTGCGCAAGCCGGGTTTGCATCGAAGTTTACTTGAAAGCGCTCTGAACGGAGGGGGGGCAATAGCGAAATGTTTCTGGGCGAGCGCATTGAGAGAGCTGAAAGCTTCAGAATGAACGTGCACTCAAGTGATCTTGCGCGCGTTGAAAATTGCTTCGTCGGCCCGGCTCAAGCGCCCCCGTCAGGATATGAACCGAGCTATCAAATCGTCCTTCCTTATTACGGCTTGTTTTCCTATTCTGCGGGCACTCGAAACTGGCTGCTCGATGCTACGCGAACCTTGTGCATTTCGCCGGGATGGGAGTTTTACGAGGATAAGCTGGTCCCTAGCGTAGGCCACGCAGCACTTCTCATTAATCCCTCACCCGATCTCATGGAGGAGATTTGCGGATCGCGAATCTCCGAAACGAACCCCGCCTTCTTGCAAGCGTCGATACCTTCAACCCGCTCGCTGCAATTTCTGACCCACATGCTTCTTCGGCAGCCGCAGGGCTTGGACGATTCGCTTCGCAAGGACGAATTGGTCGTTTCTGCCCTCGATCAGCTTCAACCGCCTCGTGCGGCACGGGCGCGAGCATCCAAGGTGATTGACCGAGCCAAGGAGGCGCTGCACGCGCACAGCGGCGAGCGCCTTTCACTTCAACAGATGGCAAAATTGGTCAGCGTCAGCCCCGTATACTTGACCCAGGAATTCACCCGTTCCGAGGGTATGCCGCTCTACCAGTATCAACTTCGATTGCGTCTGAGCCGCGCCCTGCTCAAGCTACCGTACAGCAACAACATCACGGAGCTCGCACTCGATCTTGGCTTTTCAAGCCACAGCCATTTCACGTCGGTTTTTCGCAAGGCGTTTGGCGTGACTCCCTCGCAGTATCGATCGGGCCAGCCGGCGCTCGAGCGACGCCCCCGGGCTTTCGAGACACAAATGAATTGGGACGATAGCGTCGCGAAGCGTAAGCGAGCCGCCTGATCGCGGTTGATCACATCCCGGTTGTGAACAGACTAGCAATCCGTTGTGAGGTGGCATTCGCCTTGACATTGGCTCGCCGACTTGTGCGCGCCTCCCGCACGTGAATTCACCAACTGTAACCGCAACAACACAGCCGGGGCAGATTGCGCCTTGATTCATTAGCGCTCGATACTGTGGATCGAGTGATCTTAAAAAATTGATATCTTCATTTCGCACAAACCGGAATTGCGACCGCTCTATTATTAGGGGGCTCGCATGATCAGTTTTCGCACTCACATTCTCGCAACGACGGTACTTGCTGGAATTTCCCTGTCCGCTGTGCCGGCGTTTGCGCAAGCTGCACCGACAGCTGTTCCCGATCAAAGCCAGCCAGCCGACCCTGCAGCCGCGCCGCCAGCCGGCCCAGTCGAAGCGAACCCGACGCCCGCGGTCTCCGCAACGGGCGAGCAGGTTGCCCAGACGGCTGACATTGTCGTCACCGGTTCACGCATCCCGCAGCCGAACTTGACCTCTGCTGCACCCGTCGTGACGATCAGCGATCAGGATATCAAGCTGAGTGGCACGACGCGCATTGACGACCTCATCAACCAGTTGCCCTCCGCGGCCGCGCCGCAGGGGCCCAGCCTGCCGAATCCATCCACCGGGACAGCAGAAATCGATCTGCGCTACTTGGGCGCAAAGCGCACCTTGTCGCTGGTCAACGGGCGGCGGCTTACACCAGGCGACCCGAACCAAGGTTCGACTGGAGCGGCCGACGTCAACATCATTCCAGCGTCGCTGGTCAAACGCGTGGAAATTCTGACGGGCGGCGCATCGTCGGTCTATGGAGCGGACGCGGTCGCGGGCGTCGTCAACTTCATCATGGACACCGAATTCGAGGGACTTCGGTTCGACGGGCAAATTTCGACCTATCAGCACAATAATAACTGCCCCAGCATCGGCGGGGGCCGGTCAGTTTGTGATGAGCTAGATAGGAACACGAACGTTCTGCACCGGGTAAACTACGACTACCCCAAGGGCAGTGTATGGGACGGGCGCGCGATCGACGCGACAGTTTCATTGGGCGCGGGATTCGACGACGGCCGTGGTCATGTCGTCGGCTACGTCGGCTACCGCAAGCAGAATGCGGCCTTGCAAGGCAACCGGGATTATAGCGCCTGTACGCTCAACGATGTCCGGAAGAAGGGCGGCATAATTCCCGCCGCTATAAATCCGCAATGCGGCGGTTCGTCCTTCTCGGCGGAAGGTAATTTTCTGCTCTTTGTCCCTGACACCAACGCCGCAGGCGGCACTTCGACTTTTTACACGCGTGGCGGCAATGGCGACATCGTGAATGGCAGAACGAGGTACAATTTCGCGCCGCTCAATCACTGGGTGCGGCCGGACGAACGATATACCGCCGGCGTTTTCGCTAATTACGAGATCATGCCGCAAATTAAGCCGTATCTCGAATTCATGTTCATGGACGACAAGACGAACGCTCAAATTGCTCCGTCAGGCAATTTCGGAAACACCTTCACGATCAACTGCGACAACCCGTATATGACGGCCGCCACAAGGGCGATCGTTTGCAGTCCGACAAACCTCATTAATGGAAATTTGGGCAGTTATCCGCTAACAAGAACTACAAATCCGGGTGCCCCGCCGCAGACATTTATCGATGCGCAGGGTAAACCGTATCAGCAGGGCTTCTTCCAGATTTTCCGGCGCAACGTCGAAGGCGGCCCTCGTATCGGCAATTTCAGCCACACCTCCTATCGCGCGATCATCGGAACTCGAGGTGACCTGAGCAACGCTTTCTCCTACGATGCTTACTATCAATACGGCCGGACCAAATATCTGCAGGTCTTCGAAGGCGAACAATCGGCTGTGCGACTGGCACGGTCGGTGAACGTAGTGAATGACCCGCGGGCAGGCAGCCCCACGTTTGGGCAGCCAGTGTGCCGCTCGGTGCTAGATGGTTCCGACCCGGGCTGCGCACCATTTAATTATTTTGGTACACCCTCTCAAGCAGCCATCGATTACGTTAACGTCTACGGCGTCGACCCGGGCGAAACCTCAGAGCAGATTGCCAACGTCAATTTGACCGGCCAACTGGGCGAACTCGGCGTCGCGACGCCATGGGCGAGCAATGGGTTCGGGATTAACGTTGGCTGGGAGTATCGTCGTGAACAGCTTTCGCTCACCCCGGATCAAGAATTCATAACGGGCGATCTGACCGGCCAGGGAGCTCCGACGCTTCCGGTCAGCGGAAACTTCCATGTCAATGAAGCCTTTGCCGAAGTGCAGCTCCCGATCGTCGAGCATAATTTCATCGACGAGCTAACGTTCGGAGCTGGCTACCGCAAGTCGTGGTACAAGACCGGCGCCGGCCGCAAATATGACACCGACACTTACAAGCTGTCGGCCGAGTTCGCTCCTATCGCGGACATCCGCTTCCGTGCGTCGTACAACCGGGCGAGCCGGGCACCGAACATTCTCGAGCTGTTCACTCAGCCTCACGTAGCTTTGGACGGTTCGAACGATCCGTGCGCCGGCGTGACGATAAAAGCTACGGACTACGGCTGCATCGCCCAAGGTTTACGAGTAGGACAAAACACGCCTGCAAATCCGTCGGAACAGTATAACGGCCTGCTTGGCGGCAATGTGGACCTGCTGCCGGAAAAAGCGACGACCAAGACGGCCGGTATCGTGCTGCAACCTCGCTTCCTGCCGCGGTTCGCGTTCAGCGTCGACTATTGGAACATCGATCTGAAGGACGCGATCCAGGGGTTTGGCGCCGATACCGTCATCTCCGATTGCGTCGCCAATTCGACAGCCACTACAATTGCCCCCTCGTGCTCGTTAATCCGTCGCGACGGCGGCGGCTCACTCTGGCTGGTGCCGGCAGGGCCAGGGGCCGGTTATATCGTCGACACTCCGACGAACGTCGGCCGGATCAAGACCAACGGTTATGACTTCAACTCTTCCTATTCCCGTCGGCTCGGCGGCCTCGGCAATCTGTCGCTGAGCTTCCTCGGAACCTATCTCAAAAAGTACAAAGTTAACAACGGGATCGCCCCCACTTACGACTGCGCAGGCTATTACGGCACTGTCTGCTCGGGTGCCACGGTAGCCAGCACATCGGCGATGCCAAAGTGGCGGCACAAGGCGCGTGCTACCCTTCAAATGCCTTTCGGCCTGGGTGTTTCTGTGAATTGGCGTCACGTAGGTAAGGTCGCCCTGGAGACGCTCAGCGACGATGCGGCGTTGACGGCGCCGAACTCCGCAGATCAGCTGAATGCGCACGTGAAACCGCAGGACTATATCGACCTCGCAGCGACTTACACGTTGCTGGACTCGGTCAACCTGCGCGCAGGTGTCAACAATGTGTTCGACAAGACCCCGCCGATTATTCCGTCAGGACACGGCTCCTGCCCGACTTCGGCCTGCGCCGGGAACACTTTCCCGGGTACCTGGGATTACATGGGGCGGTTTCTCTATGCTGCCATGACGGTGAACTTCAAGCATCGCTCAGAACGGCCGGCGCCGGTTGAATTCGCTCCGCCGCCGCCACCTCCGGCTGCTCTGGAGACGATCACTTGCCCGGACGGACTGGTGATCGTGGCAAACCAGGTATGCCCGACGCCGCCACCGCCGCCGGCGCCGCCGCCACCCGCGCCAGGCCCGGAGCGCGGTTAGTAGACGACTGAGCTAACCATTGATGGGGCGGCGGAACTAGCGTCCGCCGCCCCTTTTTTTGGGATGCATGCTGACAGTTTCGAAAGCCAAGTTAGACTCGTGGGATGAACACAACTCCAACGCTGGACAGCCAGACGATTGAAGTCATCCGTTCGGCGGTCGCTGCGGCAGCCGCCGGGCGTACCAGTGAAGCCTGCGATATTGGCGAGCGCGGGCTGATGAGGGGCTGCGACCCTGTCGCTCTGCATGCGCTGATCGGTTCGATCCTGCTGGGCGCAAGCGACTTCGAACCTGCCGTTGTCCACTTGCAGGCAGCGCACGAGGCGCGGCCCTCGGATCCGCTCATCCTCAAGAATCTTGCGAGGGCTATGGTCGGGTGCGAACGCTATGCCGACGCACTGGGCGCTCTGAACCATGATGTGGTTGCTCTCGACCGAGGCGGCGATCTGCAGCGACTCCTCGGCTTTGCTGCACAAATGGCGGGCGACTTATCTGCGTCGATTGACGCTTATGAGCAGGTTGTTGCGGCCGAACCGAGTGATTGGGAAACCTGGAACAATCTAGGCAACGCGCGGGCAAGCTCGGGTGACCTGACTTCCGCGCTAACGGCAATTCAGCGCGCCGTGGAACTGAATCCCTATTCAATTTCAACGCGTTTAAATCTGGCTCGAACCCTGCGTGATGCAGGCAAGGTCTCGGAAGCGGACGCCGAATATCGGCGCATGGCTGACGATTTCCCCGACGATCCGGGGCCACTGGCGGAGCTATTCGACCTGCTTCAGTCGCTGGGCGGCGGCGGGGACTCGGATGCTATCTTGGAGCGAGCGGTCGAAAGAGATCCGGCTGACGTCAAGATGCTGATCGCTCTCGGCCGGCAGTATCTCCTCCGCTTTGAAGACGAAGCGGCAGAACGAAGCTTTCGCAGAGCTTTGGACCTGGAGCCGGCGAACGGAGATGCCTACCTCGGCCTTTGCGACCTCTTCGAGCATTACCGACCAAAATCGCTTCCAGCACTGATTGCGGAAGCACAATTAGCGAATATCGACGAGGCTTCGGCAAATCTCATCCGCGCTTTAGTAGCTCGGCGCGAAGGGCGATACCGGCGCGGCGCGGACGCGTTGAAAGATGTTCCCGAGGACTTCGAACCAATCCAGCGTTGGCACCTCGCCGGGCAACTGCTCGACGGCCTCGCCGACTTTGACGACGCCTTCAATGCATTTTCTCGGATGAATCAGGCGTTAGCTGCCGATCGGACCTTGCCGCTTCAGCGCGCCGCTGAAGTCCGCGCGCAGCTTCGAGATCAATTGCAATGCATGACGCCCGAGTGGCGCAACAACTGGTCGACCCCGCCAATCCTGCCGACCGCTCCGGCGCCGGTGTTCCTCGTCGGCTTCCCTCGTTCCGGAACAACTCTCCTCGACACGATTTTGATGGGCCACCCGGACGTCGAAGTCATGGAGGAAAAACCGGTCCTCCATCAGTTGCGGGCAGAAGGCTGCGGCTTCGATGCGATCGCTGGGATGAGCGAGGCGGACGTGCGCCGCGCCCAGGAGCGCTATTTCGAGATCGCAAGCAACTATGCGGAACTGCGCGAGGGGTCGCTGCTGATCGATAAGTCTCCACTGCATATGCAGAGCATCCCGCAGATCTATCGCTTGTTCCCCAAGGCGCGCTTCATTCTGGCGCTGCGGCACCCGGCGGATGCTGTCCTGAGCTGCTTCATGGCGAATTTCCGGCTGAATTCAGCCATGGCGAATTTTTTGAGTCTGGAAACTTCCGCGGAATTCTACGACCTCACTTTTTCAATGTGGGAAAAATCCCTCTCCTTATTCCCCGTCGAAGCTAATACGGTTGTCTACGAGAAGATGGTTGAGGATCCGAAGGCGGCGATCCTGCCCGTAGTCGAAAGACTAGGGCTGAAGTGGGCACCGGAGATGCTCGATCATCAAATAACGGCGGAACGTCGCGGCCTGATCACGACCGCAAGCTATGCGCAGGTAACCGAACCTTTGTATAAGAGCGCCGTGGGCCGCTGGGAACGGTACCGATCGCAATTGGAGCCCATCCTTCCGGTTCTGAGGCCGTGGATCGAAAAATTTGGTTATACAGCCTGAACTGAAAAAACCCAATGCAACGGAAGCTCATCGGCAGTTCCTCTTCCTGGCTTTCCTTACTTACCCGGGCGCGGAGGCGGCGGAGGCGGGAAGGTCGGTGGCGGCTTGGGAGGTTCTGGATTGAACAGATCTCCAGGCGCCGTGCTCGATCGCATCGGGGGTAATTTCCCGCACCTGATCGTCACCCAATTCGGTTTGACGCCCAATTCAGTGTGCGACCAGTAGCCATAGACATGCTGGTCCGACGTCGTCGGCGGTCGACGCTTGCCGAGAGGCACTGGGACTAGAACGACCTCAATCTCGCTATTTGCGCCAGCGGTAGAATTAACAACCCGCGCGCCGGGGCGGAAGCCGTAGGTCCACCCGGGGTAGGACTGCACCATGCCGACGAGGTTGAGACCATAAACATCATTCCACCGGACCCAGACCCAACCTGCAATTGGACAGCCGTTAGGGGGTAATGTTGCTCTTTTTGCAGCAATGGCCGGTACACACGCTGTGAGAGCCGAAGCGGCGCATAAAATTCTAAGGCTGCGTCTTACCCAACTTGCGATAAATCGAGGATCGGTCGTTTCCATAAAATAACTCTCCGCGCGGCTATCAGGTACCTTCGCCAATATTGTGATCGACGATCACCCACTAAGCGTGGAACTCAGCACGCGCAAATTGCACTTTTCTCCGCTCATTTTATTTTATTCGGTTCGCCAACAAATTGTCGACCACTGCCGGGTCGGCCAGTGTCGACGTGTCCCCCAGGTTCGACACATCCCCCTCAGCGATCTTGCGCAGGATGCGGCGCATAATCTTGCCCGACCGAGTCTTGGGAAGCACCGGGGCGAACTGGATGACATCGGGGGTGGCGATCGGACCAATTTCCTTGCGCACCCATTGTACCAGCTCGGCGCGCAACGGTTCGTCAGGGTCGACCCCGACGTTGACCGTGACATAGGCGTAGATGCCCTGCCCCTTGATGTCGTGCGGCATGCCGACCACTGCCGCCTCGGCGACCGACTTGTGCGCAACCAGCGCGCTTTCGACCTCGGCGGTGCCCATACGGTGGCCCGACACATTGATAACGTCGTCGATCCGCCCGGTGATCCAGTAATAGCCATCCTCGTCGCGGCGGCAGCCGTCGCCCGTCGTGTAGACGCCCGGAAAGGCGCTGAAATAGGTTTGGAAAAAACGAGCATGGTCTCCCCACACGGTGCGCATCTGGCCCGGCCAGCTGTCAGTGATGACCAGCGAGCCGCTGCCCGCGCCCTCGATCGCAGTGCCGTCGCCGTCGAGCAGGGCGAGTTTGATGCCGAACATCGGCCTGGTCGCGCTGCCCGGCTTGAGCGGCGTCGCGCCTGGCATCGGCGAAATCGTCGCGCCGCCGGTCTCGGTCTGCCACCAGGTGTCGACGATCGGGCAGCGCCCCTCGCCAACGACGCGGTGATACCAGCTCCACGCCTCCGGGTTGATTGGCTCGCCGACCGTACCGAGCAATTTCAGCGAGGCGCGCGAGGTTCGAGTAACCGGCTCGTCGCCCTCGCGCATCAGCGCGCGCAGCGCGGTCGGCGCAGTGTAGAATATCTCGACCTGATATTTGTCGATGACCTGCCAGAAGCGGCTCGCGTCGGGCCAGTTGGGCACGCCTTCGAACATCACCACGGTCGCGCCATTGGCTAGCGGGCCATAGACGATATAGCTGTGGCCGGTGACCCAGCCGATGTCGGCCGCGCACCAGTAAATCTGCCCAGGGCGGTAATCGAACACATATTGGTGGGTCATCGACGTCCACACGGCATAGCCGCCGGTGGTGTGAAGCACGCCCTTCGGCTGACCGGTCGACCCCGACGTGTAGAGGATGAACAGCGGATCCTCGGCGCCCATTTCTTCTGGCGCACAGTTAGCGGATTGGTCGGCAATCGCTTCGTCCCATTCGACGTCGCGGCTCTCTAGCATCGCCACGGTAGCACCGGTGCGCCGGTAGACGATGACTGCGCTAACCGACGTGCAACGCTCGACCGCCTCGTCAACATTGGCCTTGAGCGGGATCGCCTTACCGCCGCGCATCCCCTCGTCAGCGGTGATCACCAGGCGGCTGTCGCAATCGATGATGCGCCCCGCCAATGCTTCGGGCGAGAAGCCAGCGAACACCACTGAATGGATTGCGCCGATCCGGGCGCAGGCGAGCATCGCCACCGCCGCCTCGGGCACCATCGGCATATAGATGGTGACGCGGTCGCCGCGCTTCACGCCTCGCCCCTTTAACGCATTCGCGAAGCGGCAGACCATCGAATGAAGCTCGCGGTAAGTGATGGCGCGGTCGGCATCGACTGGGTTGTCGGGCTCCCACAAAATGGCGGTCGTATCGCCACGCTCCGCTAGGTGGCGGTCGAGGCAGCTGGCGGAAAGATTGAGCGTCCCGTCGGCGAACCAGCTAATGCCGAAGTCGGCCTCATCGAAGCTGGTCTGCTTGACTCGGCTGAACGGCTTTATCCAGTCGATCCGCTGCGCCTCGCGCCGCCAGAAGCGGTCGGGATCCTCGACCGATTCCCGATACATGCGGTCATAGGCCGCGGCGTCGATCAACGCCTTGTCCGCCCATGACTGCGGGACTGGGTAGACTGCGTCGGTCATGCTCGCCGCTCCTTGTGCCGGCTTGGCAGTCTAGCCGCCGCGCGGCGCATGCAAAGCCCGAATAGGGCCAATTTCGTTTCGCAACCGAGAGCACTCGCGTCGCGCGCGATGCTCCGCTAGCAGAACTGCATGACCGTCCTCGTTACCGGCGCCGCGGGCTTCATCGGATCGGCCACCGTGCGTGCCTTGTTGGTCCGCGGTGAGCGGGTCGTTGGGATCGACGACCTCAACGAATATTACGACCCGGCATTGAAGCGCGCGCGGCTGGCCGAGATTGACGAGCATCATGGTAAAGCGTTCACCTTTCATCAGGTCGATTTCGCCGACGAGGGGGCGCTGGCCGAGTTCGCCGCGCCCTTTCGCTTCGACCGTATCGTACACTTTGGCGCACAGGCCGGCGTGCGATACTCGCTGACCAACCCGGCGGCCTATGCGCGGTCGAACCTGATGGGCCAGATCAACATACTGCAGCTGGCGCGGGCGCAGGAGACCGCGCACTTGGTCTATGCCAGTTCGTCATCGGTCTATGGCGCCAACCACAGCCTGCCGTTTCGCGTCGAGGACCGCGCCGACCAGCCGGTCTCGCTCTATGCCGCGACCAAGAAGTCGGGCGAGCTGATGGCGGAGAGTTATGCGCATCTCTACCGCCTGCCGATGACCGGGTTGCGGTTCTTCACCGTCTACGGGCCGTGGGGCCGCCCCGATATGGCGATGTGGCTGTTTACCGCCGCCTTGTTCGCCGGCCTGCCGCTCACGCTGTTCAACAATGGCGAGATGCGGCGCGACTTCACCTACATCGACGACATCGTCCGTGGAGTCCTTGCCTGCGTCGACACGGCACCAATCGACAATGGCGAGGAAAAGGCTGGCGGTAGCAACAGCCCGCACGCCATCTACAACCTCGGCAACCATCGCTCGGAAGAATTGATGCGGATGATCGGCCTGCTCGAACAGGCAACCGGCAAGACCGCGATCCTGGACCGTCAACCGATGCAGCCGGGCGACGTCAAGGATACCTTTGCCGACCTGACGGCGATCGAGCGCGACCTAGGCTTCGCCCCGACCACGAGCATTGACGAGGGGATTCCGCGCTTCGTCGACTGGTTCAAACGCTACCACCGGATCGATTGAGGAGACCGCATGCCCCTCCCCGCCGTATTCGATCGCCTGCGCCTGCCCATCATCGGCGCGCCACTGTTCATCGTCTCGAACCCCGGCCTGGTGATTGCGCAATGCAAGGCCGGCATCGTCGGCAGCTTCCCGGCATTGAATGCGCGGCCGCAGAGCCAGCTCGACGAATGGCTTCACCAGATCACCGAAGAGCTCGCCGCCTGGGACCGCGACCATCCCGAGGCGCTCTCGGCGCCGTTCGCGGTCAACCAGATCGTACATCGCTCCAACGACCGGTTCGAAGCCGACGTCGCGACCTGCGCTAAGTGGAAGGTGCCGTTGGTGATAACCTCGCTGGGCGCACGGACCGAGCTGAATGAGGCGGTTCACGCCTGGGGCGGGATCACGCTCCATGACATCATCGACGACCGCTTCGCACGGAAAGCAGTTGAGAAAGGCGCCGACGGGCTGATCGCGGTTGCGGCGGGCGCGGGCGGCCATGCCGGCAAATGGTCGCCGTTCGCGCTGGTTCAGGAAATTCGCGCCTGGTTTGACGGTCCGTTAATCCTGTCAGGCGCGATCGCGACCGGGGGAGCGGTGCTGGCGGCACAGGCGATGGGCGCCGACCTCGCCTATATCGGCTCGCCATTCATCGCCACGCCGGAGGCGCACGCCACGCCCGAGTATAAGCAGGGTATCGTCGACGGCCGCGCCGGCGACATCGTCAATTCCAACCTGTTTACCGGAATCAACGGCAATTATTTGCGGGCCTCGATCGTCGCCGCTGGCCTCGACCCCGAAAACCTTGCTCAGCCCGGCGGCGACGCGATGAACTTCGAATCTGCCAGCGGCGCCGAGGCATGGCGCGACATTTGGGGATCGGGCCAGGGAATCGGCGTGATCGACAAAGTTGAGCCGGCGGCCGGCCTCATCGCCCGCATCGCCCGTGAATATGCTGCGGCCAAGGCGCGACTGGCGGCTTAGGCCAGCTTATCCAGGCTCGCCCGCCATTCCTCGGGCAGCGGCGTTGGCCGACGATTGCCGCGACCGACATAGACATGGGTGAAAAACCCCTGAGCCGAGGGTTCTACCCGCTCCACGGGGAACACGCCGATCAAATAAGTAACGCTCGACGACCCCATCCGGTCGATGGCTATGCCGACATCGACTTCGCCTGGAAAGCTTAGCGCCGTGAAATAGCTGCAGCCCGTCTCGACGACCAGCCCGATCGGGTCTCCGCACGCGATATCGAGCAGCCCCTCGCCCACCAACCAGCCATTCACCGCACTGTCGAACCATTGGTAATAGACGGTGTTGTTGACATGCCCATAGGCGTCGTTGTCGGCCCAGCGCGTCGCGATGCGCGTGAAGTGGCGATAGGCGTCGCGCCCCCGTGGCGCCTCCCGGCTCACCAGGCCGCCTCGTAGAGCCGGCGCGCGTCGGCTTCGTCGATCGGGCACGGATTGTTCACCAGCAACCGCTGCTGCTTCATCGCTTCCTGAGCGAGCATCGGGATGTCACCCTCCGGCACGCCATGGTCGCGCAGCCGTAAAGCCAAACCCGAATCGGTCGCCAGCTGGTCGAGCCGGTTGATCAACCCCGCGCATTTGGCTTGGCTGCCCTGCCCCGCGCAGTCGGGCGCAAGGATTTCAGCAAGCTCGGCATAATCGTCGCGCGCTACCTCGCTATTATGCTGCAGCACATGGCGCAGCATCAGCGCATTCGACAGGCCGTGCGGCAGATGATGGATTCCACCGAGCGGATAGGCCAGCGCATGAACGCCGGCGACGGGCGCATTGGAAAAGGCGACGCCGGCCAGATGCGCGCCCAGCAGCATCGCCGAACGAGCCTCGAGGTTTGCGGGTTCATTGCAGGCGGTCAGCAAATTCGCGCTCAACAGTCGGAGCGCCTCGCGCGCCAGGGCGTCGGACACCGGATTCTTGAGCCGCGCCGAGGTGTAGGCCTCGACCGCATGGACAATCGCATCGATTCCGGTCGCCGCCGTAACGTGGCGCGGCAGGCCGATGGTCAGCGTCGGATCGAGCAGCGCCCATTTGGCGGTTAGCGCGCGCGCATTGACCGCCAGCTTGGTCCCGCCCTCGACCGTGATGACCGAAATCGGCGTCGCTTCCGAACCGGTCCCGGCGGTGGTCGGCACCAGCGAGAGGGGCAGGCCCTGCCCCTTGGCGAGTTCGACGCCCCAAATCTCATCGAGGACGTCACCTGAGCCGAGCAAATATGCGGCCAGCTTGGCAACATCCATCGGGCTCCCCCCGCCGAACCCGACGACATGGGTGACGTCATGGCGTCGCCCAACCTCGACCGCGGCAAGCAGAGTCTCCAGCGACGGGTCGGCCTCGACCGCGCTAAACATCGCCACCTCACACCGCTCGCGCATCGCCGCCAACCATCGGTCGGGCAGCCCGAGCGACAACAGCGCATCGTCGGTGACGAACAGGCAGCGTCCCTCGGGCAACAACTCGACAAGGCCCTCAGCTCCGTCGCTGCCGGACAGGACGGAAGGGCCATAATGGAACGTGAAGGGGCGCATGGCCCTGATCTTATGCCCTTAGGCGCCGCGATTCCAGATGAGGTCGCGCTCCAGCCGGCCCATCAGCGCTCGCGCCGGACTCGGCGCCGGTTCGCCGGCAAGCTGGCCCTCGTCGAGCCGCTGAATACGCGAATAAAGGTCGGCGCTGGCCCGGATCAGCCGCTGCGCGGCCTCAGGCAGCTGGGCGACGACCAAAGGGTCGCTTTCATTGGCGTGGCCGAGGCGGCGTTCGGGACGGCGCCCCTCGATCGCGCGCAATTCGCCGCTCTCGACCGCGCGCTGGGTCAATAGCCAGGCGACGATGTGCATGATCCGCGTCGTCACCTTAAGCGACTCGCAGGCAAATCCGACGCGGGCGTAAGGCTCCAGCGACTGCCGGTCGTCGCGCCCGGCCTCATCGAAATAGGCGCGCGCCTCGTCGGCGAGGATCATCGCCTCGGTATAGAGCGCGTCGATCAGCCGCGGCGTGATCCGTGCTTCAGGTCCAGGGTCTTGGGTCGAGTCGGTCATCGAAAGCAATTCTGCCATGTCGGGGACCAAGATGAAACGCCCCTCGTCACCGGATGTCACCGCCAACGCCGGACCCGTCCCGCGATCGGACAGCATCCGTCAAGCGATGATGTCGGGTACGATGCGGTCGGACAGCTGTTCAATCTGGTCTCTGAGCGCAAGCTTCCGCTTCTTCATCCGCGCCAGCTCGAGCTGATCGCAGTTGCCCGACAGCCGCAGCAGCTCCGTTTCCCCGTCAAGCCGACGATGCTCGTTTTTCAGTAGGGCCAACAACTCGAGCGGGTCGTCGTCGTTCATCGCTACCTCTTATCCGAAGCGCCGCTTGCCGTCACGCGCGGGCCGTCAACGCCCAGCCGCACCCTGCATCCGCCGAGGCGATGACAAAGGGTAGCGACAAGAGTGAGTTTTCGTGATTTATTCAATTGCCTGTCACGTGTCAGCCAACGAAAGGAAATTGACCGATGGACAAAGGACAAGTCGACGCCCTCGCATCCAAGCATGCCGCGCTCCACGAGCAGATCGATACCGAAGAGCATCGCACCCACCCAGACGAAACCCTCCTCCACCGGCTAAAAAAAGAAAAGCTACGCCTCAAGGACGCGATTACCGGCCACTTTTGAGGCCAAGCGAAAGGGCCGGACGGTTTCCCGCCGGCCCTCCCAATTCCCTGATCTAAAAACTCAATCGTCGCGCGAGACGCGCTCGATTCGCTCGTGCTTTTCCTGGGCTTCCAGCGTCATTGTCGCGATCGGCCGCGCTTCGAGGCGCGCCAGCGAGATTGGGTCGCCGGTGACTTCGCAATAGCCATAATCGCCTTCGTAGAGACGGCGGACGGCGGCATCGATCTTGGCGATCAGCTTGCGCTGGCGATCGCGGGTGCGAAGCTCGATCGACCAGTCGGTCTCGCTCGACGCGCGGTCGGCGATGTCGGGCTCGCGAAGCGAGTCGACCTGGAGCTGCGCCATCGTCGCGCGGCTTTCCTCGACAATCGACTCTTTCCAGTCCTTGAGCTTGCGCAGGAAATAGGCGCGTTGATTGTCGCCCATGAATTCTTCGCCGTCCGAAGGACGATATCCGTCCGGCAAGATTATCTGGTCGAACAGACCAGATCCAATCCCGTATAGGTCAACAAGAGCGGTAGCCATCACACCCTCCCCGGCGCAAGCGCCTGCCCGAGCCGAACCCGGGCCACCGGGTTCGGCCGGAGGCAAATACATTTGACTTTCCCGACACTTAGTCGGTGCAGTCGGTATCCCCATGGCGCTCATAGTTAAGCTCTTCCGCCTTAACAAGAACTGACCGGCCTCAACGCGATTTAGCTGGGGATTGTTGCCGATTGGACGCAGGTCGCTTGGGCCATTGTCCCAACGTCGCACACATCGCATAGCAAGACGATGCGCATCCTGATCACCAACGACGACGGAATTCACGCGCCCGGCTTGGCCGTGCTGAAGCAAATCGCCCGAACCTTGTCGGACGATGTCTGGGCGGTTGCACCGGGTGAGGAACAGTCTGGCGCGGGTCACTCCCTGACTCTTTCCCGCCCGATTCGCCTCAAGCGCCACGGCGACCAGCGCTACTCGGTCAGCGGCACACCGACCGACGCCGTCATGCTGGCGCTGGCGCACGTCATGAAGGATGCGCCGCCCGACCTCATCCTGTCCGGTGTGAACCGCGGCGCCAACTTGGCCGAGGACGTAACCTATTCCGGCACCGTGTCGGCGGCCATGGAAGGTGCGCTGGCCGGGGTGCGCTCGATCGCGCTCAGCCAAGTCTACCCGCGCGAAGGGATGGGCGATACGGTCCCCTTCGCAGCCGCTGAAAGCTGGGCCGGGCGGGTGCTCGCGCCATTGCTCGAGATGCCGTTCGAGGCGGGCACACTGGTCAACATCAATTTTCCGGCGCTGGCGCCGGGCATGGTCAACGGCGTGCGCGTTTGTCGTCAAGGGATCCGCGACTATGGCCGGCTGAGGGTCGTCGAGCGAACCGACCCGCGCGGCTATCCCTATTATTGGTTCGGCCTTGTCCCCGCGATTGAGACGCCGGGTCATATGACCGACCTGGAAGCCGTCGCCGAGGGCTATGTCGCGGTAACACCACTACACCTCGACCTTACCCACGGCCCGGGCCTTGCATCGCTCGCCGAGCGATTTGCGGCGGTAGGCTAGCCGCACTTGGCCGCGCCGGTCCGCCAGCTGTTGCGCATGATACCGCGGCGACGGCGCGGTCAGTTGGTCCTGATCGGCGGATTGATGCCGCTGGCGGCGCTCGCCGAGTTGGTAACAATCAGCGCCTTGATCCCGCTCCTCGCGCTGCTTACCAACGCCTCGATCGGGAAAGGGGCAAGCTGGATGGCCCGGCTAGTCGCCCAAATTGGCATGCGAACCGGCACCGAGCCTATGGTCACCGCTGCTGGCCTGTTTGCGCTGGCTGCGATCCTCGCCGCGGTGCTTCGCCTGATCCTGTCCTGGGCCACGCAGCGTTTCGCCTACGGCCTGGGCCACGACTGGATGGTCGAGATTCAGCGGCGTATCCTGCTCCAGCCCTATGCTTTCCACCTTCAGCGCAACAGCAGCCAGATCGTCGCCGCCCTAGCGAAGGTGGAACGGCTGGTATTCAGCGTGGTTCTCCAACTGCTCCAGACCGCCTCTGCGTTGATAATGTCGCTCTTCATCGTCGCGGCCCTGCTGATGATCGATGCAACAAGCGCGGCCATTGCGGCCCTGTTCGTGGCGAGCGTGTATGCCGCCGGGTTGCTCGCCATCCGCGGCCGCCTGGCCGGTAATTCGAACGTGATCGGCGAATCGTACGAACGACGCATTCAGACGGTCCAGGAAAGCCTGGGCGGGATTCGCGATATCATCCTCGACCACTCGCAAGCTCCCTACGTCGAGGCATTTCGGTCGATCGATGAGCGCTTCATGCGCGCGGCGGCCAGCTCCGCGTTCATTTCCTCAGCCCCGCGGTTCGTGATCGAAGCGCTCGGCTTGTTGCTGCTGGTCGGCGTGGCGATCGTCCTTTCGGAACGGACCGGCGGCCTGGCGAATGCCCTGCCCGTGCTCGGCGCGCTGGCGCTGGCGGCGCAGCGGCTACTGCCACTGACCCAAACACTCTACAACGGATGGACGACGCTCGCTGCCGAGCAGGCGATTGTCGCCGACGTCGTTGAATTGCTCACCCTCCCGGTCGCCGTAGCCAAAGAGAGTCCGCCGGGGCCGCCGATCGCTTTCGCCCGCGAAATCCGGTTCGACCAGGTTGGCTTCCATTACCCAGGCCGGGCGGCGGCGGCAGTCGGCGGCATTGACTTGGTGATTCCCCGGGGGGAGCGCATTGCCCTCATCGGGCGCACGGGCGCGGGCAAAAGCACGCTTGCCGATCTGCTGATGGGCCTGCTTGAGCCGGGCACGGGTCATATCACGATTGATGGGGTCGTGCTCAACCATGCCAGCGTCCGGGCCTGGCAAAAGAATGTCGCGCACGTCCCTCAAGCGATTTTCCTCGCTGACGGCAGCATTGCGCGCAACATCGCGTTCGGCGAGCCCGCGCAGGCTATCGACCTCGCGCGGGTCGACCATGCGGCTTCCGTCGCTCAACTCGTCGACTTCATCGCCACGCTACCCGAGGGATACGAGACAATGGTCGGCGAGCGCGGGGTGCGCCTTTCGGGCGGCCAGCGGCAACGCCTTGGCGTAGCGCGGGCAGTCTACAAGGGCGCATCGGTGCTGATACTCGACGAAGCGACCAGCGCGCTCGACGAGGAAACTGAGGAAGCTTTGATGGGCGCGCTCGACCGGCTCGGCGCGGAAGGCCGCACGATCCTCATTGTCGCCCACCGCAAGACCACCATCAGATCCTGCGACCGGATCGTTCGGCTCGATCACGGACGGATCGTCGAAACAGGATCTTATGAACAATTGTTCGGGCCACGCGAGCCCAGGCCGGGCGAATCGACTTAGGCGGCGAGCGCGCGCATCTCCTTTTGCTCGCGGAGCCAAGCCTGGAACATCAAAACTGCCCATAGCGCGGGTGTCGAATCACGCCGCCCGGCGAGGTGGTCGCGCCATCGCCTCTGGACGATCGAGGCATCGAACCACCCTTCCGCCGTCATCCGTCGAGAATCGAGCAGGTCCTCGGCCCAACTTCGGAGCGGTCCCTTGATCCATTCGCCGACAGGCACCGCAAAGCCGGCCTTGGGCCGGTCGAACAGGGCCCGAGGAGCCTCACGGAACAGCAGTTCACGAAGTATATGCTTGCCTGTACCGTTTCGCACCTTGAGGTTGAGTGGGATCCGCGCCGCCAGCGCGGCGACGCGATGATCGAGAAACGGCACGCGAGTTTCCAGGCTGACCGCCATCGACGCGCGGTCGACCTTGCACAAAATGTCATCGGGCAAATAGCTGACCGCGTCGCCATACATCATGCGATGCGTGTCGTCGGCTTCGCGCGGAGGGTCGAGGTCGAAGCCCGCGCTTCCCGGGCCCGCGCCGAGCACCGGCGAGCGCTCCTGGCTCCATTCGTCGAGGAAGCTCAGATAGACATCGTCAAAACGCCTGGCACCGCCGGCGACCCTGATCCCTTTCTGGATTTTGCCGCCTAAGAACGGGCTGCCACCACCGCCCACCATTGACGCGAGCCGGCCCCACACTGCCGGCGGCACCAGTCCCAGCGGACCCGCAGCCAAAGCCCGTGCCGCCCGTGGCATCTTCTGCAACCGCTGCCACAATCGCGGCGCCATGATGTGGCGGTTGTAGCCGGCGAACAATTCGTCCCCGCCGTCGCCGGTCAGCGCGACCGTCACTTCGCACCGCGCGAACTTGCTGACCAGGAATGTCGGAATTTGCGACGAGTCCGCGAACGGTTCGTCATAGATAGCGGGGAGCAGCGGGATGACGTCGCGGGCTTCGGCGACCGACACATAATGTTCGTGATGGACGGTGCCCAAGTGAGCCGCCACCGCCTTGGCGTGCTGCGCTTCGTCGAAACCGGCTTCGGTGAAGCCGATCGAATAGGTCCGCACCGGTGTCGACGAATATTTCTGGTAGAGGGCGACGATGGTCGAGCTGTCGATCCCGCCCGACAGGAAGGCGCCGACCGGCACATCGGCAATCGCCTGCCTCCGGATCGCCGTACCGAGCACCTTATCCAGCGCCTCGAGCGCACCCCGCTCCGAGTGGATCGGATCGGTAAGGCCGGCAGCCATGACGCCCCGATAGGACCAGTAACGTGTCAGGCGTATCGGGCCGGCGGCGCCCTCCTCGGGCGGCGCATTGAGCATCCCCAACGGCTCGCCCGCGGGGATGGACAGGATGCAGCCCGGCTGCAGCTTGTAGATGCCGCGATAGATGGAATAAGGCGCGGGAACATAAGTCCGCGCGGCGTAGAGCTTTAGCGCGTCGCGATCGATCTCGGCGTTGAATCGGGGATGCTCACGCAGCGATTTCAGCTCGGACGCGAACGCCAGGTCCTTGCCGATTTGCCCGTAGTAAAGCGGCTTTTCGCCAAACCGGTCGCGCACCAGGCGAAGCATCCGATCCTTGCGGTCCCACAGCGCGAAGGCGAACATCCCGACCGCCTTGTCGATCGCCCGTTCCAGGCCCCAGGCGGCGATCGCCTCGACCAGCGTCTCGGTGTCCGAATGGCCGCGCCAGCCGCCCTCGGGCGTCTTGCCGCATTGCTCAAGCTCATGGCGAATGTCGGTGTGGTTGTAGAGTTCGCCATTGTAGCTGACGACGAAGCGGCCATCGGCGGAGTGCATCGGCTGATGTCCGTGTGGCGAAAGGTCGAGGATCGCTAGGCGGCGATGGCCGAGCGCAATGCCGGCCTCCGGATCGGTCCAGACATCATGATCGTCGGGGCCGCGATGCGCGATGACCGCGGTCATCCGCCGCACTACGTCCGGCTTGGCCGCGTCGGGCCCTAGCAAACCCGCTATTCCGCACATGACAGGACCCTTCGGCCGCGACGACGGCCTTCCCCTTGGCCCGCCGGCTGTCCTAAGGCAAGGGAGGCGGGCGTTTGCTGGTATCGGCAGCGTGGCGGCCAGTTCACCGTGGGAAAAGCATGAGCGTCGCGAAGCACACGGTATATAATCTGGCCGGGTCGGTGATCCCGATCGCTGTTTCGGTCGTCACTGTCCCGCTCTATCTCAAGTCCATCGGGCTCGATCGATATGGGGTGCTGGCGATCTGCTGGCTGCTCGTTGGGTATTTCAATCTGTTCGATTTCGGCCTTGGGAAAGCCACGTCGCAGAAACTGGCGACAATGGCCCGGTCGACTTCCCTGGAACGCAGCCGCATCTTCTGGACGAGCGCGCTACTATCGGCCTCGCTCTCGTTGATTGCGGTTCTCGTCTTCGTGGCGATCGCCCCGACTGCTTTGGGGTCCATCAAACTGGCCGATCCTACGCTTCGCAAGGAAGTTTCGGGCGCCCTGCCGTTTTTGATCCTGGCGGTGCCCTTTGGTGTCATGCAGAGCCTGCTTGTCGGAACGCTCGAGGGACGGAGAGAATTTCTTCGAATCAACCTCATCTTGGGCATCGGGGCGATTACAACGTCGGTCCTGCCGTTGCTGGCCGCATTGTATGTCAGCCGCGAATTACCCCTCCTTCTTGCGACGAGCCTGATTGGCAGGGCCGTCATGCTTGTCGCCTTGGCCGTCAGCTGCGTTCGCGCAGTTAAACTCCACCGCCCACAGCTTGCCGAGAGGACACACATCAAAGAACTTCTTCGCTTCGGAGGTTGGACGACCGTGTCAAACATTGTCGGACCGATTCTGGTTTTCATCGACCGGTTTGCGATTGGCGCGGTGCTGACGGCCGCAGCGCTTGCTCTATACGTCGCCCCATTTAATTTGGTCAGCCAACTGACGGTTCTACCGGCTGCGTTGTCATCTGCTCTTCTGCCTCGCCTTGCCGGCGAAAAAATGAGCAACGAGGCGGCAAGTTTGACGCTGGAGGCGTCCCGCCTGCTGGCGTTCATGATCACTCCCGCAACAATCGTCATGGCGATTGGCGCCGGATGGTTTCTGCAGCTTTGGCTTGGAGCGGCAAACGGCCAAACCGCCCGGGAACCAGCCCTTGTCTTGCTCGCCGGATTCTGGATCAACAGTCTAGCGCGGATGCCGTTCGTCAAACTTCAGGCGAGCGGTCGGCCGGACCTTATCGCCAAGCTCCATGTTGCCGAAATCATTCCTTACTTCGTGCTTCTCTACTTCTTCATGAAGGCGTTCGGGCTTGTTGGCGCGGCGGTCGCATGGTCGCTGCGCTGCAGTGTCGACGCGGTCGTCATGCATCGCCTGGCGAGATACGATCGCGCAACAATACTCATTCTTGTCACCCACGGATTCCTCGTCGCCTCAGCGGTCGCTCTGGCTTTTTTATGGCCACTCGTCGGCCCCCTGCGCTGGCCGCTGGCCGCATTTGTCGGGATCATGACCGCCGTGGTCATGCTGCGGTCACCGCCTCGCCAACTGGACGAAATGCTCGCAATCCCGTTATCGCGACTGCAAAGCCGGTAAAAGGAACGGAAAGCGTCATGCCCAACGTCATCCAGTCCCGTGCCCTCGCGACGCAGAAGACCGGCTGGCCCAAGGAAGGGCTCGAACGGCAAACAATCTGCCCGATATGCCACGCGCCGCTGCGCACCATGCTTCACGAGCGATTGGTCGACAACGTCTTCTTCGCCGCTCCTGGCGAGTGGACAATGTGGCGATGTGGGAATTGTCGCAGCGCCTACTTGGACCCTCGTCCGACCAAAGACACAATCGGAATCGCGTATGGCCGCTATTACACGCATGAAGATGTCGCCCTGCAGATCCCGGACACGTTCTTCGAGCGACTCCGCTCCCGACTTGGCAATGGCTATCGCAATCATCGATTTGGCACGTCGTTCAAGTCATCCTCAGCCATAGGAAACATGGTCGCAGCGCTCATTCCACCGCTCAAATGGCCCATCGATATCGCCTATCGATTTCTCCCGCGTCCCAGATCCGGGACACCCCGGAAGGTGCTTGATATTGGCTGTGGCAACGGGGCCTTCCTTAGTTTGGCGAAGGGGGCCGGCTGGCAGGTAGCGGGTGTGGACCCGGATCCGGTCGCCAGGCAGCTCGCTCAAGAGAAAGTGATAGAAGTCCGGGAGAGCGTAACCGATTGGCTGGACCAAGCAGAAAGCTTCGACTTCATCACATTAAGTCACGTCATTGAACATGTGCATGATCCAATATTACTCCTTCAGGAAGCATATGATTTATTACGGCCGGGTGGAGGACTGTACATCGATACGCCGAATATCGATGCCATCGGTCACGAATTGTACGGAACAAACTGGCGCGGGTTGGAGACACCGCGGCACTTAATCCTGTTCAATCGCCGAAGCTTGCGAAGCATCCTCGAACAGGCCGGGTTTCGATCGGTTCGCTACCGCCCCCGATTGCAACCATTCCAAAGCCTGTCCATCCAGAGCCGGCGCATGGCGGCCGGCCTCGATCCAAATAAGGATGATCGGTCAATTGAGTTGGCTGCAGCGCCGCGCTTGCCTATGCAATTGAAGGCGATGTCTGCTCGCAGACGGGCGGAATTCCTGACGCTGACCGCGGTCAAGCCGAGGTAACGACCGTGCGAACATCCATCGCCATGGCAACATACAATGGCGCGCGCTACATCCGCGAGCAGCTGGATAGCTTCGCGTCGCAGACGCTCCTTCCCGACGAGATCGTGATCACCGACGATGGATCGAGCGATGAGACGATCGCCATCGTCGAACAGTTTGCGCGCAACGCCCCGTTTTCCGTCAGGCTTATCCGGAATTCCGAGAGGCTGGGATTCACGAGAAATTTCGAAACGGCCATCGGCTATTGCGAAGGCGCCCTGATTTTTCTCAGCGACCAGGATGACAGCTGGTTTCCCCGGAAGTTGGAAATCGCTCACAAGGCCTTCGACGACGCTTCGACGATGGCCGTCATCAATGATCAAATTATTACCGACGAAAACCTTCATCACGCCAATCATACCATGACCGATAACTTGCGGACGCTCGGCTACAATCGAGAAGCCCTGGTGAGCGGATGCAGCTCGGGTATCCGCAAGGCATGGAGCGATATTCTGCTTCCAATCCCCGAAAAAGCCGAGGCTTTGATTGCGGTCGGGTTCATCACCCATGATCGCTGGATCAACGAACTGTCCACCTTGCTGGGGGTCCGCAAACAAATCGAAGAGCCACTGCAGTATTTTCGACGATATGGAGGCAATGCTTCGCAGAGTCTCCTTCATGACTGGCGTGGCGTCGCCGTCACGGACCTGGTCGAAAACCGCCTAGTCCACCCGCCGGTCGAGGCGTGGCTGCAGCGTATTGCGGCGCTGCGCATCTATCGCAACTGGATGCTCGCCAATCGAGCGCGAATCGAACGACTCGGACTATCGAATGTCGAGGCGGCGTTAACCCTGATTGACCATGAACACCGCAGCCTAGAAGCGCGGGTGGCGCTGGTCCGGCAACCGGCGGTTCGCCGGGTGATGTCGATCGCCCGTCTACTTCTGTCGGGCGGCTATCGATATTTCCACGGACCAGTGAGCGCCGCCCGCGACCTCGTGCGAACTGGGGATTAGTTGGCGGGAGCGGCAATGCTCTCGTCTTTTCCCAGCATCACCTCCGCATAGCGGTCGAAACTGTCTTTCGACAGGTCGAGCGCCCGCGCCTTGATCGATTCGGGATCGTGCGGCTCGGAGAGCGCGGCGGTCATGGCCTGCGCCAACGCCCGGGTATTTCGAGGCGGGACCAGCGTGCCATATTTTCCCCCCGCGAGTATTTCTTCGGGCCCGCTCTGGCAGCGGTTGCTGACGATGCGCAGCCCGGCGTGCATCGCTTCAACCAGAACCAGCGGATAGCCTTCGATATCGGATGACAGCACGAACAGGTCGGCCGAAGCGTAATAAGGCCGCGGATCGAGCGTGAAACCGGCGAAGATCACTCGATCGGCCACACCCAGGACCTTGGCGTGCGCCTTCAGCGCCGGCCCAAGCTCGCCGTCGCCGACGATCATCAGCTTGGCTTCGAGGGTCGCGGGCAAGAGCGCGAAGGCTTCCAGCAGCAGGAAATGATTCTTCTCCGACTTAAGCGCACCGACTGTGATGATCCGCGAAGACTCCTGGCGCCACATCGCCTCGATGTCGGGGGTTGAAGCGCAATCCGACCCCGGCGGGCTGACCGGGTTGGCGATCACCGTGATGCTCTTGCGGTCGATGCGGCCGAACTCGGCAAGATCGTCGGCGGCGCCGTGCGACACAATCACCCGTGCGTCGGCCAGCGGATAGGTGAGCCGAATCGACGCCCGCGCCAACGCCCTTCGCCCCCGGCCTGCGCCTAAGGTTGGCTGCAGCGACAGCATCGTGTGGTCGCAGATCACCAGCCGAGCCCTGCTTCGCGCCAGCCGGTGCGCAACGACTGCGATCGAGGTCAGCGGCCACATCAAGGCCTGGAGTGCGTCGGGACGCTCCGACCGGAGATAGTTGATCAACGGCCCGATCGCAGCCCTGATGCGCCTTACGCCAAGGCCGATCACTCGAACCTTGGGCGGCACAAGAGGCAGCAGTTCGCCCTTGGCTTCCAGCAAGATCAAGTCGACCTCATGGCCGGAAGCCAGGAAATTTCTGATGAAAGACAGCGCAACCTGTTCCGCGCCCCCGCAACGCATGTCGGGAAGGAGAAACGCGAGGTGGGCCATGGCTGTTAGCGCCGCGGCGCGCCATCGAGGTACCCGGCATAATATTCTGCAAGATATTCGTCGACGCACAGGCGCCAGTCGCGCATGATGTTAAGGCCGCGCAACGTCAGCTTGGCAGCGATCAGCCGTTCCGACGGCGGGCGCGGCGCGAAATATTCCTCGGCGAAATAGTCGGACGACACCGGCGTGATGGTGACCGTGTCGGTGAGACCGAGCGTGGCGATCAGATGCCGGGAGACCTCGATCCGGCTGGTGACCCCACCGCAGACCATGTTGTAAATGCCCCACAGACGCTGTTCGAGCAGCAGCTGGACATTGCGCGCGAAGTCGACGGTGTAGGTTGGCGTGCCCAGCTTGTCGTCGACGATGTGCAACTCGCGCACGCCATCCTTCAGCTGCTTCATCAGTTTTTGAATGAACTTCTTGTCCTTGGCCGGCCCGCCGCCCATCATCCATCCGGCGCGGCAGACGAGATGCCGGCGGCAATTGGCGGCGACGAACCGTTCCCCCATAAATTTGCTGCGCGCATAGTGACCGAGCGGGTTGGGCTCATCCCAATCGTCATAGGTTTCTTGCGCGCCGTCGAAGATTCCTGCCGTGCTGATGTAAAGGAGAGGAACGCCTAGGTCGTTAGCAATGTGGACCGCATTTTCGACTGCCAGCGTGTTGGTGGCGTAGGTATCATCGACATTCTGCTCGCAATATTCGAGGCTGGTGTGGGCGCCGAGATGGAACAGAAAGTCCGGCCGGAAGGCGGCAACGTCGGCGCGATAGGCGTCGGCATCGCGGAAATCGAGATAGCTCAGCCATGGCGCGTTGACATCGATATCGGTGCATTTCAGCTCATGGCTGGGGGCGAACACGCGATGAAAGGCTTCGCCGAGCATACCGCCCGATCCGGCCAGGTAAATGCGCGGCCTTTCGGTCGTCATTCGGCTTCCATGGCACTCGCCAGCGCCCGGCGATAGTCGGCGGCGACGGCCTTGATGGAATAACGCGCAACCGCGTCGGCCCGCGCCTGTTCGCCCAGCCGTCGACGAAGGCCGGGCTGATCAATCAACTGTTCCAGCGCGGCCATCCATTCCTCCTCTGTCCGCACCAGCAGGCCGTTTTCTCCGTGGCGGATGATGTCCGGAGTAGTCCCAACATCGGTCGCTACGCATGGTAGGCCGAACGCCATATACTGGATCGCCTTCAATCCGCTCTTCCCGGTCACCCATTCGTCGATCGTCAACGGGTAGACGCCGATGTCGATCCCCTGCAAATCCTCGACCTCCCGTTCGGCGGTCCAGCGGATCACCTCCAGGTCGACTCCGGGCAAGTCGTAATCGAAGTTGCCGATCACCCGCAGGCGAAAGTCGCGACGGCGAGCGAGCGCCCGGAACACGGGACGCAGCAAGTCGAGATAGACCCGGCTGCTAAAAGTCCCCGTCCAGCCGATGACGATTGGACGCTCGTTTGAATAGGAATTGGCGGGCACGAACCGATCGGTATCGACCGAAGAAGAGACGTAGCTGCACTTCCGCCGCTGGTTGATCGCGAGGCAGCGCTCATTGAGAGCGGGCGAACTGCTTACGACATGGTCCGCGGTTCGGATCAGGTACCGCGCTTTCCCGGTGCCGCGGAGGTAACGCAGCAAAGGATTGGGATGGTCGTTAACCGCACGGGCCCCATCGAGGATAACATTATCCTCGACGTCGAACAGGAGGCGGTGTGATCGAGCGCGGAGCAAACGCTCGAACAGCGAGGTCCCGAGCGGCGTCATCGACATGTGGCAATAGACCAAATCGAAGCGGCCAAGCCGCGCCAGATCGCCGATTCGCCGCAAATATCCCCTTAAAACGCCCCACAACTTGGCGGCGAAATGGCCACGCTCGTAAAGAACGTTCCACAGTGCCATGTCCATGTACGGCGCAATAGCGACGTCCCACCCCGCCGCGCGCCAGTCGCAATAATATTGCTCGAACTTGAGGCGCTGTCCCGCCGCGACGCCGAATGGAAATGGACAAACGACCAGCATTTTCTTTCGCCTATCGTGCGTCGCACTCACTGCCGAATTCCCAGTGCGTCATAAATGGACTGATACGCCCCTACGCCGGTTTCGAGTGAGAAGAGCTTTAGTGCGGTCGAGCGACAACGGTGACTAATGTCAGGCTCGCGCGACAGCGCAATTAAGCTCCGCGCGCCTTCCTTGAGCTCGTCGTCGGCAAGGCCGCATAGCGCGACGCCAACTCTCTCCCCTTCGAGTATTTCTTTCATATCCCCAACCCCGACATTGCCGAGGCAGGGCACGCCGCATCCCAAATATTCGGCCAATTTGGTCGGCGCGCTGGCAATCTTGGAATAGCTTGGCTTGATGATTGCCATGGCGGCGGTCATTCGCGCGATCTGCGTTGGAATGTCGAAATGGTCCGCCGCCACGAGCTCAACCGAAGCGAAATTGATCCCCGCCGCGGCGATTCGCTCGCGGATAAGGCCGTGTTCGTTGCGATTCACGATGAGAAGGCGCGCATCCGGCAATTCGGCAGCGACAAAACGAAAGCTGCTCAGCATTTCATCAAGAAGATACCAGGTGCCGACCGACCCGACATAGCCGAGCGTGAACGGCGATCGGGGCATTGCACCTTGGATCTTGAACTTGTCGAGATCGGCACAGGTAGGAATGACCGACATCCCGAGCGCCCGATTGGCGAGATAGGAAAAGCGACGAATCTCGGCGGCCGAGGCATTCGTCAGTGCCACGACATGGTCGGCGGCCAACAGGAACCGGCGCTCGAGAGCCTTGGCCGTTCTGTATAATCTTCCGCCCGCCGGCCAGAGACCGCCGTCCACCCTCTCATCCGCCCAAAGCCCGCGCATGTCGAACAGAAAGCGCGCACTGGTAGCTCGCTTAACGGCCAACGCCATTAACGCCGGAACATAGCTCCGGGCATGAACGATCGATAGCCGATGCCGAATCGCAAGCGAGAGCGCGACAGTCGTTCCGCGCGCTACGTCATAGGCAGTCGCGGGCGCCGATGGGCTTTTGTGATAGCGCAAAGGGTGCCAAGTGATTCCAGCGGCGACCACTCGTTGTCGCACCTTGTTCCGCTTGGACTCGTCCCGCCAGTCCCCAGCCTTTTCAAAGCTGATCAAGTGGATCCGTCTCCCCGGCGCCAGTTTCTCCAGATACGCCAGCACCTGCGACTGCCCGAGCGGCTCGAGCATGCCGTCGTAGCTGATGTAGAGGATGCCGGGCGTCATCGATCGGCGGCGAGCCGTTCGACGACGTTTCGCACCGAATGTCTCCAGTCAGGCATGGTGAAGCCGAAAGCATCCGCGAATTTGCCGCTGTCGAGTTCGCTGTTGTGGGGTCGGGGCGCGCGGGTCGGCCAGTCGGCTGTGGCGATCGGCAGGACGTCGACATGATCAAGCCCCAGCCGCCGGCAGTTAGCCATGACTTCAGTTGCAAGGCCGCACCAGGTTGTGCGGCCCGAGCCCGCAAGGTGATAGGTCTCGCCTAGCCCCGTGCGGTTACCCTTCGCCAAACCGTTGATCGCGCTCATCAGGCCGGCGGCAAGGTCCAGAGTGGATGTGGGGCTACCCAGCTGATCGTCGACCACGGTCAAGACATCGCGCTGCCCGGCGGCGCGCATGATCGTCTTGACGAAATTGTTTCCAAACGGACTGTAGAGCCACGCGGTGCGGACGATGAGGTGGTCCGGATTGGCCGCGCGGACCTGCTCCTCCCCGGCCAGCTTGGAGCGGCCATAGACACCGAGCGGGCTGGTCGCCATGTCCTCCCTATAGGCGGCCGCGGCACGGCCGTCGAAGACGTAATCGGTCGAAACCTGGATGATCGGGATGGCATGATCGCGAGCCGCCGAAGCCGCCTCGCCGGCAGCGTCGGCATTGACCCGCATGGTGGCCGCCTCGTCTTCCTCGGCTTGGTCGACCACGGTGAAGGCAGCGGCATTGATCACTAAGTCGGGTGCCTGGTCGCGGATCGCCCGGGCGAGCGAGCCCGGACATTGCAGGTCAACCTCCGGGCGTCCGGTGACCAGCCACTCAACCGCCTCGCGCGCTGACGGCGTTTCGAGCAGACTTCGGACCAGTTGCCCATGCTTCCCGGTCACCAATATCCTCATCGACCCATGCCCAGCCGTTCTCCCGCGTAGCGCTGCTCCCGGATCGGCCGCCACCAATCCTCGTTGGCGAGATACCAGTCGACGGTTCGGGTCATCCCGCTTTCGAAACTCTCCTGCGCGCGCCAACCAAGATCGCGCTCGATCTTCGAGGGGTCGATCGCGTACCGACGGTCATGCCCGGGACGGTCTGCTACGAACCGAATGAGCGTTCGATAGGCGGTCAGATCCGGGCGTGGCCGGCGCTGGTCGAGCAGATCGCAAACGGCTTCGACGACAGCAAGGTTGGACCGCTCGGCTCGCCCGCCGACATTGTAACTCTGACCGACGATTCCCTTAGTCAAAACCATCTCAAGCGCCCGAGCATGGTCTTCGACAAACAGCCAGTCACGGACATTTTCGCCCTTGCCATAGACGGGCAATTCGCGGCCCTCGAGCGCATTCAGGATAATTAGCGGAACGAGTTTTTCGGGAAAATGAAAAGGCCCGTAATTGTTCGAGCAATTCGAAAGCACGACCGGCAGTCCGTAGGTCTCGTGCCACGCCCGAACGAGATGATCCGACGCCGCCTTTGACGCGCTGTAGGGCGACGACGGCGCGTAAGGTGTTTCCTCGGTGAACACCCCTTGATCGAGCGGCAGGTCCCCGAATACCTCATCGGTCGAAACGTGGTGGAACCGGAAGCGCGCCCGCGCTTTTTCGTCGAGCCCGCGCCAATGGTCGAGCGCGGCGTTCAGAAGCCGAAAAGTGCCGACGATATTGGTTTCGATGAACACGCCGGGACCGTCGATCGACCGGTCGACATGGCTTTCGGCGGCGAGATGCATAATTGCCTCGATCCGCTCTTCCGCGAGGATTCGCGCGAGCGCCGGCTGATCACAAATGTCGGCCTCGACGAAGCGGTAGTTCGTCGCATCGGCAACGCCGGCGACGCACGTCAGGCTGCCCGAATAGGTAAGCTTGTCCAGATTGACGACATGATAGCCTTTGCCGACGAGCAGGCGCACCACCGCGCTACCGATGAAGCCGGCGCCGCCGGTGACGAGAGTTCGCTGCAGGCCCGATCCAGTGTCCATCAATAGGTGAAGCCGGTGTTGCGGTCGGCCAGTAGCGGAGCGGCCGAATCCTTGTCCGAAAGAAGCAAGGCACCCGCTTCAATCGGCCATTCGACCGCAATGATGGGATCGTCAAACCGGATCGCGCGGTCGTACTCCGGACTGTAAGCCGCGGAGACCTTATACTGAACCTCGCTGCCCGGCTCGATCGTGACAAAACCGTGAGCAAATCCCTTGGGCACGAACAGCTGATTCCACTCGGCCGCGGACAGGATCAGGCCCGTCCATCGTCCAAATGTCGGCGAACCGTGCCGGATATCGACCGCGACATCGAACACCGCGCCGCGCGAGACGCGCACCAGCTTGTCCTGCGCGGCGGGCGGCGCTTGGTAATGGAGGCCGCGAAGTACGCCACGCTCGGATGACAAGCTGTAATTGTCCTGGACAAAATCTACGTTGATGCCCGCATCTTGCCAACTCGCCTGATTCCAGGTTTCCGAGAAGAAGCCACGGTCATCGGAGAAACGCCGGGGCCGTAGCTCCACCAGACCAGGCAGGTCGAGGGGGCGCACATCAACCATCGGCGGCCTCTTGGGCCCGGCGCCGAAGATAGGCGGCATACTGCGTATTACCCAGTCTGTCGGCGCGGTCGCGTAGATGCTCCGGCTTCAAATAGCCAAGGTCGAGTGCGATTTCTTCCAGGCACATGATCTTCAACCCCTGGCGATGCTCTATTGTGCGGACGAATGACGACGCTTCGTGCAAACTGTCATGCGTTCCGGTGTCCAGCCAGGCATAGCCACGTCCCAATCGGGTCACCTGCAACTGCCCTCGTTCCAGATATGCGCGATTGACGTCGCTGATCTCCAGCTCGCCGCGTGTCGATGGCGACAGGCTCGCGGCAATCTCAACAACTTGATTATCGTAGAAATAGAGCCCGGTGACCGCCCAGCGGGACGTCGGCTTCTCCGGTTTCTCCTCGATCGTCACGGCAAGACCGGTTGCGGGGTCAAATGTTACCACGCCATAACGCTCAGGATCATCGACGGCATAGGCGAACACGGTTGCGCCGAGGACCTGGGCGGCGCCGTGCCTGACCATTTCGCCGAGCCCGGCTCCATAGAAGATATTGTCGCCGAGGATGAGGGCTACCGAACTTTCCCCTATGAACTCTCGGCCAATCAGAAACGCTTCGGCCAGCCCATTGGGCGCGGCCTGCTCGGCATACCTTAGCGTGATGCCAAACTCGCTGCCGTCACCAAGCAGGGCCTCGAAGCGAGGCAGGTCAACCGGAGTGGAAATGATCAGGATATCGCGAATGCCGGCCAGCATCAACACGCCGAGTGGATAGTAGATCATCGGCTTATCGAAGATCGGGAGCATCTGCTTGGAGACGGCTAGCGTCGCCGGATATAGACGGCTCCCGCTTCCGCCGGCGAGGATGATTCCCTTCACTTCGCCACTCCATCTCGACGCGGACGGGCCAATCCCTCTGGGAGGACACCTTCTGGCTGTAGTCGCCTGCCGGGGAACACGGCAACCCTCAACATGGCCGATCAGAATCAGAATATCGGATAAATTCGGTAGGGCAGCCAATATTTTGAGTGGTCGGCGAAGTTCAGCCAGACGAAAAGCACCGCGAAGGAATAAGCGAGAACCAGGAAAGTGCCGATTTCCTGCCCGCGAAAAAGGCGAACCGTTCGCGGCAGAACGGCGACCTGAAGCGGAATGAGGTACAAAGCGAGACGGTCGACAGCGGTCGAGGAGGCCAAGGTGAACAGCAGGATCAGTATACCAAACGCGGCAAGGCTGAAATTGCGCCACAAGCGGTCCGCGTGCAGGTTGAAATCGAATGCCCGCCGCAGCGTGAAGAACAAGAAGGCGGGAATGACGCTCATTGCAACTCGGACAGCCGCGCCCTGGGAGGTATATTCCGCTTCCACATAGTTTCTGACGTAGACGTCTACTGAATCGGACAGAAACAGGTCGTAAAGGACAAACGAACCCGCAACTCCGGCGACCAGGTTAAGAAATCCAGTGCGATTGCCGGCAAAGATCACCAGCGGAATCGTGACCAGGGCTGTGCGGTGAAACAGCGTGGCCACAGCAACATAGGCGAGAAAGCGAAGCGTCGACGCCCCCTGCTGCACCGCGGCAAGTCCGGCCATCAACACCCCGATCGCCGCAGCCTGGCGCGAATAGCCCATCGCAACCACCACGACCAAATAGGGAATGGCGACCAGCACCGCGAGCCATGGGTTGGCCTGTGCACGCGCGAGGCGGGTCAACCCCCAAGTGAAAAAGCCGGCACAAATCAGATTGACCAGCCAAACCTCGAGCCCAATCTGCCTCACCAGCCAGTTGACGAACTGATAGCCGGGATCGCCGAACTCCATCATCTCGCCTAGGCTGGCGTAACGAGCGAAGGAAAACAGGAACTCGTATGTTTGCCAATCCGCGCCGACCTCGTAGCGCAGTCCGATTGCCAGCAAGATCAACAGCATGCCGAAAAAGAAAAAAAGCGGCGTCTGGTCTTGATCGCGCTCACGGTTGGTCGTGAGCACCGCACCCAGGGCAAAATAGGCGAAAAGCAACCAGTAAACGACCAAGACGCTTCCCCGAGGCAGCGTGCCCGAGCCGGCACCGTGCGGTCCTAGGTGTTGAGATGAACAGCGTCCAGCATTCGGTTGATACTTTGGCTTTCGCATTTCACGCGCTAGTTCGCGAACGATGGAAACGTTACCTTCGCTCGACCCTGCGCCAAACCAGAGGGACGCCACCCTTCTGTGCACGAGCTGCGGCATTTGTTGCGCCGGCGACCTTCACGGTGCCGCCGTGCTCGATTCCGACGAAGTGCCAGTCGCCGAAAGGCTGGGTTTGACGGTCCGATCCGACGGCGAACTCAGGTTCGAGCTGCCCTGCCCTCGCCTTTCGGGCAGCCAATGCACCGTCTATCCCGACCGGCCACGCGTATGCTCCCGTTACAAATGCGTTTTGCTGCAGAATCTAGAAGCCGGCAATATTGCGCTCGAGGGCGCGCTCCACCACGTTGCCGTCGCGAAGCAACTTGTCGCGCGGGCACGGGCAGACGCCCCCGGCGAGAGCGAGCAGTCCGAGCGCGATCTGGCTCTAATGAATCGAAAATTGCAATGGGCTGCCGTGAGGCATTATTTCGACAAGTTTTTCCGAAAGCCTGCCCACCCCTCTCACGACCAAGGCGCCAGTGCGGAGACACCATGACAAAATTTACCTTCAGTCGATCGAGCGACGCTCTCTTCACTCGGGTCGGCGATGATATCGTCGCGCTCCACCTAAAGCGCGGTCAGTGCTTTGGAATGGAAAATGTCACGCGCGACGTATGGGATTTGCTGAGCGAGCCGACCGACCTTGAGAGAATATGCGATCGTTTGACCGAAATTTATGACGTAGAGCCCGCGGCTTGCCGGACTGAGGTCGAAAAACTTCTCGCGCAGTTGGTCGACGAGGGGCTCGTCGATTCAGTGAGTTCCTAATCGGGAAAATGAAAATCTATGAAACTGGCCAGCGCGAGCGCGCCGATCAGGCTGTTCCGATAAGTCAGCAAGCGCTCGCGGCGATCCCAGCCGTCGGCCGGCCAGGCATCGAGCAGCGCTTCGATATACCGATAGTCCAACAGCTCGCGAACTAACTCGTTCTTCCCATAGGTCATAAATGCAGCTGCGACTTGCCGCAGTGGAAAATGCTCGAACCAGTCGGCACCTTGATACCCACGCCTGGTGGAGCAAAGGCTCTCACGCGGGATACGGTTGCCGAATGCCGCGTCGAACGCCGGGCGCCCGGCGCCGGACGAAAACAGATGCCTCGCACGAAATGAAAAGCAGAGCTCCACCACCGCTCGATCCGACGTCGGATCGCGCGGGTCGAGACCCCACTTGCCCAGCGACATCTTTTCCGGATTGTCGCGCAACATCAGCATGTCACGGCGATACTCAAAGGCGCTTAGCGGAGGACGCGCATCACCGAATTTTTCTCGAAGGAGCGCCTCGGCCCGGGTGCGGTAGGGCTCTCGCAGGACAAGGACGCGGCAGACATCGTCCGACGAGCGGCCGCTGGCTTTGAGAATGAGGTCGTACGCCGAGCGCGACAGGAAGGGCCCGACGATTTGGCTCAATGCACCGATCCAGCGGGAAGGCGGCCCGCCGCCGATCGTGGTGAGGACTTGCGCCCACGCCAGCGGCCCCTCCTCGTGCAGGAAGTCACCTATATGATCGGGTCCCCCAGCGCTGATCGTAAAATTACCGGTCGTCCCATGCAGGAGAACCGAATTGCCCTGGGTCGATGCCGCATCGTTAATCGCGGCCCACCATGGCAGGTTGGAGGGATTGAGAAGGGGGCCGTGATGGACCGCATTGATCGCCTCCATCGTCGGAATTATCGAGCCGGAAGAAGGCCGGCAGATGACGTGGCGCAAATTGGGGTGGATTGCAGCCATCTTCGAAGCCATGCCGCTTTCGTCGGACAACATTTCGGGCGGATCGGCGGCCGAAAAGCCCTCGCGCGGTGCGCCGGTTAGCGCGGTCAGAAGCTCCCGACCGTCTTTCATCGCGATGGCCGCGCTCGCGGTAACGGCGCTGCTGTCGCGCCCTGAACTCAACTGCGATGCAACCGACCCCTTGTGACGACGAAGGCTGCACCGCGTTGCCCGATCAAACTCGGCACGCAGCGCTTCACCGGCTTCTTCAGCGCGCCGGATCGGCGACATCTTCCGCTCTAGAGTCCAGATTGGAAAGCTTCGCGTCGCATCTCGGGCCAATTCCACGGCATGACCATGCCGCACCATTTCGACCCCCTCGAAGATGGTGGCGGAGCCGAGATATGAATAAAGCGCGGCAACTCCGGCCGCATAATGGATGTTAATTTTCTTCGAAAATTCCCGGAGCGCAAAAAGCCCGGCGGGCATCGAGGCGAATGCCGCAAATCGTGGCTCCGAGCAGAAGAATAAGGGCTTCAGCGAAAATGGACTGCGAACCAGCGTAAGGCACTCGCGCTCGCCGTCCCAAGTTGCAAACGCATAGTCGCCCAAAACCCGCTCGACCGCGTCAAATTTCCATCGGCGCCAAGACGCTGCCAGCAATGCTCCATCGGATAGAATGGCTGCATCGGCCGCGGCGATCCGGAGCGATCGTGCGACATCCGCTCGGTTGTCAATTCGGGCATCGGCTACAAACAGACGGCCCTGTGGCCAAAGCGTCGGCTGTGCGTCGAAATCGTCTTCAGGAAGTGTTTTGAAAAGATTGCGGCCAAACGCAGCACGATCGGCGTGGGCAATGACGCGACCGTCCGAACCGAACGCGGACAACGCCGCGAGCATGTCACGACATGCCAATTCGGGATTGGTATCGGTCTTCCGACGGACAAATCCAGCGATCGCTGACACGACTTAGCGGGAAAGTCCCGAACAGGTTACGACTTGTTGTTGCCGCCCGCCCCGCCATCAGCAATGCCACTGCCCTTTTTGGACTCGGCAGAACCCGCTTTGATCGACTTGAGACGCGGCGTGGACCAGGGCTTGCGGCCCGAATTGTCAGAAATATTCGTCATACATTGCCTCCATTACGCGAGTCGTGAACGCCGAAGTCCATGAAACTGCGAACTTTTGCTTAGCAACAGCATGCTCTGGGTTCAATCGTTTGTTCGTCCGGCCCGCGGACACCGCCGGCCTCGGCCATTCAGCCCGTCGCGTGCCCGGATGCCGCCGCCTTGATGGCCGAAAGGAGATAGGAGACACAGGCATCGAGCTGGGTAAAATCGAGTGGCCGCGCGAACGTCATGACGGGCACCGACTTTGCCAGCCTGATACAGTCCTGCCAATGATTCCTGGCACCATCGGCCTCGGCGACGAAGTATCCTCGATAGGTATTCGCCATCAGGGCCGATACCGCATCCATCCCGCCAAGGCCCGTCACGCAAAACCGGTCAGCAGCGCGAAGCTCGAAAATTGACGCCAGCGAGACAGAGTCGGCAAGGGTCGCCGACGGCGGCAGCCCGACGTCATATTTGTCCCAGGTCTCGTCACCCGCATAGGAACGCGGATAAGCGGAGGCGTCCCGGCCGCTCGCTTCGAGCGAATCGCGCCAGAGGCGGAGGCGCGGCATGCCGGGAGCAACCATGGCACGCCCGTTATCCTCAAAACGAATCACGCAGACATCGTCGGCGAGCACCCGATATCCGCGATCCTGAAACGCCGCGGCCAGGGTCGACTTACCCGCGCCCGAGGCACCGAGAAAAGCATAAGCTTTCCCGTCGATTTCGATCGCGTTGGCGTGGAGAGGTAGAAGCTGCCGCTGGTGAAGCAGCATGCCCATCGCCGAACCTAGCAAATAGAGCCTTACGTTGCGCGGAGCCGAATCCGGGTCGACGGCGACGATGATAGTCGAACCGCCAATCACCTCGAACCGCGCTACCCCCTCGACCGCGAAGCCTAAGCCCCGCCCTGATTGGGGCATGGAGGAATCGGCAAGCACCACTCGAACATCTGGATCCACGACTCCGTCCACCCGGACCAACTCGGGCAACGGCAAGTCGCTGCGCAGCGTCAGCCCGAACAGGCGATAATCATTTGCTTCGCGCAACGGTCGGCCCCCAATCGGGAAAGACGGCGACTTGATGGAATCGACGCGCTTCTTCTCCGCCGATCACTACCACGCCGCCCACCGTAACCCAGACATGGGCCTCTAGGTCGCGCGCCCCGCCATGGCCCAGGCCGTAATGGAGGAACGCGTCAAGGCCTCTACGACGCAGCATCCGCTGGACGGCCAGTCCCCGTTGAAAACACATAGCCTTCCATGGCACTCGCGCCGCGGCCGCGTCGACGCTCCACACGACTCGTCGAACGGTCGCATCGGAAGCGCGCGGCGTTCCCGGCCGGCGGCGAGAGGCCGAACGGACGGCGCGCTCGAACGGCGCGAGGCGGATCAGCGCAGACGCTAATGCAAGCGAAGCCAAGGCATCCAGAAGGACCAAACGGTCGCTCCAGCCCAGTTGGCGGGCCTTGGCGAGCATTGAGGTGAAACGCGAAGCGGGCACGCTGATACATAATCCCGGATGGTTGGCGGTTTGCTATACGCACAGCAATCAGCAGTTAGAAGGTAGTAGACCGAAGATGGATAAACCCGATCCCTAGCCGCCGCCTCTCCCCCGCCTTTCGATATTTGCTGGCCTTGTGCCGGCAGGCGTTCGCGCCCGCGCCGGACCGGACGGAACTATGTGCGATGGCAAAGGCTGTGGATGGGGATGCTCTGTTGGCGCTGGCCCGGCGAAATCGCGTCGAAGGGCTCGTCTGGCGGGCGATCAACGACTTGGACCTGCCCGTCGATGGACCCACAGCCGATCGCCTTACAGCCGCGGCGACGTCGATCGCCCAAGCCGGCATGCTGAACGCCGCCGAGAGCGCCCGCCTCCTCGCCTCGTTCGATCGGGCCGGGATTCCGCTGCTGTTCCTCAAAGGGCTGACGCTGGGCGTCATCGCCTATGGCGACCCATTCGTGAAAATGGGGTGGGACATCGACTTGCTTGTCGCACCGTCGCGGATCGGCGATGCCGCCAACCGACTGGTCGAGCTCGGCTATCGGCCGGTCGCACCAGGCGATGCCCGGCGCATTGCCCAGTGGCACGATCGGAACAAGGAATCGGTCTGGCGCAAGGGCAAGGAATCGATTTTCGTCGAACTGCACGGCCGGCTCGCCGACCATCCCGCCTTGATCCCCGCTATCGACGTCGGCACGACGCGGCAGAGCGTCGAGATTTCGCCAAAGCTCATGCTTCCGACCCTCGCCGACGACCCTCTGTTCGCTTATTTGTGCATTCACGGCGCATCCAGTGCCTGGTTTCGGCTCAAATGGATTACCGACCTCGCCGCCTTTCTCCATGGCCGTGACCCGGCAGAGTTTGAACGGTTTTATCGGTTCGCCATCGATGCCGGGGCCGGCCGTAGCGCGGGGCAGGCGTTGCTGTTGGCGGAACGGCTTTATGCCATCCCCCTGGGCGGCTTGCGCAATCGCCTGTTGTCCGACCCGGCGAATCGCTGGCTGGTCGCATCGGCCATGATCTATCTGGACGGTGTCTGGTCGCGCCGCGAGCCGACCGAGACGATGCTCGGTACCCTTCCCATCAGGGCGTCGCAACTCGTTCTGCTGCCCGGTTGGCGCTTCAAAATGTCCGAAGCTACGCGTCAGCTTGCGTCGATCGTCCGGCGCGGCGCATAGCGCGCGATGATCTGGTATCAGGTAAAGCTGCTCGCCGCGCATGCGACCTCGCTCAGCATGGACGCCCTGCATATCGTCGCGGGGACGCTCCTGTCGATCCTCATTGCGGTCGGACTGCGAACGAGCGTCGCCAACTGGCGTCCATGGCTTGTCGTGCTGGCGCTCGAACTAGCCAACGAAGCCAACGATCTGTGGGTCGAAGTATGGCCCGACCCCGCCGCGCAATATGGTGAAAGCTTGAAGGACATCGCGTCGACGATGTTCTTGCCGACGCTGCTGGTGCTGCTGGCTCGCGCCCGCCCGGGCTTGTTTGTGCGGCGCTCAGCCGATGACGAGGTGGCGGGTGGGCCGGATATCGGTCTTGGCGCTCGCGGTTCGCCGCGACACCAGGATCAACGCGATACAGGTGGCGAATAGCGCCGCCACCGCTGCCGTCCGCAGCGGGTAATCGACCGCGCTGTGCACCAGGACCGCGGCCGATCCAATCGCGCCTGCCATGGCGAACCCGTCCGCGGCGGGCGACGCCAGCATCCGCCGCACCGCCGCGGCCCACCACAGGAGGAAAAGCAGCATCAAAGCAATCCCGGGCAGCCCGGTCTCGACCGCCAGCTCGAGATAATCGTTATGGGCGTGGTTGACGAAGGTCGCATCTACCTCGCCGGGTCGCTCGAACAGGGGATACACTCTGGTAAAGGTGCCGAAACCTGATCCGACCGGCGCGAACTGGGTAAAGGCGGCGGTGCCTCCGGCTAGCATCTCCTGGCGGCTATCGATCGAGGTCGCGGCACCCGGCATATGATTGCTGAGCGGACTGAACAGCAAAAGGAAGAAGGCCAGCATACCGGCGGCGCACAGTCCGAGCGCGGCCCTGCGTGCCGTCAGGCCAAGCGGAATTGCGATCAGCAGGCTAGCGATCGTCACCGGGATGACCAGGCCGTAGCCGGACAGCGATCCGTTGAGCGCCAGGCCGACCATGATCAGGCCCAGCCCGGCAGCGCCAACGACGAGCAAGGTGAAGCGTTTGCGCGCTTCCTTGGCCGCGCGGCTCGAATGGGCCGCCAGGGCGACCATGAACGGGATCGAGACCAGCAGCATCGAGGCCATATGATTGCTGTTGGCAAAGAAGCCGGTCGCGACCCCGAAATTGCTGATCTTGTAAAGGTACCAGGGGGAGGTGGGCGGATCGGGCGATCCGGTTTGGAGCGCGCCGAGCGCGACCGCCGCAACGGTTGCCGTTAGCACCGCCACCGCCAGCCCGTGCGGCGAATAGGCCCTCAGGCGCACAATGGCGCAGAGCATGGCGACCGGCGGCAAAAGCGGCAATATCGCTGCCGCCGTATCGTAAGGCGATAGCGACAGGCTGCTCCAGCCCGCCCGGAGACCGAGGATCACCCGGCCTTCGGCGACGATTTCACGCCCGGGCATCGCCATTATGATTGCCGGCGGAAGGGGGAGCAGATGCACGGCGAACAGCGTCACCGCGGCCACGACCAACCAGCCCAACTGCCGCATGGGGCGTTGCAAGTTGGTTTGCCCGGGTTCGGCGAACGACCAGGCGATGATCAACACCGCCAACAGCTGCAACGAGGTCGCGCCCCACACGCCCTGGACGCTGCCGCCCAGAACCAGGCAGAAGAAGAGATAGGTCGGGCCCAGGGCGGCGCGCAGCTTTTCCCGGGTCATGGCTCGCAGCTTTTCACGGGTCATGAAGCCACTCTTGTCAGCCGAAGGTTGGCAAGGGTGAGATCGACCGTCTCCGGGAATTCGGGCGAGGTACCGGCAAGCTCGAGCAATTGGGCTGGGCAGTCGCCGGCGACGGCGAACGCCCCGGTAAGCGAATTCCCCTCTCCCCGTTTGCCCAGACGCAGCGACAGGATCGGCTTGTCCGTCGGGCGGCACGTCAGGCGCCAGGCAATCGATGTCGCGTCGATGCTTCGGTCGACATCGGCCGTCAGTCGGTATCGGCCCGGCTTCAGCAACAGCAACTGGCTCGCCAGGACGATGTTGTCGCGCCCGAAATAAATCAGGTGGAGCCGTCCGCCTGCTTGCGCTTCGGCTACTGCCGAGCCGTTCGAGACCAGCGTCCAGCCGAATGGCGGCGGCGCCGACCCATGCGAAAACTCCGGGTCGAACAATAGTGCGCCGGATGCGGTGGCCGCTGAGGTGCCAGCAATTCGCGACCAGACCGTGCGCGCTTTCTCATATTGCCCTGCTGCGACCAGGGCCTGAACCAGGCGACCTTGCCAACCCGGGGGCGCTTCGTCGAAATTCTTCCGGCCCGACGATAAAAAGAGGATGAGATCGGCGTTGCGGGCGTCGTCTGCCAGCGCCGCCAGGACCACCGGCTCGAACTCGGGATGGTCGTCCAACATCGCCTTGATCCGCGCTGCGCCCCCGGGGCGGCTGGCGAAGGCGGCATAATATGGCGCCACACCGGAGATCGAGTTGGGCACAAGCCGCGTCAGCATTGCCAGTTCGGTCAGGCCTTTGTCGCCTTGCCCACTGCGCAAATAATGGTCGGCGAGGAAATAGCGCGCGGCGATCGACCTAGGGTCGCGACGCAGGGCTGCGGCAAAGGCCCGACCGGCCCCGCCCTCATTGGCGGATAGGCGCAAATCGACGCCTCGGACGAGGAAGGGTTCGGGCGAAAGGGGCGACCATCGGGCCCTGGCCAACATATCCTGGATGCGGGCGCGCGGCGCCGAACGATGTTCGGCGGCGGCCGCGGCGATAGCCTCCAGGCCGAACTTGAACGCGACGTCGGGATGAGCGCCCCACGTTGCGCGAGCATAGGCCGGGTGGGTCTTTGCAAAGGCCGACACCACGGCCTGGCGGGCAATCTGGACGATCGCAAGCAATGACAGCAGGCCGATCGCGACTAGCCGGATCACGGACATCTCCCCTCGGACCGGTCGCCACTCAGCTGTCGGCCTCGTGTGGGATCATGAGGATTTCGGTCCGTTTCCGGTCAAGTGCGCCATAGCCATAGGCTTTATAGCCGTAACCGCCCATGTCTTCGGACGACTTGGTCAACGCCGCGCCGACAATATTCGTCCCGGTGTCGCGCAGGAGGCGAAGCGTTTCGAGCGCGGCTTTGGTCCGTGTTTTGCCGCTTTCGATGACGAACAGAACATTGCCGGCGACCGAGGCTAGCAACAGAGAATCCGCTAGTCCCAACACCGGCGGGGCGTCGCAGATGACGATGTCGAAATGCTCGTTGAATTGGCGGAGGATTTCAGGAAAGCGCCCGCTCGACAAAAGGTCGGCGGGATTGGGCGGCAGCGGCCCGCTGGGAAGCAGCCACAGGTCGGAAAACTGGGTCGGCAAGACGTGCTTGCGGACTTCTTCGTCCTCGCTGGTCAGGAGGCGGGTCAGCCCAACCTTTTCCGACGATGCCCTGAATGCCGGCTTGCGCAGGTCGCAATCAATCAGCAGCACAGTCGCGCCGCGGCGGGCGAAATTCTGTGCCAGCGCCAGCGACGAGGATGATTTGCCCTCCGTTGGGCGAGTGCTTGTCACCAGCAGCGTCTTGGGTAGCCCCTCCTCGGTGCTGAAGCGAAGCGACGCGACCACCGCCGAATAGGCTTCGGAGACGATCGACTTGGGGTCCTTTAGCTCGTCGATGAAGCTGTCCTTGCCCCCCGCTTTGGGAATCGCGCCAAGGCAGGCGAGGCCAAGCTTGGTCCGCACATCGTCCCGCGTCTTGACTGTGTCATAAAGAAATTCGAGCGCAACCGCGATGCCAAGCCCAGCAAGCAGGCCGGCCATCATCCCGAGCAGCAAGTTGAGCAGCAGATTGGGCTTGAATGGCCCGCCGGGCACATCGGCCCTATCGACGACCGAAACCGGAGCAGTACCGATGCCGCCCGCTACCCCAACTTCCTTATAGCGTTGCAACAGCGCGTCGTAGAGGGCACGGTTGGTGTCCACTTCGCGCTGCAGGATGGTGTATTGGATGCTCCGCCCGCGAAGGTCGAGCACCGATCCCTTAAGCCCCGCCACCTGTCCTTGCAGTGAGCGCTCGGCAGCCAACGCCGAGCGATAATCCGCAAGCAGCGTGTTCGACCGGCCCGAGGATGCCTGTGCGGTTTCACGGTTGACCTGTCGATTGAGCTCGTCGATCCGCGATTTGAGACTGAGCATGTCGGGATGTTCGGGCTTCAGCAGCGTGCGCTTCTCCGAATATTCCGCTTCCAGCACCGCCCGCGCTTGACGCAGCGCCTGAGCGCTGGCGTTGACCTCGGCGGTTGCTCCGACCGCGCCCCCCTGCCGGAAAGCGCCTTCGGCCGCGACCCGTCGCGCCACCGCATCGGCCAGCGCCCGGTTGAGGGCGACCAGGGATTCGCCTTGCAGAGAGTTGGTGTCGCCCGGTGCCTTGCCGTCGGCGGCGCCGGTGTTGATAATCCCTTGCGCTTGCGCATAGGCGACCGCCTGCTTTTCCGACCGCTCCAGGTCGGCACGTGTCTTGGCGATCTGCTTTTCAAGGAAACTGCGGGCGTAAGCCGAGGCGTCGTAGCGCCGCTGCAAATTGCTGTTGATGAAGCTGTCGGCCAACTGGTTGGCGATCGCCGCCGACAGTTGCGGGGACGTGTCGTCATAGCTGAATTTGATCAGCTGTCCTTCCTTGGGCGCGATCACGTTGATTCCGCCCGCGACCTTGCCGGTCGCCGCCTTTAGGCGGGTCGATGCGTCGCCGCCCTCGCCTACGAATGTCTTGTTGTTGGCTAGGTTGAGGTCCTGGGCCGCGCGTTCGGCAATGCTGCGGCTCGACAGCAGCCCAACTTGAGTCGCGACAAAATCCCAGCTGCTCGACGCCGACGCCCGCTCGCGCGACTGCTCGTCCATGATCTCCACGGTCGGCGGGTTGACCTCGAGAGTCACCCACGAACGATAGACCGGAGTGGTCAACATCGTGAGTACGATCCCGCCAAGCAATCCAAGCGCAATCGCCCCCAGGATCAGCCAACGCCAATGGCTAATGATCCGGAGCAGGGCGGGAAGGTCGAGGCTAGCGGGGGGCGGGTTTACCGTCGTCCGGCGCTGCCCGACACGACCGTCGGGCGGCACCCGATCCAGGTAGAAATCATTGTCGTCGGTCACGGCAATATTATGGTTCACGGCACATCGCCCAAATTGATATCGGAAGGCTTATCGGCGTTTCCATTAGAATGGGCTGAATATCGACAGGATGGGCAGGCCGTTGAGGAGCTGCTTTTGAATGGCCTTGACCGAAGACCCGTCGATCACGACGATGTCGCCGGCATAGACCTGCGGATCTTCCGCTTCGCCGCGGCGGATGCTGGTCAAGTCGAATGCGGCCGCTTGACGCTTACCGCTAATCGACCGGAAGATCGCAACGCGGCGGGGATTGGCATCCGGCCCGGTGCCGCCGGCGAGCGCCACAGCCTGCATCAACGTAGTCGGTCCGTTGAGCGCGAACGATCCGGCCTTGTTGACCGCGCCATCGACCGTCAGATTGCGGCGCGTTGACGATTTGATGCCGACGCTGACGTCTGGGTTTTCCAAATATTTTTCGCCCAGCTTGCGGGTCAGCGCGTCGTCGAGCTGGGTGGTGGTCAGATCGGCCGCCGATACACTGCCGATCAGCGGCAGCGACACCTGGCCCGTCAGGTCGACCTCATAATCGCCCGACAGATCGGGCATTTTGAACACCTTGACGCTGAGCGTGTCCATCGGCGCGATCTTGTAGCCCGCCTCGAGCGGGATCACGGCCGGCGAGTCCGGCACGCCAAACGTCGACACTCCGTAGGGGATGGGCCCGCCGCGCTTGTCGGCACAGCCGGGCGCCATCACCGCCGCGCAAGCAAGCACGGCAAGAATCGTTCGGCGGTGCGACTTCCGCTCCAGGGACCTGTCCTGCATATCAATCATCCTACACGCGATCCCTATAGTGGTGACGCCCTAAACCGGCCTCATAACCAAATCAATGTCGGGCTACTTTGCTCCATCGTGGGTTTTCTTCGCAGAGAAATAGCGCCGCTCGCATCCGTCGAGGGCAATCGCAGTGAGTACCCCTGTACGGTAGGCGCCTGTGTCCAGGCCTATCCGGTTGGCACATTCGTCGACGCTCGTCGTGATCGTGTGGCCATGGATCACGAGGAAGCCATGATCGCGCTCGTCACCGAGGAAGGGTTGGCGGATCCAGCGAAGGTCCGACTGAGTTTGGAGCGTCAGGTCGACATCGGGCCGAATGCCAGCGTGCACGAACAGATAGTCGCCGAACCGCAACGTGTCCACGAAACTGGCCATGAACTGGCGATGCGAGGCCGGAATGGCGGCCTTGAGGCGCGCCAGGGCCGCTCGCTCGCCATGTTGCTGGACCGTCGTCGGGTCGACACCATAACTCGCCAGGCACTCGGCCCCGCCATATTTCAGCCAATCGGCGAACAACCCGCGTTCGCCGGCGAGCAGGCGCAGCAGCACTTCTTCGTGGTTACCGGCAAGAAAGACCGGACGCACTCCGGGTCGGTGAAATGTTCGCAAAAGCTCGATCACGCCGCGCGACGAGGATCCGCGATCGATAAGGTCGCCCAGGAAAACCAGCAGCGATCGGCGCGAAGGGCGCTCGACCATGTCCCGTTCGATGTCGGCAAGCAGCAGCTCGAGGAGGTCGAGCCGACCATGAACGTCGCCGACCGCATAGGCGCGGTAGCCTTTAGGGGTTCGCGGTGGACCCTTCGCCTCTTTGTCGTAACCGAACATGCGGACCGCTAACCGGTGGAGGTGCGATATGGTTTCAACGCGCCCAGATAAGCGTCGATCACCTTGCGCTCGCCGAAACGTCCGCGAACCCGCTCAAGCGCCGCTTGGCCAAGGGCGCGTCGCCCGACCGCCTCAAGGTCGAGGAAACGACGCACCGCTTCTGCCAGGGAGGAAGCATCTCGGGGGCGGCATGACATGCCGGTCAAACCTTCCTCGACCAGCTCGCGATTGCCCGGGACATCGGTGGCGATCAGCGGCCGGCCCATGGCGCCACCTTCGAGCAGCGACCGCGGCAAGCCTTCGCGGTAGGAAGGTAGCACCACCGCGCTGGCGGCCGCGATTGCCGGCCGAACATCGTCCATTTGCCCTAAATGCTCGACCGTTCCTAACCGGACCCAGCGCTCTAGCTCGGTCGGCGTGACGCTCGTCCGGTTTCCTGGATCGATCGCGCCAAGCAGCTGAAACCGAGCGCCCGGATGAGTTTGGCGGACTTGGCCCGCGGCCTCGACAAATTCCCTCACTCCCTTGTCGGCGATCAGGCGGCCGATGAACAGAAACACCGGCTCAGCTCCGGGATCGACCTCGATCGGGCGAAAGCGATCAAGGTCAATTCCTGAACCGGGAAGCAGCCGGACTTGTTCGGGGCGCACGATCTTGCGTGTGAGAAATAAGTCACGGTCGTCGGGATTCTGGAAGAAGACGGTCGCAGCTCGATTGAAAGCGACGCGATACAAATGACTTATGAACCACGCGAACAGGCCGCTGCTGAGGAACGCTGTGCCGAGCCCGCTGACATTGAGGATGCTGGGCACACCGGCCGCCCTTGCCGCCAGCGCCCCGTAGATGTTGGGCTTGATCGTGAACCCCAGGTAGGCTGCGGGCCGCTTCCGCCGACACAGCTGCCAATACGCGAGCAGCAAGGCGGCATCGATCAGCGGGTTGATCCCCGATCGATCGATACGGACGGCAATGGTTTCGGCATTCAGAGTGGTTAACGGCTCAAAGGCCGGGTCGAGCGGTGCGACCAGGATCGGCCTGAACCCCTCAGCAGCGATGCCCCGTACCAGCCCGGCACGAAAGTTAACGATATTGAACAGACTGTTGGCAGAAATAAGGATGGTAGGTGTTGGCTTGACCTTGCCGGGGTGCATGAGTGCCTCAAGAATGGCGGGGCGGCGGAGCCGTCGGCGACGGAAATGACGTCAATCGCATAGAAGCCTCGCTCACCGTTAGACAACACTCCGGGGGCGACTCGGAATATTATTCCTCCTCCGCATCGACGGACCGTGGCGTTCCGGCGACAGATTTCATGAAACCTGCGTCAAAGAAATGCGTTAAATGACTTGGCGTTAAGCGTTTTATTGGATAAGGTCGCGCCATCATCCGGGAGTTTAGCACCATGTCGAGTTCCATGCGCAAGTTAACAGCAGCCGTCGCCGCCCTAGCGCTGTGCTCGGTTTCGACAAGCGCCATTGCGGCTGCCCCGGCTCCCGCGATTGGCGCTACGGCGGTCAACCCATGGCTTGCGCTGGGGGCGATGAGTTCCTTGAGCAGCGCGAGCGCCGCGTCGCTGGCTGCGGCTCAGAACTATCGTGACGACGACGACGATGATGACGACGGGATAGGCTTCCCCCCTCTTCCCGTTCTGGCGGTGATTTTGGGTACGATAGCGCTCGGGATTTACATTCTCACCAGGGATGACAACGACGATCTCGACTTCACTCCGGTCCCGCGCAGCCCCAATTAGGGCCTGACTCAACGTCGCGCCACTGAATGACGCCGCCCTTGCGCGGCGTCATTCGCGTATTTCGGCCGGCGCGAGCAACGCAAATTTCGGAATGGCGACGTGGAACGCGGTCCCCGATTCGTCGACCAGCTGATAATGACCGCTCATTGTTCCTGTCGGGGTGTCGAGCGGGCAGCCGGAGACATAGTCATAGCTTTCGCCCCGCGGAATGACCGGCATATCCCCGACCACTCCCTGGCCGCGCACTTCGTGCACATTGCCCCGCCCGTCGACGATCTTCCAGTAGCGGGCGAGTAACTGGACCACGCCTTCACCATGATTTTCAAGCCGGACATGGTAGGACCAGAACCAGCGGCCCTGCGCCGGCGCTGACTGTTCGGCAAGGAAGCTCACAGCCACCCGCACCGTCATGCCACGCGTTTCGGCGACATGAGGAAACAGCGAAGCGAGCAAATCGGCCATAGCTGAAGCTAGGCTCGTGGCCGCGACCTTCGCAAGCCGCAACATCGCCAATCGACAGGATCACTTTATCGCGCCAAGAAGCCCGGCATGGATCCGTCGGACTTTGATCTTCCTCGCTTGCTCGAGGGCCGCCAGAGGCGATGGCTAGTGACCGGCCCCGCTGGATTCATTGGATCGAACCTGGTCGAGGTGCTGCTCGCTAACGGCCAGAGCGTGGTCGGCCTCGACAATTTCGCAACCGGGCATCAACGCAACCTCGACGAGGCGCTGAGTTCCAGCCGCGGGACCTTCCGGATGATTGTTGGCGACATTCGCGATCGCTATACCTGCGCCGCGGCCGTCGCCGGTGCCGATATCGTCCTCCACCAGGCAGCGCTCGGATCGGTGCCGAGATCGATCGCCGATCCGCTGACCAGCCACGACGTCAACGTCACCGGCTTCCTCAACATGCTCGATGCAGCGCGGTCCGCCGGCGTGTCACGCTTCATTTACGCCGCCTCCAGCTCAACTTATGGCGACGAACCCAATTTGCCCAAGCGCGAGGAGCGAATCGGCAATTCGCTGTCGCCCTATGCGGCAACGAAGCTGGCCAACGAGATTTACGCCTCGGTCTATGCCCGATGCTATGGCTATCAGGCCACGGGGCTGCGCTATTTCAACGTGTTCGGCCCACGCCAGGACCCTGATGGGGCCTACGCGGCGGTGATCCCCAAATGGGTCGCGGCGATGATCGCGGGCGAGGAGGTCGTCATCAATGGCGACGGCGAGACCAGCCGCGATTTCTGCTATGTCGCCAATGCCGTTCAGGCAAACCTGCTAGCCGCGCTCGGCCCCGACGAAGCGCAAGGGGAGGTCTATAATGTCGCGTTCGGCGACCGCGCCACGCTCGGGGAGTTGTTCGCGTTCATCCGCGACGGGCTGCGCGATCACCAAGTCCATTATGACCGAAAGCCGACGATGGCCGACTTTCGCGCCGGCGACGTGCGCCATTCCCAGGCCGACATTTCGAAGGCGCGCCGCAAGCTCGGCTATCAACCGGCCTATTCGGTCAAACGCGGCCTCGATGAAGCCCTGCCCTGGTATATCGCCAGACCTTAGCCGGGCCCGGCAGCACGCCGCATCCGCTCGACCAGCCGTCCCCGCGCATCGGCGACCGTCGCCGAACGATCCGTGACCACATCGCGGAGCAGAAAGTGGCCGCTTAGAGTCAGTCCGTCGAGAATATCCGCCCATGACGCTATCCCACCCTCGCGCACAAAGCGTGGCAGGGGCAGCAACTTGCCGAGATAGGGCTCGGCCTCGGCCGCGCTAACCGCCCTGCCCGAGCGCGGGCTGACCGCGATCAAATCCTCTGCGTCGCCGCTCACCGCGCAGCGATCGAGGTCGAGCCCGAAGCCGAGCTCAGCGAGCAGCAGCAGTTCGTAGCGAACCAGCGCAGCGCCCCAGCCGCTCGCAGCCGGGGCCGCTTCGACCGCCGCCAGCAACCCATCAAGCGCGGAATAGAGCCGCCGATAGGGCTGCGCTTCGGGCAAGGCCGTTGTGGTCAGCGCGGTCGCCCAGTCGATCGCCGCAGCGGGCAGCGGCTCGGCGAGCAACGGGGCTCGGCTATGCAGCAGCTCGACCGTCGCCTGCGGCAACTGCGTGTCGGTCCGCGCGCGGAGGGTGGCCTCGACCAAATTCCCGGCGAGCAGCACCGGACGCATCCGCCGTCCGCGCGCGCCGCGCACGTAGGCCGCCTGCAGCCCATGCTCCGGCGTCATCACCCGCAGCACTGCGCCATGCTCGCCGTGGGGGCGCAGCGAGAGGATGATAGCGGGCGTGGTGAAGCGCATCAGCCGTGCGGGTGGAAATAGTCGTAGAGCTGCAGCGCCATCGTCTTCGAAATACCCGGCGCCCGCTCGAGATCATCGAGCGCCGCGCCCTTGACCGCCCGGGCCGTGCCGAAGTGCATCAGCAGCGCGCGCTTGCGGTTGGGGCCGATCCCGGGAACTTCGTCGAGGGTCGAGGTGGTCAGGCTCTTGGCGCGCTTGGCCCGATGCGTGCCGATGGCAAAGCGGTGCGCCTCGTCGCGCAGCCGCTGGAAGTAGAACAGCAGCGGCGCGTTGGGCGGGAAAGTGATTTCGCGGCCGCCCGGCATATGAAACGTCTCGCGCCCGGCGTTGCGATCAGGCCCCTTGGCGACCCCGACGACCGGAATGTCGTGGACCCCGGCATTCTCCAGTATTTCGCACACGGTGGAGAGTTGCCCCTTGCCGCCGTCGATCAGCAACAGGTCCGGCCATTCGCCGGAGCTACGGTCCGGGTCCTCCTTTTCCAGCCGGGCGAAGCGCCGCTCGAGCACTTCGCGCATCATCCCGAAATCATCGCCTGGCGTAATCCCCGACTTGATGTTGAACTTGCGATACTGATTCTTGCGGAACCCTTCCGGCCCGGCGACGATCATCGCGCCGGTGGCGTTGGCGCCCATGATGTGGCTGTTGTCATAAACCTCGATGCGCTTCGGTGGTTCGGCCAGCTCAAACGTCTCGGCCAGCTCGCGCAGCAATTTGCCCTGGGTAGTCGATTCCGCTTGCCGCCGTTCGAGCGCTTCTTCGGCGTTGCGCTTGGCCTGGTCGATCAGCTTCTTGCGCGCGCCACGCTGCGGCCGGTCGATCTCGACCTTGCGCTCGGCGCGCTCGCTCAACGCCTCGGCGATCAGCGCTGCTTCTGGCAGGTCGCGGTCGAGCAGAATGCGGCGCGGCGGCGGGACATCCTCGTAGAATTGGACGAGAAAACTCGACAGCACTTCGGCTTCGGGCACATCGTTGGTGTGCGCCGGGAAGAAGGCGCGATGCCCCCAATTCTGCCCGCCGCGGATAAAAAAAGCCTGGATGCACATCTGGCCGGCGTTGCAGGCGAGCGCAAAAATGTCCCCATCGCCCAGCCCCTCGGCATGAACCGTCTGGCTGCCCTGGATATAGGTCAGCGCGCGCAGCCGGTCGCGAAAGACCGCGGCCAGCTCATAATCCTGCTTGTCGGCCGCCTCGGACATCGATTTGCCCAGCCGCGCCTGGACCCCAGTCGATTTGCCGGTGAGGAAATTCTTGGCGTCGGCGACCAGCTCGCCATACTCCTCCTCACCGATCCGCCCGACGCACGGTGCCGAGCAGCGGCGGATTTGATACAGAAGGCACGGACGCGAGCGGTTGGTAAAAAAACTGTCGGAACAGCTTCTTAGCAGGAATAGCTTCTGCAACGCATTAAGCGTCCGCGTGACCGATCCGGCGCTGGCGAACGGCCCATAATATTGCCCCTTCGCGCGTCGCGCACCGCGATGCTTCTGGACCCGCGGAAAGGCATGATCGTCGCGCAGCAGGATGAACGGGAAGCTTTTGTCGTCGCGCAGCAGAACATTGTACGGCGGACGGAAGCGCTTGATCAGCTGCGCCTCGAGCAACAGCGCCTCGGCCTCGGTACGTGTGGTGACGATGGTCATCGACCGCGTCTGGCTGACCATCCGCTGCAACCGCTTGGGCAGCCGCGCGACCTGGGTGTAATTGGCCACCCGGCTTTTGAGCCCCTTGGCCTTGCCGACATAGAGCACGTCGCCCCGCGCATCCTGCATCCGATAAACGCCAGGCCGCACCGGTAACGTCTTCAACACGTTGCGGATAGCGGCCACCCCCGCCTCGATGTCGGGCGCGCCTGACCCGCGCACGGTATAGGTCGCCGCCTCCTCATTGAAGCGCGCGGAAGCATTGGGCTGGTCTGGGCGATCGGCTTTGCTCACGAGAAGGATTTAGAGGCTAAGCGACAGAGTTGCGATAGGCAGCGCGCCAATCCTCGTGCGAGGACGTCCGCCTATGCTAATAGGCCGACGATGATTGCCCACCGCCCCCGCGCCCGCCGATGAGCGTCGCCTTTCGCCGCGAGAGCGATGAGGAGCATCTCGAGCCAAAGTTCGAGCTGCCGATGCCGCCCGGCCCCAACCTCGTCACCGAACGGGGCTATGCGCTGATCGAGGCGCGCCATGACGCGATCGAGGCTCAGCTTGGCGCCGAACTTGGCGAGGAGGAGCGCAAGGCGCTGCTGCGAGACGCCCGCTACTGGCGCAACCGCCTCGCCAGTGCCCAGATCGCCGCTGCCCCCAAGGGCGATATGGTCGCGATCGGGACGCGCGTGACGTTTGTTCGCGCTGGCGAAACGCGCGCAATGGAAATCGTGGGGCACGACGAGGCCGATCCCGCCGCCGACCGCATCGCCTTTTCCGCGCCCCTCGCCCGCGCCTTGCTCGGCGCCGAAGTCGGGGAGGAGGTCGAGTTGCCGGGCTCGGGCAAAGCGATCACCGTCATCGCAATCGAGGTTCGCTAGACGACAGCGCGCGAACTGTCGCCCAACCTAGCCGAGCGCTTTGACGATTTCCTCGACCATCTTTTTCGCGTCGGACAGAAGCATCATCGTGTTGTCGCGATAGAATAGCTCGTTATCGACCCCGGCATAACCCGCGCCGCCCATCGACCGCTTGATAAATAAAACGGTCCGCGCCTTCTCCACGTCCAACACCGGCATGCCGTAAATCGGCGATGTTTTGTCGGTCTTTGCGGCCGGATTGGTGACGTCGTTGGCGCCGATCACGAAGGCGACGTCGGCCTGCGCGAATTCGCTGTTGATGTCCTCCAGTTCGAACACCTCATCATAGGGAACATTGGCCTCGGCAAGGAGAACGTTCATGTGCCCCGGCATCCGCCCCGCCACCGGGTGGATCGCATATTTGACCTCGACCCCCTCTTTCTTCAGCATCTCGGCCATTTCGCGCAGCGCATGCTGGGCCTGGGACACCGCCATGCCATAGCCCGGAACGATGATCACCTTGTCGGCCTGTTTCATCAGGAACGCGGCGTCCTCGGCCGAGCCGCGCTTGTAGGGCCGGTCGATCGCTTCGCCGCCGCCGGAGCCGGCAACCGCGCCGAACCCGCCGGCGATGACGCTGATGAAGCTGCGGTTCATCGCGCGGCACATGATATAGCTCAAAATCGCGCCCGACGATCCGACCAGCGCGCCGGTGATGATCATCGCGCTGTTGTGCAGCGTGAAGCCCATCGCCGCCGCCGCCCAACCCGAATAGCTGTTGAGCATCGAAATCACGACGGGCATGTCCGCGCCGCCAATCGGGATGATGAGGAGGAAGCCTATCGCGAAGGCGAGCGCGGTGATGGTCCAGAATATCCAGGGCGACTGATCCTGAGTGAAATAGGCGATCAGCCCGAGGATCGCGACCAGTGTGCCAAGGTTGAGGACATGCCGCAGGGGCAGCAGAATTGGCGCGCCCGACATGGTGCCGTTGAGCTTCAGAAAGGCGATAACCGAGCCAGAGAAGGTGATCGCGCCAATCGCGACGCCAAGCCCCATCTCGACCCTGCTTACCGGCAGGATGCTAAGGAAAGAGGGGGTGGCGATCGGCGTGATCCGCACGGCGATTCCGAACGCCTCCGGGTTGAGGAAGGCGGCCGCTCCGACTAGCACCGCGGCCAAGCCGACCAAACTGTGGAAAGCCGCGACCAACTGAGGCATCGCGGTCATCTGGATCCGGCGGGCGGTAACCAGCCCAATGCCGCCGCCGATCACGATGGCGGCCAGAATTTCACCGATGGCCGTCCAATCGATCAACATCATTTCGAATGGCCGAATGTGTTGGCCGTCCAGACCCACCGCCGAAAAGTCCAGAAATTGCGTCCACAACGTCGTAATGACGGCAATAGCCATCCCCGCCATGCCTAGCCGGTTGCCGCGCTGGCTGGTTGCCGGGCTCGACAGGCCGCGCAGTGCGAGGATGAAGCAAATGCCGGCGATCAGATAAGCGATCAGCACCCACGCCGGGGTCACCGCCTCATGCATCGCCGCGGTCCTTTTTCTTGTACATCGCCAGCATCCGCGCGGTCACCGCGAAACCGCCAAAAATATTGACGCTGGCCAACGCGACCGCGACCAGCCCAAGCCATTTCGACGTGACAGAGCCGCCTGCAGCACTGGCGATCAACGCGCCAACGATGATGACCGAAGAAATCGCGTTGGTCACCGACATCAGCGGCGTGTGCAGCGCCGGGGTCACCGACCAGACGACGAAATAGCCGACGAAACAGGCCAGCACGAATATCGATAGGATCGAGATGAAGTCCAAGCCGGCCTCCCTTGGCAAAGCCGATGTTGTGGCAAGGCCGTGGCGGCTTGTCGAGGGCGGCCGGGCGCATCACTGCCGCGCCCGATTAATTCCGGCGCGGTTTCCGATTTGATAACCTTTTTCTGCGCATCGCGGGTGGGAAGAAGCAGGAAGCCGAAACCATATGCCCCTGTTGCGCCGAACCGGTAGCAAGTCCGCAACCCGAGGCCCGTATCGGACGGTCATCTGGGCGGTGTTGCTTGGCCTACTGTTCGGGCTGATTGGCGCAGGCGAATATCCTGAGGACCGCTTACGTGTCGTGCGCAACTATTTTCATGAACGGCCGGTCAGCGGCGATATCGTGCTGGTCGCGATTGACGAAAAATCGGTGCAGAAGGTCGGCCGCTGGCCGTGGCCTCGGTCGCGCTATGCCGAACTGATCAGCAAGATTGGCGCCTCGCATCCCAAAATGCAGGTGCATGACTTCATTTTCCCTGATCGGACGACGCCCGTCGAAGACGCCGCCTTGGAACGCGCCATCTCTTCGAACACGAACGTCGTGCTAGCTATTCTTGATCGGGTAGGGATTGACAACGAACCGGGCGTTAGTGTGCGTTCACTTCCGCGTTTTTATCGAAATGCGCAAATTGGTTCGATTTCTGCTCATTATAATTATGCAAACGAAATTTGGAACTTGAACTATTGGGTCCCGATTGGAGGTAGAAAGTTTCCAACTTTTGCGACAATCATGACGGAGAGGAAGGTTAGCGACCGACCGTCATTTCGGATCGATTACGCCTTCGACGTAAAATCCATCCCAAAAATCAGCGCAATTGATTTACTCGCGGGCCGAGTGCCCGCTTCTGCTTTGCGCGGTAAAGTCGTTATCGTTGGCCCGGACGCTTGGCGACAATATGACCAATATATGATACCCGGTCAGGGAAAATACGGCGGCGTGTACGTCCATATAATTGCGGCAGAAACCCTGAAGGCGGGCGATCCAGTTGACATGGGGTGGCTACTTGTACTTGTGATTACCTTAGGCGCGATTCTTTTGTGCTTGCGAATGAGCGGACCGAAGCGCCCTCTAGTCCTCGTTGCCGTGGGTATCGGACTTTTGGCCGTACCGGTGGCCTTGGAAGCAAACCTAATCTTCATTGACATCACTCCAGCGCTCTTCACGCTGATTTTTGTGGGTACAGCGCTTGGGTGGGCCCACGCGAAGAAACGCGGATTGGTCAACACCGTCAGCGGCCTGCCGAATATGCACGCGCTGCGGCGGTCCCATCAAGAACGCAATCGGACGCTAGTCGCCGCGCGAATTCTCAACTTCCCGCAAATCGTCTCGACGATGTCGCTCGCGCAGGAGGCAAATCTGATTGAACAAATCGTCGCTCGTCTCAAGGTGGGCTCGGAAATTGAGACCGTCTATCAAGGAGACGAGGGCATCTTCGCCTGGACCGTCCAGCCCGACACAGCAATCGGCCATCATGTCGAGGCGCTGCATGCTTTGTTCCGCAGTCCTGCCAAGGTCGATGGAAAACAATTTGATATTTCGGTGAGTTTTGGCGTCGAAATCGGCAGTGGGCGATCTATCTCCAATCGTCTTGGCAGTGCGCTGGTCGCGGCCGACGAAGCGCATAGAGAGGGGCTTCGCTGGAAATACCATGATCCGGAACGGCTGAAGGATGCCGAATGGCGGCTTTCGCTGCTCGGCCAGCTCGACAATGCCATCGACAATGGCCAAGTGTGGGTCGCCTTTCAGCCGCAGATGGACCTCACTACCGGTTTCACCAAGGGCGCGGAAGCGCTTGCGCGTTGGACCCACCCGGAAAAAGGGCCGATCAGCCCAAGCGAGTTTATTGCGGCGGCCGAGCAGAATGACCGCATCGAAAAGCTGACCTTTTTCGTCCTCGACCGCGCGATTGCGGTGGCGGCCAAGGTCAACCGCGACCACCGCCCGTTCGATATGGCGGTCAACCTTTCGGCGCGCATGTTGTCGAACCCCATTCTTCCCTCACGCGTCAGCGCGCTGCTCCGAAAGCATCATCTCGACCCGGCCAGGCTAACCCTGGAACTGACCGAAACCGCCACGCTGGCCACCAACGGATCCGATATCGAGCCGCTATTACGCCTGCGCGATCTGGGAATCAAAATTTCGATCGACGATTATGGCACCGGACTTTCGACCCTCGAATATCTCAAGAAAATCCCGGCTAGTGAGATCAAGATCGACCAGAGCTTCGTCAAATCAATGCGCGACAACCGCAGCGATCTGGTCATGGTTCAATCGACGATCGCACTCGCCCACTCCCTCGGTCGCACGGTTGTCGCCGAAGGAGTCGAGAACCGCGAGACCCTGGACCTCCTAGTCGCAATGAAATGTGAAGTTGCGCAAGGTTTCGTCATCGCCCGCCCGTCCAGCTTCAGCGATTTAAGCAGACGGCTAACTAGCGAGAGGAAACGCCGGGCCGCATAACTTGGTAAATTTCTTGATAACCATTTCGATTAAGGTTAACGTCCCTGTCGACGGCATGAGTGGCCGTGCGAACACAGGGGACGATCATGAAGAAGATTCAACGCCCGAACCGCGGGCTGTGGACTTGGCTCTTCGGCGGCGGCTGGGACGGCGTAGGCGGTCGCGGCTAACAATTTTCTCGGCCTCGGCCGGGTAACAATTTGAGACAAAAGGCGATTTGCGGTTCGGCGCAGATCGCTGTTTGTCGTTTACGCTCTATTTGAATTGTGCTTGGCTCACTCCGTCACGGGTGCGCTGGGCCTTTTTCGTATCGACCGGGCATCGCCGAATTCGCGACCGATTTCCGCCTGCGACTCGGGCTAGGGCCGAACTCGTTCATGAACCACTGCGCCCGCGCGCGTCAGGCGAATCGCTTTCACAATCTCGTCTTCGTCGGGGAGCGCCAGGCCCGCCTCCTTGTCCCAAAAGGCGGCGAGGAAATTGTACAGATTGCGTGAATATAGCGCCGATGCGTCGGCCGCCAGGCTGCGCGCCAGTTGCACCGCGCCGACAATTTTCACTCCGTGGCGATCGATTGTCTCGCCCGCGACGCAGCCCTCGACATTGCCTCCAGCCTCCGCCGCCAGGTCGACGATCACGCTTCCGGGGCGCATCGTCGCCAGCTGCGCATCGCTGATTAGCCGCGGCGCCGGCCGCCCAGGGATCAACGCGGTGGTGATGACGATGTCCTGCTTAGCGATATGGCCCGACACCAGCTCGGCCTGCGCCGCCTGATATTCGGGGCTGGTCTCGCCGGCATAGCCGCCCTGCCCTTCGCCTTCGATCCCGGCGACATTCTCGACGAAGATCGGCTTGGCACCCAATGACTGGATCTGCTCGCGTGTTGCCGAACGGACATCGGTCGCGCTGACCTGCGCTCCGAGTCGCCGCCCGGTGGCGATCGCTTGCAGCCCGGCGACCCCTACTCCCATCACGAACAGCTTGGCCGGACTGACCGTACCGGCCGCGGTCATCATCATTGGATAGGCGCGTCCATACAGGGACGCGGCATCGACCACCGCCTTGTACCCTGCCAGGTTCGACTGGGAGGACAATATGTCCATCGATTGCGCGCGAGTGATGCGTGGCATCCATTCCATCGCCAGCGCCTCGATGCCGGCCGTGGCGTATGCCGCGATCTCGGCGCCGCGCCGTACCGGGTCGAGCGCCCCAACCAGCAGCGCCCCGGGCGTCGCGCTGGCCAGCGCTGCTGCCTCCGGCCCCGCCACGCACAGGATGATGTCCGCGTTTTTCAGAACCTCGCCCCGCGGCGCGACTCTCGCGCCCGCTGTCTCGAAGTCATGATCGGCGATCGACGCCTTTGTCCCGGCCCCTTGCTCGACCGCGATTGCGGCGCTCAGCGCGCTGAATTTCTTCACCGTTTCGGGGATGGCGGCGACCCGCGTCTCCTCGCCACTCTCCTTGAGGACCGCGATCTTCAAGCGGGCGGCCTAGTTGGCGATGATATAGAGGACAATGGCAGCGATGATCGCTGCGCCGACCGTCCCCCATTTGAACAGGTTGATGAAGCCCGAATAATTGCGCTCATGCGCCGGGTAATCCATTTCGGTAACGGTCGGATGAGCCTCGTCGGCGGCCATGGCGATTTCCCTTGGTGAAACGATCGTTGGCAGGCGTCTTAACAAGCCTGCCGTCGCCGCCCAAGCGCCTTTTTCGCCAGTGCTTAAGCTGCCCTTTACTCCTCGTCGATATGCTTGCCGGACGGAGAAGCCGATGCCCGACGAAGTCTTGCGGTCCCTGCTGCTGGTCGATGCCGACGCAAATGAGCGGCGGCAGCTGGCGTCGGTCGCCTCGCGCGCGGGCTGGAGCACAGTCGGCGCCGTCTGCGCCGAGACCGCAGTAGGCTTGCTCCAGGGACCCCATGGGCGCGAAGTCCGCGCCGCGGTCCTGTCGAGTTGGGCGGCGGACCAAAGCCCCGCGCTGATCGCGGCACTGCGCTCGTGCCGCGCCGAACTGCCGGTGATCGTGCTCGCCGACGGCGGCTCGGTCGCGCTGGCGGTCGAGGCGATGCGCGCCGGCGCGTCCGATTACCTTGCCAAGCCGATCGCGCCCGAACGCCTGCTCGACGCGCTGGCCTCGCACGCCGATCGCCGCCGAGCGCCGGGCGAGCTTGCTCCCTTGTCGGAAAAGATTGCGCCCATATTGTCGCTCGATCAGCTGGTCGGCGCCGCGCCCGATTTCCGCGCCGCTCTCGCGGTCGCCGCGAAGGGCGCGCGCAACCGCCTTCCCGTCCTGATTTTCGGTGAACCAGGCAGCGGCAAGGAAACTTTCGCGCGCGCGATCCATCACGCGAGCCTTCGCGCTCGCGGTCCTCTGGTCCAGCTCGACTGCAAGTCGATCGCGCCCAATGCCATCGAATCGGCGCTATTCGGCCATGTCCCCGGCGCCTTTCCCGGTGCCTTCGCGGAAAAGACCGGCAGGCTGGTCGAGGCCGACGGCGGCACGCTGCTGCTTGACGAGATCGGTACGCTGCCCCTTGAAACGCAGCAGAAACTTGACCGAGTCCTGGCCACTGGCGAAGTTCGGCCGGTCGGTTGCAACGGGTCCAATTCGGTCGATGTCCGGTTGATCGCCACATCCAGCCGCCCACTGCCCAACGATTTCGATCCCGACTTGGCCGATCGAATCGGGGCGACCACCGTCACCCTTTCGCCCCTGCGCGAGCGGAGCGGCGATATTCCTGCGCTCGCCCGCCATTTCCTCACCCGTTTCGCCAGCGAGCCGGGAATGCGCCCGCTGTCGATCGGCAATGACGCGCTGGCCGTGCTGATGCGCTACGGCTGGCCGGGAAATGTCCGGCAGCTCGCCGGCGTATTGTTCCGGTCCGCGCTGCAGACCGAAGGCCATTCGCTGACCGCCGATGATTTCCCGCATATCGCCGTTCAATCGCGCTTCACCGGGCGCCGCAGCGACGTCGCCACCGACATCGGCCAGGCTTCGGCCGACGCCGCCATGTCCGGCGCTGCGCAGGTAACGCTCTACCGGCAGGACGGCCATTTGCGCAGCCTCGAGGACATCGAAGCCGACATCATCCGCCTCGCCATCGGCCATTATCGCGGCCGCATGACCGAAGTCGCCCGCCGCCTCGGCATCGGTCGCTCGACCCTCTATCGCAAATTGGGCGAACTGGGCATCGACACCGCCGCCTGACGCCGCCAAGGTCACACGATGCGGCCCTGGCCCTTCCTGCTCCTGATGACCGGCTGCTCGCCGACCGCGCCCCCGCCCGCGCCCCCCAAATCTCCCTGTCACGACGAGCGGTTCGAAAGCACCGCCTTTACCGTTTGCGAGCCTGGTCGCGGCAAGATCGAAATTCATAGTGGATATCGCAGCTTTGCGGCGCTCCAGGCAGCGCTCGGCGAACGTGCCGGCAACGTCGCCTTCGCCATGAACGCCGGCATGTTCGACGATGCCGGCAAGCCGGTCGGGCTGATGGTCGAGAAGGGGCGTGAGGTCCACGCAATCAACCGCCGCAAGGGATTCGGCAATTTCCATCTGATGCCCAACGGGGTTTTCCTGGTGCGCGACAATGGTGCGGTCGAGGCCGTCACCAGCGATCGGGTCGGACCCACGCCCACCATCGAATATGCGACCCAATCGGGGCCGATGTTGCTGATTGGCGGGCAGATGAACCCGCGCATCGATCGCGATGGCGCGTCGCATTTCGTCCGCAACGCGGTGGGGATCGACTATAAGGGTGGAGCGCATTTCGTGATCAGCCTGGATGCAGTGTCGTTCGGCAAGCTGGCCCGCTTCATGCGCGAGCGGGTCGGGGTCCGCGATGCGCTCTACTTCGACGGCTCGGTCAGTTCGCTGTGGGATCCGGTCGACAACCGCATGGACGCTTTTGCCGACCTCGGGCCGATGGTGGTGGTGTTCAAGCCCGCGGAGTCAGGGCGGCGTCGCGCAACCCGCGCCACGCCTTGAGCGCCTGAACGGTCTCGGGCACGTCGTGGACACGGACCATCTGTGCGCCTTGCTCGACCGCCTTCAGCGCCAGCGCTAGACTACCGGCGAGCCGCTGGTCGGCGGGCGCCTCGCCCGCCAGCGCGCCGATCATCCGCTTGCGGCTCGCGCCGACGACGATCGGGCAGCCCAGCCCGTGAAGTAGCGCCAGACCGTTGAGCAGTTCGAGATTATGGGCCACCGACTTTCCGAACCCGATGCCCGGATCGACCAGAATGTTGGCGCGGTCGACTCCCGCCTCCAGCGCCGCCGCGACCCGATCCTCGAGCCATTCGAACACTTCGACCAGCACGTCGTCGTATCGCGGCGCGTCCTGCATCGTCGCCGGGTCGCCCCGATGGTGCATCAACACCACTGCCACGCCGGCGTTGGCGACCACTTCCGCCGATTGCGGATCCCAGGTCAGCGCCGACACATCGTTGACCAGCCCCGCGCCCGCGCCGATCGCCGCGCTCATAACCCCCGACTTGCGCGTGTCGATCGACACCGCCGTGCCGCCCGCGGCGAGCTGTTGTACGACCGGCAGGACACGCTCGATCTCGTCGCCCTCCCATACTTCGCTCGCGCCCGGCCGGGTCGACTCGCCCCCGACATCGATCAGGGCGGCGCCCTGCGCTGTCATCGTCGCGCCGGCTTCGGTCGCAGCGGTCGCGTCGGCATAGACGCCGCCATCCGAAAAGCTGTCGGGGGTTGCGTTGATGATCCCCATCACCTGAGGCTGGTCGAGTCGGATCGTGCGCGTGCCCATGATCAAAGGCGCGCGCGGCGCGACGATCCGCGCCCAATCTGCCGCCATAGCCGCGTCAAACCGTGCCTCGACCCCCTCGACAGGCACCAGTTCGCGCGTGCCATCTTCGTGGACCAGTTCGACCGACGCGAACCAGCTTAGGCCCCCCGCCAGCCTTGCGACTTTACCGTCCTGCCCGAACGGCGAATCGACGAAGCCCGTGGGGCGGAGAAGGGTTCGCATCGCTCGCTTATAGCGCGGAGAGATGCTGTTGGCGCAGCGCGTCGATCGGCTGGAGCTTGCCGGCTTCTTCGACATGCCAGAACGTCCAGCCATTGCACGAAGGCGCGCCCTGCAACGCTGCGCCCACCTGGTGAATCGACCCCGCCTGCCCTTCGCAGACGATCGATCCATCGGCGCCGACGCTCGCGCTCCAACGTCGCCTGGCGTCGGTCAGCTTGCTTCCCGCCGGCACCATCCCGCTTTCGACCAGCAGGCCGAATGCCACGCGCGGCGCGTTGCGCTTGTCGGCCATCACCGTCATCGCGCTCTCGTCCAGGGGCAGCGTCGCGTCGATCCGCGCCCGCGCTACCTTCACATATTTGGCCTCTCGCTCGATCCCGATCCATTTGCGCCCCAGCCGGCGCGCCACGGCGCCGGTCGTCCCGGTGCCGAAAAACGGGTCGAGCACGATATCGCCCGGCTTGGTGCAGGCGAGCAGAATTCGATAGAGCAGAGCCTCTGGCTTCTGGGTCGGATGCGCCTTGTCGCCGGCTTCGTCCTTGGACCGCTCAGCCCCGCCGCAAATCGGCATCATCCAGTCCGAGCGCATCTGGAGATCGTCGTTAAGCGCCTTCATCTGGCGATAGTTGAAAGTGTATCTCGCCTTGCCGTCCTTGGCGCACCAGATCAGCGTCTCGTGCGCATTGGTGAAGCGAGTGCCGCGGAAATTGGGCATTGGGTTGGACTTGCGCCACACGATGTCGTTCAGGATCCAGAAGTCGGCGTCCTGCAGCAGCGCGCCGACGCGGTAGATATTGTGGTAGCTGCCGATTACCCAGATGGTGCCATCGTCCTTGAGGATGCGCCGCGCTTCGGCCAGCCAGTCGCGGGTAAAATCGTCGTAGATCTGGAGGCTGTCGAACTTGTCCCAATCATCGTCGACCGCGTCGACCCGCCCGCCCTCGGGCCGGAACAAATCGCCCTGCAGCTGGAGATTGTAAGGTGGATCGGCGAAGATCATGTCGACCGACTTGTCGGGCAGCCGCGCCATGGCGGCGATGCAGTCACCCTCGACGATCGTGTCGAGCGGCAACTCTTTCATCTTCACCGGACTAGTGCGCGGGCGCGAACGCCCACGGGTCTCCGTCACCGGCACAATCATGTTCATCGAAACGCTAGCCCCCCGTTATCCCTCCACCGATGAGTCAGGCGGGAGTCGCGGTCAAGGCCGCGGCTATGTTTGGGCGCCCCGGAGGCATAAGAACAAACGGAATCCGCCACGAGTCAGGGCACAAAATATAGGGCCGGAACTGCGGGTCTTACTCAATCCCTTGTGGTGTGGCCGTAAAGACTCAAACCCTGGAAAAGCTGACACTGGGCCACCGGCGCGAAGCTACGGCGGTGCAATTCACAAGGCCCGTGCTGGCGCAGCGCGGCGAGATGCTCGGGCGTGCCATAGCCCTTGTGGCGCGCGAAACCATAGTGCGGCAGCCGCTCATGCTCGGCGGTCATCAGCGCGTCACGATGGACCTTGGCGACGATCGACGCGGCCGAGATGCAGCGCTCCCTCGCGTCGCCGCCGACGATCGCGCGGGCCGGCCAGCGCCATTCCTCGCGCCGTCCGCGCGGGGTCAGATTGCCGTCGATCAGCACCTGCAGCGGATCGCAGCCAATCACCGCGCACAGCGCCTCAACCGCGCGGGCCATCGCCAGCATCGTCGCCTGGAAAATGTTGATCGCGTCGATCTCCGCGACGCTGGCCAGGCCAACCCCGACATGACACCGCTCCCGAATTCGTTTCGCCAGCTTGGTGCGCTCGGCGGCGGCCAGCACCTTGCTGTCGGCCAGCCCGCGGATCTCCTTGCCGCATAGCACCACCGCCGCAGCCACCACCGGCCCCGCCAACGGCCCCCGCCCCGCCTCATCGACTCCCGCAATCATCGCGCCAGCCTATGCCAGAAGGCACCCTTTGGCGAAGCCAGAAAAAAATAGTTCCTATTTTCTTGCTTCACGCTTCGCGTGAAATCAGGCGTCAGCGATTCGCCACGGCGGGTAGCGTCTCGCCTCGCCCGCGCGATAAAGGAAAATGGTGTTGCCTGAAGGGTCGCGCAGTCGAGCTTCGCGCCACATCCACGGCTGGCCGCGCGGGCCGTGCTCGAATGGGATGCCCGATCGCGCCAGCCGCTCGACCCGCTCATCCAGGTCATCACACTCGAAATAGATGGCCGTGGTCTCGGACACGGTCTCCTCGGGGTCGCACTGGACCGAGAAGGTCGCCCCGCCGTTGGTCTCAAACCGGGCATATTGGTTGTCCGGACTGTCGATGATCTGCTTGAGGCCGAGCGCCCGATAAAAGTTGACCATCTTGGCATAATCGTTGCCGGTGACGGTCACTTGGTTGAGCCTCAGGCCCATGCCGGTATCGAGCCGCACCGCCTGCTGGCCTAGCGGCCCATGCCCCTTGCCGAGGCCCGGCGCCTCGTGCAGCGCCATGCGCACGAACAGCCGCGCCCGCTCGACCGACTGGGCAAGGCCGAGCCCGCGGCCGAGATAATAGGCAATTGCGCTGGCTAGCGTGCAGCCGGTGCCATGAGTGCTGGTGGTGTCGATCCGTTGGCCCTGCCAGCTGGTCATATTATCTTCCTCGATCAGCGCGTCGGCGAGCGCGTCGCCTTCCTCATGACCACCCTTGATCAGCACCGCGCAGCGATGTTTCGAGACCAGCTGCAACGCCGCCGCGACTTCATCCTCTTCGCTCGTCAAGCGGCGCAGTTCGGGCAGGTTGGGCGTGACGATGGTCGATACGTCCATCAGCCTGCCGAACGCGGCGATGGTCGCTTCGTCGGCCAGGTTGGCGCCGCTGGTCGCGGTCATCACCGGATCGAACACCACCGGCACCGCGAGCGCTTCCAGCTTCGCCGCGATGTGGAGCGCGGTGAACGGCGATCCGATCATCCCGATCTTGACCGCGTCGACTCCGATATCGCCGACCACCGCGTCGATCTGCGCCAGCACGATCTCGGTCGGCACCGCATGGACCGCGCTTACCCCTTCGGTGTTCTGGGCGGTGATCGCGGTGACCGCCGTCATCGCATGGCCGCCGAGCATGGTGATGGTCTTGATGTCGGCCTGGATGCCCGCGCCGCCTCCTGAATCCGACCCGGCGATGGCAAGGACGCGGACCGTGCTCATCCTTGATGTTTCCGGATTGTCGAGGCTGGATGCCACTTCAGATTGGCGCCCGATCGCGCCGGGCGGTCGATCCCGCGCTTCTCGCAATCGGGCTGCATCTCAAGCATCAGGTCGCCGCCTCGCTCACTGCATCGCAAATGCGGTCGACCAGCTTCTTTACAAGCTTGGGATCGTCGCCCTCGGCCATCACCCGGATCAGCGGTTCGGTCCCCGACTTGCGGATCACCAGCCGCCCGCGCCCGTCGAGTTCGGCCTCGGCCTCGGCGATGACCGCCTTGACCGTCTCATCCATTAACGGCCGCCCGCCGGCATAGCGAACATTCTTCAGCAGCTGCGGCACCGGATCGAACATGTGCAGCACCTCGCTCGCCGCCTTGCCGCTCTCGACCAGCGCGGCGAGGATCTGCAAGCCCGCGACCAGCCCATCCCCGGTGGTCGCATGGTCGGTCAGGATGATGTGCCCCGACTGCTCGCCGCCGACGTTGCAGCCCAGCCGACGCATGGCCTCGAGCACATGACGGTCGCCGACCTTGGTGCGGTGCATGCCCACACCCTCGTCGGCCAGCTTCCGCTCGAGCCCGAGGTTGGACATCACCGTCGCCACCAGGGCCCCACCCGTGAGCGTCCCGCGTCGATGTTGGGCCAGCGCGATCAACGCCATCAGCTGGTCGCCGTCGACCAGCCGCCCCTTTTCGTCCGCGACAATCAACCGGTCCGCGTCGCCATCGAGCGCCAGCCCCAGGTCGGCGCCCGAAGCCACCACCGTCTCGCTCAGAATATCGGGCGAGGTCGACCCGCAGCCATCGTTGATGTTCGTGCCGTTGGGGCTGGTGCCCAGCGCGACCACTTCGGCGCCCAGTTCCCACAGCGCCTCCGGAGCGACCTGATAGGCGGCACCATTGGCGCAATCGATCACCACCTTGAGCCCGTCGAGCCTGAGAGTCTCGGGAAAGGTCGACTTGGCGAAATGGATATAGCGCCCCCGCGCGTCGTCGATCCGCTTGGCGCGGCCGATCTTTTCAGCATCGACCAGCTTCGACGGGGACTCCAGGCGCGCCTCGATCGCCATCTCGTCATCGTCGCTGAGCTTATAGCCGTCGGGGCCAAACAGCTTGATGCCATTGTCGGCGAACGGGTTGTGGCTAGCCGAAATCATCACACCCAGATCGGCGCGCAATTCCTTGGTGAGCATCGC
>NZ_JACDDV010000037.1 GCF_013816785.1 Sphingomonas sp. | reverse complement strand
GGCCGCGACCGGGCGCCGATGCTGACCTTGCTGTGGGCCGCGGCCAACGAGGGCACCGGCCGCCGCGCCGCCTTGTCGACGGCGACGTTCGGCAAGACCGGGACGACCCAGAACAACCGCGACGCGCTGTTCATCGGCTTTGCCGGCAATTTGGTGGTCGGGGTGTGGGTCGGGCGCGACGACAATGGCTCGCTCGGCAAGATCACCGGCGGCACCGCCCCGGCCGAAATCTGGCGCCGCTTCATGGCCCCAGCAGTAGCGCTCGACGGGCGAGGCGGGCCCTCGCTGCCGTCGCAGTTCCGCATCCCCGAGCGGCGCCGCCCGCTGGCGCCGCGCAAAAGCCCCTTGCCCGACGAATGGAGCGAGGGCAGCAAGGCGCTGCGCCAGATCATCGACCTGGTCGAGCAAATGACCGCCGATCGCTAGCACGCCCATACAAAAATCATGGTTAAGGCGCGCAAACCGGGGCTTTTAAAGGTTTCTCAACCCTTCGGGCAGTAATCCTCTTCTCAACCGACGCGCAAATACCGCCGCGAAGGTGGGGAATGTGGATTTCCCTGGTGGAACCTGAAGGAGACCAGAGATGGCGAAGTTTCTTAAGCTGATCAAAAATGAAAAGGGTGCGACCGCGATCGAGTACGGCCTGATTGCCGCTCTCATTGCCGTTGCCGCGATTGCCGCGATGGGCAATATCGGTAACAACCTGGGCAGCACCTTCAACAACGTCTCGAGCAAGCTCAAGACGTAAGCCTCGACGTGAAGTTGACATCAGCCTGAAAAGGCGGCGGCGTCGAATGGCGCCGCCGTTTTTTTATGGCGCGGCGAGCCAGCCAATGTACGGCCTAGCGACAGTTTTGCGGTTAACCGGCGGCAACCGAGCGCTTTAAGTCTTTCGCAACCATTTTCGACCTATTCTTGCGTACAACCGGCGGAACCGACCGGCGCGTAAATCATGATCGGCCCGCTTGTGGACCGTCGAGGAGATCAGAGATGGTGAAGCTTCTAAAGCTGATCAAGAATGAACAGGGTGCGACCGCGATCGAGTACGGCCTGATCGCTGCTCTGATCGCCGTGGCCGCGATTGCGGCGATGGGCAATATCGGTAACAACCTTGGCAGCACTTTCAACAATGTGTCGAGCAAGCTCGCCACTTAAGCGTTGATTTACAGTCAGCCGAAAAAAAGAGCGGCGGCGTCAAAAGGCGCCGCCGCTTTTTAGTCGCTCGGCTGAGCGTAGCTACGCCGGTAGCGCCGTATCGGCATGCGGCGGATAGGGTGCGGCCAGCGCGCGGTCGGTTGGGGAGCCGCCGAGCGAGCTGGCATAGCCGTGGTTGAAGTCGCGATGATGGGCTTCGTCGGCGCGCACCAGCAGCACGACATCGCGTAGCGTCGCATCGGCCGCCATCTTCCAAAAATGTTTGGCGATCGCAGGCGCCGCGACGTTGGGCGAACGGCCCTCGTCGCGTTACTGCAACTCCCAAGATCCCAACGTCAAAACTTGGGCCGATAGATATTCGCCATGATTGGTTTGAACCACTTCAAACGCTCACGCCCTATCGAGTATGTCTCTGATCCGCGCAGCCAGATCTGCGTAGCTAAACGGTTTCGTGATGAGCTGCACGCCGGGATCTAGACGGCCCTGGTGAACGATCGCATTGCGAGCATAGCCGGTTGTGAACAGGGTTTTTAACTCGGGGCGGATTTCTGCCGCTTTTTTGGCCAACACGGCCCCGCTCATCCCTCCGGGCAGCACTACGTCTGTGAACAGTAGATCAATCTTGGTCCCCTTGTTGCGCAACAGCGCCAAGGCCGCCGATCCGTCGGCCGCTTCCAACACACGATAGCCAAGCTCGCGCAGAACTTCGGCCGAATAGGCGCGGACTTCCTCGTCGTCTTCGCACACGAGGACCGTTTCCTCTCCGCTGCCTGCAGGTGGAGGTATTTGTTCGTCTTCGGTGTCCACCGCCGCCTGCCCGACCAGCCGCGGCAAGTAGATTTTTACCGTCGTTCCCTCGCCGGGTTCCGAGTAAATCTTCAAGTTACCGCCCGACTGCTTGATGAACCCGTAGACCATCGACAGACCGAGGCCGGTACCCTTGCCCACCTCTTTAGTTGTGAAGAAGGGTTCAATGGCTTTGGCAATGGTACCCGCATCCATGCCAACGCCCGTGTCGGAGATACAAATGACGACATGCTGGCCCGCGGTCACGCCGGGATTCTGGGATGCATAAGTTTCGTCGAGGTATGTATTTTGAGTCTCGATCGTTAACTTACCCCCATCGGGCATCGCATCTCTGGCATTGAGCGCGAGGTTCAAAATTGCATTCTCAAGCTGATTGGGGTCTGTCTCCACCAGCCAGATGCGCGGCGGAAGCACCGTCTCCACCTCGATCGTTTCACCCAGCGTGCGATGAAGCAGCTCCGACATCCCCGGCAGGAGCCGGTTGACGTCCGTCGGCTTGGGGGCCAGCGGCTGGCGTCGTGAGAATGCCAGCAGCCTTTGCGTTAGCGTTGCCGCGCGCTGCGCGCCCACCATCGCTCGCTCGGCATAACGGCGGAGGGGTGCTGCATCGTCGGGCATCTTCCGGCAGAGAATGTCCAGGTTGCCGCTGACGATCTGAAGCAGGTTGTTGAAGTCGTGAGCAATGCCGCCGGTGAGCTGCCCCACTGTCTCCATTTTCTGCGACTGCCTGAGCGCTTCTTCCGCTTCCGCGCGGCGCTCGATCTCGTCTGCGACGCGCTGCTCCAGCGTGTCATTCAGCTCACGTAGGGCGGTTTGAGCGCTCACGCGATCGGCGAGCTCCCTTTGGGCCGCTTCGTAGAGCCTGGCGTTGTCGATTCCGACTGCTGCCTGCGCCGCTACGCCAGTGATCAATCGTTCGTGCCGGGCCGTAAAGCGAGCAACTTCGGGATGCCCGAAGAAGAGCCCGCCGATCACCTCTCCCGAACGGCTGATTACCGAAACTGCAAGGTAGCTTCGCACCGGGAGGTGACCCTTGGGCATTCCGCGATGGGGGTCGCTTTTTCCGTACCTATGGTCGACCGTGATGTCCTCCGACCTGACCACTCCTTCACCCATGAAGGTGGGATGGAAGATCGCCGTGGCTCGCGGCATGCCGAAGTGGTCGAATTGCGAACGCTCGGCACCGGAGAGGGCATATAACAGGTATTTTTCGCCGCCTGGGTCCAGCACATTGTAGAAAAACGCACCAAACTGAGCTCCTGTCAGTTCAACGCCGGCGTCGGTCACCATCTGAACCAACCGTTCCAGATCGAGTTCGGCGGCAATGGCGGATCCAGTGCTGTTGAGCGTCTCGAGAGTGCGGCTTTCTTCAAAAAGCGCGGCGTCTGCTCGCTTCCGCTCCCTCAAGTCGACGATCGTACAACTCGCCCCGATATGCTCCCCTCCGCGGTGGATCGGTGTGGCCCAATACTCCACTGGCACGGCCGCTCCGTCGAGCCGGAAGAAGCTCTCTTCTGCAACATATGCGGGCCGGCCGGTCGAGGCGCAGCGATAGACCGGGCATTCTTCGACCGGATAGTGCGCGCCGTTGGGCTTAGTGTGATGGATTAGATCGTGCAGTTTTCGGCCGAGCGCGTCCTCCTCGGCGTTGAAACCGAGCATATCCAGAAACCCACGGCTGACCAGGGTCGTGTTCCCCTCCCGATCGACAGCATAGAAGCCACCCGGAGCCGCATCGAGGACCAGCCGCAATCGCTCTTCGCTTTCGCGTAGCGCATGCTCGGCCGACTGCTGTGCCGAAATTTCAGTGTTTACACCAAACCAGCGCACGACCTCGCCGGTAGCATCGCGCACCGGCTGGACCCGAGTGAGAAATGGACGAAATACCCCGTCTGCGCCCTTTAGAGGGAAGGTCATTTCAAACGGGTCGCCCGTGCTGATGGACCGGGTCCATCGCTCCATCACTGCCGGGAGCACTTCGGGATCATGAACAACCTGCCAGCCCCAGCCTTCCATTTCGGTTGGCGTGGTACCGGAATATTCGTGCCAACGGCGATTGTACCAGACGATATACCCATCGCCATTGGCCATCCAACAAAGAACCGGAATGTTGTCCGCTGCCAGCTTGAACTGATCCTCGGGGACTTGATCAGCAGATAGAGGTGCTAGTTTCTCGTTCAGAAGCGGAGCCGAGCGCCAATATTGGTGCTGGAACTCATCGAGCGAGGTCCCACGCTGGCTGGACGTCATTTACACCTCACTCGAAGCCCCAGCAGTGGCTCGCCGTACCTGACACACTCCTGGTTCTCCAGCAGCTCGTCACTTAACCAGTCAAGCCCGGATCGATCAAGCGGCGGCGTTGAAAGCGCCGATTTTTTTGCGGCCATGACAGAAAAAGGCGCCCCTTGAGGCGCCTATTTACGGGCGGAGTTGCGGTTGAATCCGGGCGGTCCCGGACCGGCCGATTGAAGCATGGTGGAGCCGAGGGGGATCGAACCCCTGACCTCTGCAATGCCATTGCAGCGCTCTCCCAGCTGAGCTACGGCCCCGTTTTGGCGCCCGTCAGAATAGTATTTTGACGGGGCGTTTTCGAGGGCGCCCTTTAGGGCAAGTTTCCCGTTTCGCAAACGGGAAAATCGCCCTTCAGAGTTCCCTAATTCTCTTCGTCTTTGTCGCCGGTCCCGACACCCAGATCGTCGTCGCCGGTCGACAGATCGACCTCGTCGTCGGCGCTCGGCTCCTCGTCCTCGTCGGGGACCAGATCCTCGGCGCCGAGATCCTCATCGGCCTCCTTGACCTTGTCGGGGACGACCGCGGTTTCGTAGGGCAGCGGTTGCTTCGACTTGAGCACCGGCTCGGGTTGCCAGGCATTGCCGCAGCTGACGCAGGTGACCGGGTCTCCCGTGCCGAGGTCGTAGAAGCGGGTCGAGCATTTGGGGCAGCTACGCTTGGTGCCCCATTCGGTCTTGACCATCTGGTCATGTCTCCATGGTGAAAGGCGGCGGGCGAGGGCCCGTCCGGCGATTGGCGGGCGCCTTGCCATAGGGACAGGGCCCTGTCAAAGCGCCTACATCCCCATGAGCAGCACCGTTCCACTCGTGATCGCCGTCGACGGACCCGCCGCGAGCGGCAAGGGCACGATCGCGCGCGCCCTGGCGAAGCATTTTGGGCTGCCGCACATGGACACCGGCTCGCTGTACCGCGCGGCGGCGCTGACCATGGTCCGCTTCGGCGGCGATCCGGGCAGCGAGTTCGAAGCGGTGCGAGCGTGCGCTCAAATGGCGCAGATCACCGCCGACGACCCCGAGCTGAGGAGCGAGATCGTCGGATCGATCGCCAGCCGCATCTCGGCCTACCCCGGCGTTCGCGCGGCGCTGCTGGAGCGGCAGCGGGCCTTCGCGCGCCAAGCGGGCGGGGCAGTGCTCGACGGGCGCGACATCGGCTCGGTCATCGCTCCTTTCGCCAGCGCCAAGCTGTTCGTCACCGCGAGCATCGAGGTGCGCGCGGCGCGGCGCATGGCCGAGCTGGAGGAGCGCGGAATGCCGGCGCATCTGGAAGAGATCGTCGTCGACCTGGCCGCGCGCGATGCGCGGGATCAGGAAAGGGCGGACGCGCCGCTGACGAGGGCCGGGGATGCCCAACTGCTCGATACGAGCGGAATGGGCGTCGAGGCAGCAGTAGCAGCGGCAATCGCTATGGTTCAGAAAACTAGATAAATAACCAAATCGGTAAAACTAGCTTGACATCGTCACGCTGTTTCGGTACAAGTTAGGAACAGTCAGAAATAGCGATTCGTTCTTCGAGTGAGGTTTCGACTGGCTCAGCCGTTCCTCAGGATGAGCGGGGCATCTTCGGAGATTTGAAGGTCGGCTTTGCCGGCCTTTTTTTAGTTTGGCGGGGAGTGGTGGTCGAATGGTGAAGGCGCGGGGCATGAGGGTGAGGGGCGGCAAAACCCCGCAGCTGCGCAAGGCGCTCAAAGGATGGACCGAGGCGAAAACCGAGCGGTTCCTCGAGACCTTGGCCGAAAGCTGCAACGTGACTCTGGCAGCCGAGAGCGCGGAAGTATCCTCGACCAGCGTATACCGGCGGCGAAGCCAGGACGCCACGTTTCGCGCGGCGTGGGGCAAGGCGGTGGCGACGGCGGTGGCGGCGCTGGAGATGATGCTGCTGAAGCGTGCGCTGCACGGGGTCGAGCGGCCGGTCGATATCAAGAATCCCGAGGCGGGCGTGCTGACCCGCTATGACGACCGCACCGCGCTGGCGCTGCTCAGGATGCACCGCGACACGGCGGTCGAGGCTGACGGTGACGTCGATGCGACCGAATATCAGGAGGCGGTCGAGCGGATCATGGCGCGATTGTCGCGGCTGCAGGAGCGGATCACCGGCACGGTCGAGACCAAGGGCGCGGTCGATCGGGTGGCGACGCTCAAATGGCTGCTCGCCCGATGAGCATGGGGATCGAGCGGTCGATGGTTGAGCGACTGGCGCACATGACCGAGGCGAAGCGGTGGGAATTCATCGCCGCCATGCTGCCCGAGGATGCGTTGCGGCTCGATGCCGATTTCGAGGCGTGGCACGCCGACGGGCAAGCGCCGCCGTCCGCCGACGGGTGGCGGGTGTGGTTGATGATGGCCGGGCGCGGCTATGGCAAAACACGAGCCGGCGCCGAGTGGATTCACCGGCTGGCGATGAGCGGCCGGCGGCGGATCGCACTGGTCGGGGCGTCGATCGACGAGGCCCGCGCGGTGATGGTCGAGGGCAAGAGCGGCTTGCTGACGGCGGCGGCGCGGCGGTGCCGGGGCCTGCGGTGGGAGCCGAGCCTGGGCCGGCTCAAATGGCCGAACGGAAGCGTAGCGACGCTGTTTTCGGGCGAAAACCCTGACGGTCTGCGCGGGCCGGAACATGATTTCGCCTGGTGTGACGAACTCGCCAAATGGGCAAAGCCGGAGGCGGCGTGGGACAATTTGCAGATGGGGTTGCGCCATGGTCCGCGGCCGCGCGCGCTGGTGACGACAACGCCGCGACCGATGCGGCTGCTTGACCGGATCAGGGCCGAACCGTGGACGGTCGAAACCGGCGGGAGGACGGGGGACAACCTCAGCCTGCCCAAGGCGTTCATCGAGGTGATGATCGCGACCTATGGCGGATCGCGGCTGGGCCGGCAGGAATTGAACGGTGAGCTGATGACCGAGGCCGAGGGAAGCCTGTTTCCGCGAGCGATGGTGGAGGCAGCGCGGGTGCCTCCCCTCACCCTCCCACCGCTTTGCGGTGGGTCCCTCCCTCTCCCTCAAGGGGAGAGGGGCACTTTCGATCGGATCGTGGTGGGCGTGGATCCGGCGGTGGGGACGGAAGGCGACGCGTGCGGGATCGTTGTGGCAGGGCGACGCGAGGGGAAGTTATATGTCCTTGCCGATGCGAGCGTGTCGGCCGGGCGGCCCGAGCGGTGGGCGCGGGCGGTAGCGGTGGCCTCCGCCGAGTGGGGCGCGAGCCATGTGGTGGCAGAGGCCAATCAAGGCGGCGCGCTGGTCGAAAGCGTGCTGACGGCGGCGGATAGTAGGCTGAAGGTCAAGTTGGTTCATGCAACGCGCGGCAAGGTAGCGCGGGCCGAGCCGGTGGCGATCCGGTTCGAAACCGGGCGTGCGTTTTTCGCGGGCGTATTTCCCGAGCTCGAGGCCGAGCTGGCCGGGCTGATGATCGGTGGCGGTTATGACGGAAAGCGATCTCCGGACCGGGCCGACGCGATGGTGTGGGCGATGACCGAGCTTAGTGAAACCAGGAGCGGGGTGCCGAGGGTGCGGATGCTTTAGCTTCCCCTCACCCCGCTCAGCTTCGCTGAGTCGCCCTCTCCCGCAAGGGGAGAGGGGCTAGAAAATACAGGAGCATTGCATGGGTTGGTTCGGGCGCAAGGGTGCGCCGGCGGACGCTCGGCCGTTTGTGCCGGTGTGGCTGCGCGGCGAGGGCGGCGAGGCGGGCGGCTTCGCGCGCGGGTATGAGGCGCAGTACGAAGAGGTGTTCCGGCTCAATCCGGTCGGGCAACGCGCTGTACGGCTCGTCGCGGGGATGCTCGGGTCGCTGACTTTCTATGCCGATGCCGGACGGGAGGATGCGGTCCGCCTGTTAGGCCGCAATGCGCTGATCGAGCGGATCGGTGCGGCGCTGCTGCTGCACGGCAATGCCTATGTGCAATTGCTGACCGATGGCCGCGAACGGCCGGCAGAGTTGCACTTGCTGCGGTCCGAGCGGGTGACGGTGACGACCGACGCGGCTGGGTGGCCGGCGGGCCTGGTCTATCGGGTGGGCACGACGGCCACGCGGTTGGCGCTGCGCGACCCGATGGGACGGCGGCAGGTGGCGCATTTAAAGGCGCTCAATCCGGGCGACGATCATTACGGGCTGGGGTGCCTGGACGCGGCGATTGCGCCGGCGAGCGTCCACAACCGGGCGGCCAAGTGGAACAAGGCGCTGCTCGACAATGCGGCGCGGCCGAGCGGGGCACTGGTCTATGAGCCGGGCGACGGGTCGGAGTTGTCGGGCGCGCAGTTCGATCGGTTGAAGGCCGAATTGGCGGAAATGTTTTCGGGCAGCGCCAACGCCGGACGGCCGCTGCTGCTGGACGGAGGACTGAAGTGGCAGGCGCTGAGCCTGACGCCGTCCGACATGGATTTCGCCGCGTTGAAGGACGGGGCAGCGCGCGACATCGCGCTGGCGTTCGGGGTGCCGCCGGTGCTGGTCGGCCTGCCGGGCGATGCCACCTACGCCAACGCGCGCGAAGCGGGGCGAGCGCTGTATCGCCGGACGATCCTGCCAATGGCGGGGCGGATATTGGCGGGTCTCAATGAGCTGCTTGGCGATTGGGTTGGCGCCATCGAGATCAGGATCGACGAGGATGCGATCAGCGAATTGGCCGAGGATCGGGCGCGGTTGTGGGAGCAGGTCGGCGCGGCCGAGTTCCTGAGCCGCGACGAGAAACGGGTTCAGCTGGGGTTCGAAGTGGAAGGGCGCGGATGACGGGCGATCATTTGCTGGCGAGGCTGATGGCGCAGGCGGAAGGGCGCGGGGCGGACCTGGTGACGCTGCGCGCGCTGGCCGAGGAAGCGAGCCAGGCGGGGGCCAGCCGGGCACTGGGGCTACTGGGGCTGGATGACCCGCGCGCGCGGCGCGACATGGACGAATTGCGCGAGCTGTTGAGCGCATGGCGCGACGCCAAGCGCAGCGCGCGCCAGGCGGTGGTCGCCTGGGTCACGCGATTGCTGTGCGCGGCGCTGTTGATCGGGCTGGCGGTGCGGCTGAGGCTGACCGATCTGGTGACGGGGTGAGTGTCCGCTTTGCGGGTTACGCCGCGGTCTTCGGGAAACCGGACCGGGGCGGCGACATGATTCGGCCCGGCGCGTTCGCGGAGAGCCTGGCGCGCGGCAACGCGGTGCCGTTGCTGTGGCAACATAAGGCCGGCGCGGTGATCGGGCGGGTCGAGCATCTATCCGAGGACCGGCGCGGCCTCAGGGTGATCGCCGAGCTGGGCACGGGAGAGGAGGCGCGGCGCGCGGCGAGCCTGCTCGCCAGCGGCAAGCTCGATGGGCTGAGCTTCGGCTATCGGGTTCGCGAGGCGGGCCGGCGGGGAGACTTGCGCGAGCTGATCGACCTCGACCTGATCGAAGTCAGCCTGGTGGCGGAACCGATGCAGCCGAAGGCGCGAGTGCACGCGGTGGAGTGAAATGACGAAGTAAATCGAGGGGTGTTGCAGCCCCTCACCCTCCCAAGCCTTCCGGCTTGGGCCCCTCCCTCTCCCTCGAGGGGAGAGGGGTTTTTTATGCGGGAGAGAGCGATGATTGAAGTGAAGGCGGATGGACTTGAGGCGTCGTTCGAGGCGTTGGAGCGGGACGAGGATGGGGTGCAGGCGCTCAAGGACGAGCTGGCGCTGCTTAAGCGGCGGATCGACGAGGGCGTGATTGCCGGGCAGCGGCCGGCATTGGACGGGGTGAAATCGGCCGCTGGCCAAGCGTTCGTCGAGCAATATCTGCGGCGCGGGGTCGAAAGCGGTCTGGAGCAAAAGGCGATCGGCAGCTCATCGGACGCGATCGGCGGCTATGCGGTGCCGCGCGAAATCGACGAGGCGATCGACAAGACGCTGGTCGCGATCTCGCCGATCCGCGCCATCGCCAATGTCGTCAAGGTCGGCACCGCCGGCTATCGCAAGCTGGTGTCGACCGGCGGTACGCCGTCGGGCTGGGTCGGATTCGAGGCGGCGCGGCCGATCACCAACACCGGCACGTTCACCGAAATCGTGCCTGCCAACGGCGACCTTTACGCCAACCCCGCAGCATCGCAGCAGATGCTCGACGATGCGATGTTCGATGTCGAGGCGTGGCTGGCAAGCGAGATCGCGACCGAATTCGCCCGCGCCGAGGGGATGGCGTTCGTCAAGGGCAGCGGGGTCAGCCAGCCGCTCGGCTACCTGAGCTCGCCCAACGCGGTTACCCTCGACGGGGTGCGACCGATGGGCACGCTGCAGACCATCGGCACCGGCGTGCTGGGCGGATTTCCGGCGTCCAACCCGCAGGACAAGCTGCTCGACCTGGTGCAGTCGCTGCGTCAGCCCTATCGCCAAGGCGCGGTGTTCGTGATGAATTCGACCACGGCGACGTCGATCCGCAAATTCAAGACCACCGATGGCGCCTATATCTGGCAACCAGGTATGATTTCGGGAAGCCCGGCGACCCTGCTCGGCTATCCCGTGGTCGAGGCCGAGGACATGCCGGACGTGGCGGCCAACAGCCTGTCGATCGCGTTCGGCAACTTCAAGGCAGGCTATACCATCGCCGAGCGCAACGCGACGACGATCCTGCGCGATCCGTTCACCAACAAGCCCTACGTCCATTTCTACGCAACCAAGCGGGTCGGCGGCCAGGTGACCAATTCGGAAAGCATCAAGCTTCTGAAGTTCGCCTGACGTCGGCGGGGGCGGGCTGGGCCCCTGACCGCCCGCCCCCGACATCCATTTATTTTTTTGACCGATTGGAGCTTGGTAGCGATGCCATTCACGCCGAAGTTCGTCGACCTGGTGCGCAATTTCACCGCGGTCCAGGGCACCGGCCCGATCAGCCTGGGCGCCGCCGTCAGCGGCTATACCGGGTTCGCCGAGGCCGCGGTTGCCGGCGACCAATTCTATTATTGCATCCAGGGCGTCGACAAGCCGGTCGAGCGCGAAGTCGGGCGCGGGACGATGCAGGCGGGCGGCACCATCGCCCGCGACCCGATTGGCGGATCGCCGACCAATTTTACAATCGGCAGCAAGACCATCGCGCTGGTCGCGGCGGCCGAATGGTTCGCCAAGCTTGACCTTGCAGGACAGTCGGGAGGGGCGATCGATGTCGCCAGCCGGTCGGCCCTGGCCGCGAAAAGCGTGAGCGGTCCGGCTGCCTATTTTCTCCGCGAGCCGGGCCGCGAGGGCATGTTCGTCTTCGACAGCTCCGACCTGTCGTCGAAGGTCACCGCCGATCCCAATCAAGGCATCCATGTCGCACCGACGACTGGGCCAAGCGGGGCGTCGGGCTCGTGGGTCCGCAAATTTTCGGGGCCAGTCAACGTCAAATGGTTCGGCGCAACGGGAGACGGAGCCACCAACGACGGAGGCGCCTTCCTCGCGGCCATCGCCTATCTCAAGTCGACCAGGCTTGCGGGCTATGGTTATGGAGCGGGTTCGGGAGATTTGCTCATCCCGGCCGGCCATTACTATCTCGGAACGTCGACGCTCGACCTTAGCCACACGATTTGCCTGCGGGGTGAAGCGATGGGGCTGACTGGGGGCGGGTCGACCGTCCTGCGGTGGGACGCGGGAACGACCGGTATCCGGGTCCAGGCTTACAACACGACCGGTGCAAGCGGGGCGTTCGCCGGCGCTGCCACGGCGGGGTCAGGGTCGATCATCGAACGCCTTTATCTCAAGGGTAGTTTTGCCGGGGTCGAAAGCGCCGCGCATGGCGTCCATCTGCGCGGCATGGCGCTGATCCGCGACGTCTATATTCAGGGGTTTCCTGGGAATGGCATCCATGCGGAGGCGGCGGTAGGCAGCGGCGGGGCTATCGAGGGTAACGCCAACATTTGCCGACTGCAGAATTTGACGATCGAAGGGTGCCGCAACGGTATATTCTTCGACAGTGCCGACAGCAATGCCTGCACGATCATCGCAGTTAACTGCGCCTCCAACCGCCAATGGGGCATCTGGGACAGCAGCTTCCTCGGCAACAGCTATTTTGGTTGTCACACGGCGGCCAACGGTTGGGACGGCGCCCTAGGGAGTGTGCCAACCGCCAGCACCTATCTCGGCAATCGCTACTATGTGAAGCGCGACCAGGAAGCGGGAGCTTCAACCAACGCACCGACCGGCACGACCGATAACAATAACTGGTGGGGCTTTATCGGGCCGGGCGGCACCTATAACGGCATCGTCCCGTGGGCCAGCGGCACGACGTTCCGCACCGGCGGCAGCTATCGCACCGACGACCCCAACGCGGGCAATCTGTTCATCGGATGCTACCATGAAGGCGACCAAAATCTGACGCAGTTGGTGTCGCCGACGATGGTGCTCGGCGGCCTCATGCCCATTAGCCACGACGGTCACTTGCACGTCAACGGCAGCCTGCGGGCGGCCGGGGACTTCACGGTCGGCGATGCCTTGGCCGTTACCGGCGCGGCGACAGTGGGCGGACTTCTGGCGGTCACGGGGCAAATCAACCCGTTGGCGGGCGTTGTCGGCCGCGGCAATATCAACATGTCCGGCAACGGCCATAGTTTCGGCCCGACGGGAGGCGCCGCCGCGGACAACGCGCTCTATCTGGAGACCACCAACCTTTCGAGCGAGTTGGTTTTTCGCCGCTGGGTGGCGGGGGCGCCGACGAACGACGCGGCGCTTACCACCGTGGGCGGCAATCTCTATTATAGCACCACCGTCCATCATTTCCGGGTGGGGGGCGTCGATCAGGCGCTCCTCGATGCCAATGGCCTGGTCATCGTCGCGTCGGGGAAGGGGCTTGGCTATGGCGCCGGGGCGGGCGGCGCAGTGTCGCAGGCAACCAGCAAGGCTACCGGGGTCACGCTGAACAAGGCGAGCGGCCAGGTCACGATGAACGCAGCGCCGCTGGCAGCGGCGGCAAGCGTGTCATTCACGCTGACCAACAGCGTCGTTGCCGCAACCGACGTGGTGCTGGTGAGCATCGCGAGCGGCGCAATCGCGGACGCTTATGACGTGACCGTCACCGCCACTGCCGCCGGATCGTGCCGCATCCAAGTGAGAAATCACAGCGGCGGGGCGCTGGCCGAGGCACTGGTGCTCAACTTCGCGGTGATCAAGGCGGTGGCGGCGTGAGCCTCTGCCAGTTCGGGTTGGCCGACGCGAGCATCGCGCAGATCGCGGCCAAGGACGCCGGCAAGAAGGCTCCGGCGAGGCGAACGGCAACCGCGCTGGCCGATCCGCGCCTGGCACCCGAGCCGCGCTGATCCGGCCCAAGCTAGCGGCGGAGGTAGACGATAAGCTGCATACCGGTCCTGCTCCAGGCCATCAGCCATTCGACCGGGCGGGTCAGCAGTTTGGGAAGGTGGGGGGTTACCCCGATCATATAGCCATGGTGGGCGACTTCGTATTTGCGGAAGGAGCGAAGGGTGAACTCATAGAGGTGGAAGGGTGAATGCATCGGACTGATATTGGTCACGTAATTGGTGCCGCGCAGCGTGAAGAACAGGTTGAGAAGCCGCGACATCAGATAGTCGGACGACGGCACCTCAGCGTGAAGGATGCCGCCGGGCTTGAGCCAGCGCATCGCGCGATCGAGCGCCAGCGCAGGGTCGTAGAGATGTTCGAGTACCGCCCCAAAGGTCACGAAATCGAAATGGCCGTCAGGAAATTCGGCAGTCTCGGCCGCGGCTAGCGCGACCCGATCCGGATCGACGTCGAACTTCGCGATCGCATGGTCGCGAAACTCGGGCGAAGGTTCAATGCCCCAGGCGTCGAACCCGGCCGCGGCAAGGGAGCGCATGCCCTTGCCGAGGCCGACGCCGACATCCAAGGCTTTCATTCCGGGCGTGAAGTCGAGCAGGCGCTTGGCCTCGGCTATCTCGTCCGAAAGATAAGCGGGCGTCCAGTGCCGCTGGGCTTCGCCGATCCAATACTCGTCGGGCGGCAGGCCATAATGATCCGCCAGGCTCTCGGGAATAGGCTGGGGATCGGCGAACACCAGTCCACAGGCCCGGCAACGCTTGACGGGGACGGCGATCCCTTTCGCCCGGCGAGGCGTCCAACCCTGCGAGGCGCTGAGCCGCATGCCCAAAAACCGGAAGTCGGTCGATCCACACATGTTGCAGGCTGAGACCGGTTTGAATTCGTAGCGCATGGCCAGGGAATAGGCGAGCGGGCCCGCTCGACCCAGTATTTTCTTCACGGACGAACGCCGCGAGCCTCGCGACGTCGAGCGGAGCATCGGCCAGACGCGATGATGTCAACTTTGCGGGGTGAGGGCGGTGGCCGCCTAATGCCATCTTCGCCCATCCGCGCCGACAGTGTGAATGGAACGAAGACCGAAATAAGTCGCGATGCAGCGATTGACTGGCGCGTTAGGATCGGTGGCAATTTCCCTGTCGGGGTAGATCGAAAGATACTGCGCGTAATCGGGAAGGGTTACGTCACGCCCTCGCTCAGCCTGAAGGAGATTCCAACGGTCACGATGGGCAGGGTTCCATTGGCCGACGGCCATTGGCAGGTCATGAAGCGCCGAACCCACGGCCGGCCCGGTGACGAGGACCGCTGCGAAGGCCAGGTGAATGGCAGTTCGGATCGACGCGACTAGCCCACGAAGTTGCCACGCGGCGTAGAAAAAGGAGCCTAAAATGCCAGCCTGAATGAAAGACAGCACCCGGTAGCCGGGGGCCGTCCCCGTGCCGACAGCGACCGCCAGAACGGCGACATAGGCTGCGACGATGGCTGTGGCCGGGACAAGCCACCATCGCGTTGGAATCCTACGGTCAGGATTGGGAACGGCTAAGGTGGCGGCGACCAAGGCCAGACCGCGCGGGTCGGCGATGATCGAAAGCGCCGATTCATAGGGGCGGATGACGGTCCAGGCGATCTTCGGCCAACTCATGACTTGCTGATCGAGCCCGCGAACGGCGTTGCCCGGCGAGAAGATGACGAGGGCGGTTCCAATCGCCGCGGCGGTCATGATCGCCAAAGTGGGAATGAAGGATCGCCTTTCAAGGAAACGATGGGCGGACAGGCCAGCGAGTGAGACGATCAGGACAATGCCGCCCAACTCGTTCATCGCGGCCGACAGAAACCCTAGGCCGCAAGCGAGGATCGTCGAACGGGACGCAGCCGACAGACAACCGGCGCCAAGCAGAAAAGGTATCCCATATCCAACATAGCCGGCCACCCAGTAGAAGGTCTCACCGGTTCCGAGAGCTGTTGACCAAAACGTCGCGAGCAACACGACGGCCGCGAATATCTTGGCCGGCCATCGGCTCTGCTCCATGGCGCGATCCGCGACGATTAGGAACGCGCCGAACCAAACAGGAAGCCCCAGGGCGGCAAGCAGCCAATAATTCGCGCCTGCAACCGCCTGCCCTCGCAGGAGGGACGCAAGTAGGGCCGTCGTCGGCCATCGTCCGGTCCATGTCATGTATAGATCGTTCGCGCGCTCGATCGGTGGAAGCGAGTTTACCGCGAAGCACCAGTCATCCAGAATTGGTTGAGCGAAGCCGACGTAGGCGATCGCCAACAGAAGGATGCTCAGGGAACAGAAGCCGATCACGACCAAGCTTAGCCGGTCGGGCCTGACGAAGTGTTTCAAGCGCAAACCAATAACTGGCCGAACGACGGCGAGCACCTGACGCAAGAATCGTCGATCCCGACTAGCAACCGGGTTCGGATGTTGTAAGATTTTCGGCACATTGCCGGGGTTTAACCCTGATCTGGCGATTGTTCAAACGCTGAGCTTGGGTTTCCCCTGTCGCGCTGAAACTCGGCGCGTGCCAGCAAAGGAAAAGCAAGCAAGCCATCGTGGTAACCCAGGATTTTAACGTCCTGCGCACCGCACGGCCCGAGATTATCGAGACAGACGGCGATCGCATTAGCCGATGTGCCGCTAATGCCTGAACAGCGCTGAATTTTCTCAAATTCAAGGGGGGGTGGATGACACTTCTGTTGAAGGATCCGCTGGCGTCGCTGGATTACAGCGTCGACTGGGGGTCCGATTATCTGGACGCCGATGGCCTGGCGGCCAGCAGCTGGACGGTCGAGCCGATCGAGGCGGGCGGGGTGACCGTGGTGTCGAGCGAATTCGGCCCCTTGTTCGCCACGGTCACGGTTAGCGGCGGCGTCCCCGGGCGGCTGTACCGACTGACCAACCATGTGACGACCGCCGGCGGTTACGAAGACAGCCGATCGATCATGCTGCGCGTGGAGAAGCGGTGATGTTGACGATCGACATGGCCGAACCGGCGGTGAGCATGGCCGAGGCGCAAGCTTATGCCCGGGTCGAAACGGGCGAGGAAGAAGCGCTGCTGGCGGGGCTTGTGCGGAGCGCGAGCGCGCTGTGCGAGCAGTTTACCGGGCAAGTGCTGATGCTGCGCCCGTTCGAGGAAGTGATGGCAGCGAGCGGGGAGTGGCAGCGATTGTCGCTGACCCCCGTGCGGTCGATCGACGAGGTCGCGGTTCTGGCTGCGGACGGCACGGGATTGGTCCTGCCGATTGCGGCCTATGCGGTTGATGTCGATGCGAACGGCGACGGTTGGATGCGCTTGACCACGAGTGCCGCCGGACGTGTGCGGGTATCCGGGCAGGCGGGGCTGTCGAGCGGAACGAACGGTGTGCCCGAGCCGTTGCGCCAGGGGATTTTGCGGCTGGTCGCACATCTATTCACGACGCGCGACGGGAGCGGGGGCGAGCCGCCGGCGGCGGTGACCGCGCTGTGGCGGCCCTACTGCAGAATGCGGTTGGTATGAGCGGGGAGTTCGCAGGGACGCTGAAAGAGCGGGTGCGGATCGAGCGGCCGGTGACGTTGCGCACGGCGGCCGGGCTGCAGGAAGCGGGCTGGGAAACGGTGGCGCGGTGCCTGGCGGCGATCGTCGCCGAAGGGGTGGGCGCGGAAGCCGAGGGACAGGCGCTGTCCGCGCTGCCGCGATTTCGAGTCACGATCCGGAGGCGCGAGGGGATCGCGATCGGGCAACGTGTGGCGTGGGGCGAGCGGACGATGTTGATCAGACAACGGATCGACGATCCCAAACTGCCCGACCGGATTTTGTTGCGATGCGAGGAGATGCGGTGATGGCGCTATTCGAAGGGTTGGTGGCGCGGGTTGGCGAACAGGCGCGCGTGGCGGCGGCAGCGACGCTGGCGAGGGTCGAGGCGGCCGCGCTCGAGGTTCCCGGCGTGCGCGTTGCGCGTGACGCGAGTGGCGTTCGGATCGAGGGGCGTGGGCTGGCACGGCGGATGATCGAGGATGCTCGGTTGCGGTTTGCGCTGAGAGGCTGGCGATGAGCGCGGGCGGAGCGTTGCAGGCAGCGCTGGCGAGCGCGCTGGCGAGCGAGATGCGGCTTACCGGAATCTACGACGGGCCGCCGGCGCGCGCGGCGTTTCCCTATGCGGTGATCGATGCGGGCAGCGAGAGCGACTGGAGCCACAAGAGCGGCGACGGGCGCGAGGTGTTGGTCGCGCTGACAGTGTGGGACGATGCGCCGGCGCGGCTGGCCGAGCTGGCCGACGCGGTCGAGGCGATCGTCGCGGAGGTTAGCGACGCGGCCGGATGGCAGCTGGTGTCCTTTAGGCTTCTGCGGCGGCGGACGGTGCGCGATGTCGCCGGGCCGTGGGCAGCGGCGATCGATTTTCGCGCAAGGCTATTGGCGACTTAGCACCCCCTCACCCTCCCAAGCCTTCAGCTTGGGGCCCTCCCTCTTCCTCAGGGGAGAGGGGCAAAACTCAAGGAGAGACTTATGGCGGCGGAACGTGGGAGTGCATTTTTGCTGAAGATTGGAAGCGGGGGGCCAACCCCGACTTACGCGACGGTGGCGGGACTGAAGACGACGCAGCTAACGATCAATGGCGACGCGGTGGCCATCACCAACAAGGACAGCGGCGGGTGGCGTGAGCTGCTGTCGGGAGCCGGGGTGCGCTCGGTGAGCGTCGCGGCAAGCGGGATTTTCACCGGGAGCTCGGCCGAGGCGCAGTTGCGTGGGCTGGCGCTGGGTGGAGGGCTGGCCGGGTATGAATTAAGTTTCGAAAGCGGTGAGCGGATGCAGGGCAGGTTCCTGGTGTCGCGGCTCGAATATGCCGGCGATTTCAACGGCGAGCGCAACTACACGCTTGGCCTGGAAAGCTCGGGCGAGGTGATCGCGCTGTGAGCGCTAATCCGTATCGCGGCGAGGCGAGTTTGAAGGTTGCGGGCGAGGCGATTGTCATTCGTCCAAGCTTCGCAGCCTTGGTCGCAGCGGAAGGGGAGTTGGGGCCACTGTTCGCGCTGGTTGAGCGGGCAGCCGAGGGTCGGCTGGGGATCGGCGAGATGGCGACGTTGTTCGACCATCTGTCGGCGGCGACCCGGCCGGCGGCGATCGACCGGGCGCGGATCGGCGAGGCGATTGTCGAGCAGGGGCTAGCGGGGATTAGCCCAATGCTCAAGCTGGTGCTGGGGCAGATTTTGCAGGGGCGCTGAGGTTGTTGGGCGAGCGGGCGGTGGTGCTGTCGGGGCTGGCGGCGCGGTTGCTCGGGTGGCGGCCGGATGAGTTTTGGGCGGCGACGCCGGCGGAGCTCGCGGCGATGTTTTCCGAAGATGGGGCCGAGCCCGTCGCGGGCGAGGAGCTGGCGGCGATGATGGCGCGCTTTCCGGACGGGGTGGAATGATGGACGGTGAAATCGAGCAGTTGGTGGTCAGCGTCCGCGCCGACACCGCCGGTTTCGCGCGCGACGTGGCGGCCATGCGCGGCGAGCTGGAAGGGCCGCTGGCGGCGGGCGTCGGCCGGGCGGGGAGGCTGATCGAGACTTCGCTCAGCCGCGCGCTGGTCAGCGGCAAGCTGGGGTTCGAGGACCTGAAGAAGATCGCGCTGTCGGCGATGGCTCAGATCGCCCAGGCGTCGCTGCGCGCGCTGTTCAGCCCTGGCAGCGGGGCTGGCGGTGGCGGGGTCGGGTCGGCGCTGACTACGGCGCTGTCGAGTTTGCTCGGCGCTCCGGGGCGGTCCCACGGCGGACCGGTGTCGGCGGGGCGAACTTATGTCGTGGGCGAGCGCGGGCCCGAACTATTCGTGCCGTCGGGCAGCGGTCGGATCGAGGCGGCGCGCGGCGGCGGGCGTGACGTGCGCGTGGCGATTTCGATTTCCACGCCGCAGCCGGGCGATCCGGGAGTATTGCGCCAATCGTCGCGGCAACTGGCCCGCGCGGTCCGCTCGGCGATTCGCGAGGATCGACGGTGAGCATCTGGTTTACGCGGCCAGGAGCGCGGGTCGAGCAGGCAACAGTCAAACGCTTCGCCGCGGTCGACTGGACGGTCGATTTCCCGCGCGGGACGATCGCGTCGACTGTGACGACTTCCGACGAGCGCGGGGTGACGGTCGAGGCGGAGTATTTGCGGAAGGGTGACTTGGTCGGCCTGATTTACGAGAGCGAAGATCGTTATTCGCATCGGGCGCGGATGCGGGAGTCGGAGCGAGATTATTCGCGCTGTCAGCTGAGGTTCCGATGGAAGTCGACCGGATTAATGGCGCTCGACGCGGTCAATGGGCCGACCCTGACAATCGAGGGGCGCGATGCGGGCGGCGCGGCGCGATCTTGGTATGTGCGGCTGTGGAATTATGCCGTCGGCGGCCCGACCGATGCCAAAGTGACGCTTGATTTCGATGCCCTCGACGGGGGCTATGTACTGCCGGCCGAGGCAGAACGGGTTTATCCCAAGGACATCGACCGGATGTTCTTCAGCCTAGTGCCCCCGGCCTACATCCAGGGGAGCAGCGAACTGATTAGCGCGCCGGCGATGGCGCGGCTCGAGATCAGCGAGATTGCCAGCGACGGTTCGGGCAGCGTGCTCGGCGCCGGCGACGCCTGGGCGCCCGAGCATGGGTATGGCGCGGCGACCGCCTATGACGACATGTATAATCTTGCGCCCGAGCGGGTGGTGCGGTCGGTCGAGGCGGCGGGGTTTCGCGGGACAATCGTCCATTACGTGGGGATGAGCCATTATCTTGCGCTGGGCGGCGATGGGTTGGTCGATCCGGCAAGGGAAATGAACGCGGCGGCGCTAGCGTGGCATCGCGATTTCGCGCGGGCGGCCAAGATGCGGGGATTCGCCGTGATCTGGTCGCTGTCCTACGAGATTTTGGACATGTTTTGCCCGGTGTCGTGGAAGCAGCGGGCGCATGACGGGGCGGCGGCGGCGACGGGTTACGAGCCGCCGTCGACTTTGGTGTCCCCCGCCAGCGCGGCGGGGATTAGCTATCTGGGGCGGATCGCGGCGAATCTGGTTGGGCTGTCAGTTGCGGCCGGGCTGGCGCCGCAATTCCAGGTCGGCGAGCCGTGGTGGTGGGTGCGCGGCGACGGGGCGATCTGCTGCTACGACGACGCGGCCAAGGCGGCGCTGGGCGGGGAACCGGTGGTGATTGCCGACCTACGCGAAAACCTGTCGGGGGCACAGAAAGCGCTGCTCGACCGGGCGGGGGCTATACTGGCGAGTTCGACCGTAACGATCCTGGCGGCGGCCAAGGCGGCGGCGCCCGGGACGCGGGCGCATTTGCTAACTTATTTGCCGGGCGTTCTCGACCCGGCGGTGCCCGAGGTTCGGCGTGCCAACCTGCCACTGGGGTGGGCGCGGCCGTCATTCGATGTGCTGCAGCTGGAAGACTATGAGTGGGTCACAACCGGCCGGCGTGGCTCGCGCGAAGTGGCTTATGCGACGGTTGCGGCGCGGCTGGATTATGCGCCCGCCGAGCAGCATTATTTTTCGGGGTTCGTCGCCGGCGCTGCCGAGCGCGAGCAGTGGCGGGCGATCATCGATGCGGCGCGCGAAGCGGAGGCGCGCGGTGTCGCCAAGACTTTTATCTGGGCGATGCCGCAATGGCTGCGCGACGGCGTGACCATGTTGGGCAAGGAGAATGAGGTGGTTCCGTTCGAGGATGTCGATTTCCCGATCGCGATCGGGGCCGAGGCGAGCGTTGCTCCAAGCTTTTCGACCAACGTCGTGACCAGCGCGAGCGGGCACGAGTTTCGCAACGCCAACTGGAGCCAGTCGCGGCTGCGGTTCGATGCGGGGCCGGGCGTCAGGGGCGAGGGCGAGCTGGGCGTGTTGATCGAGTTTTTCCGGGCGCGGCGCGGGCCGGCAATAGGGTTCCGGTTTCGCGACCCGTTCGATTGGTCGTCGAAAGCGATGGGCGACGCGCCATCATTCGGGGACCAGGTTTTGGGCGTCGGCGATGGGGTGCGGACGAGCTTCGCACTAGTCAAACATTATGGCGAGGGGGAGGAGCGGCGGATCACGCGGCCAATCGCGGGGAGCGTTGTCGTGTCGGTCAATGGCACCGAGCGGAGCAGCGGATGGGTGCTCGACCCGATGGGAATCGTTCGGTTCGACGCGGCCCCCGCAGCGGGGGCAAGCATTGCGGCGGGATTCCTGTTCGACGTGCCGGTGCGCTTTGCCGACGATCGGATCGAGGTCAACCGCGCAACCTTCCTGGCGGGCGAGGCGCCGAGCGTGCCGCTGATCGAGGTGCGTGAGGGATGAGCGGAATTTCGGACGGCGAACTCACGACGCTGGCCTTCTGCTGGCGGCTCGAGCGGCGTGACGGCGCGGGTTTGGCGCTGACCAGCCACGATCGGGCCCTGATGGTCGGCGGCGTGCGCTATGATCCCGCACCAGGGATGACTCCAGCCGCAATCGTGTCCGAGCTGGGGCTGGAAGCGCGGTCGAGCGAGGTGGCGGGCTCGCTGAACAGCGCGGCGATCAGCGAAGCCGATATTGTCGCGGGGCAGTGGGACGGGGCGGCACTCCGGTTGTTTGCGGTCGACTGGGAACAGCCAGACGCGGGCGAGATCGAGCTGCTGTCGGGCGAGTTGGG
>NZ_JACDDV010000036.1 GCF_013816785.1 Sphingomonas sp. | reverse complement strand
CTGTCGCGCGACGCCGCCGGCATCCATTTCGACTGGTCGAAGACGCATCTCGACTCGGCCCTGATCGGCAAGTTCGAGGCGCTGGCGGCTGCCGCCGACTATCGGAGGCACCGCGATGCGCTGTTCGCGGGCGCGGTGGTCAATCCGACCGAAAACCGCTCCGCGACCCATGTCGCGGAGCGCGGGCAGGGCGCGCCCGACGACAACCGCCTCGCTGCCGAGCGCCACGCACGGATGCGCAGCCTGATCGACGCGATCGAAGCCGGCGCATTTGGGGAGATCGATTCGGTGCTCCACATCGGCATCGGTGGCTCGGCGCTCGGCCCCGACCTCATCATCGACGCGCTCGGCCGCGACGCCGACCGGTTCGAAGTACGAGTGTTGTCGAACATCGACGGCGAAGCGTTCGACGAGGCGACCTTCGGCTTCGACCCGGCATCGACGCTGGTCGTCGGAGTCAGCAAGACCTTCACCACCACCGAGACGCTGACCAACCTCGACGCGGCGCTCGATTGGCTGCGCGAGGCGGGGGTCGCCGATCCCTACGGACAGGTGATTGCGGTCACCGCCGCGCCCGACAAGGCGGTCGCCTGGGGCATCGACGAAACCCGCGTGCTGCCGTTCGGTGAGGGGGTCGGCGGGCGCTATTCTTTGTGGTCGTCGGTCGGCGTGTCGATCGCCCTCGCGCTTGGCTGGGGCGCATTCGAGGAACTGCTCGAAGGCGCTGCCGAAATGGACCGGCATGTTCATTTGAGCGACGGCGCGGCCAATATCGCCTTGCTAGCCGCTTTTGCCGACCTGGCCGCAACCCAGATCGGAGGCGTGCAGAGCCGCGCGGTGATGGCCTATGACGAGCGGCTGCGGCTGCTGCCCGATTATCTTCAGCAGCTTGAGATGGAATCGAACGGCAAGTCGGCGACTGTCGAAGGCGGGCCGCTCGGCCGGCCGTCGGCGCCGGTCACTTGGGGCGGGGTCGGTACCGATGCGCAGCATGCAGTGTTCCAGCTGCTTCACCAGGGCACCACCGCGATCCCCGTCGAATTTATCGCGGTAATCGAGAATGACGATAGCCTCGATCCGCGCCATCACCAGCTGCTGCTCGGCAATTGCTTTGCGCAAGGCGCGGCGCTGATGGCCGGGCGCGCTGCCGACGATCCGGGGCGGGCCTATGCGGGCGACCGGCCGTCCACGACGGTGCTGCTGCAGCGGCTCGACCCGCGCTCCCTTGGCGCGCTGATCGCCTTTTACGAACACCGCACTTTTGCGAACGCGGTGCTGCTGGGTATCAACCCGTTCGACCAGTTCGGGGTCGAGCTGGGCAAGGACATGGCGCGCTCGCTCGACGATCCCGAGGGACGTGATAAGCTCGACGCCTCAACCCGAGACTTGATCGAAAGGGCTGGCCTGTGAGCGCCGAAGAACCAGGCGATTACGACCTGTTCGTGATCGGCGCCGGATCGGGCGGGGTGCGCGCGGCGCGGATCGCCGCCGCGCATGGCGCAACGGTCGCGGTGGCCGAGGAGCATAAGGTCGGCGGAACCTGCGTTATCCGCGGCTGCGTGCCGAAGAAGCTACTCGTCTATGGCGCGCATTTTGCCGAGGATTTGGAAGACGCGGCGATGTTTGGCTGGGACGTGCCCGAAAAGCGGTTCGACTGGCCTGTGCTGCGCGACAATGTGCTGGCCGAGGTCGGGCGATTGGAAGGACTGTACGAACAGACGCTCGGTAATCACGACGTCGAGATTTTCCACGAGCGCGCGGTGCTGACCGGACCCGACTCGATCCAGCTGGCGAGCGGGCGAACGGTGACCGCCGGCAAGATCTTGATCGCCACGGGCGCGCGGCCATTCATGCCGGAGGTCGAGGGCATCGAGCATGCGATCAGCTCGAACGAGGTTTTCCACCTCGAAAAAATGCCGATGCGGATCGTGATCGCCGGCGGCGGCTATATCGCCAATGAGTTCGCCGGCATCTTCCACCAGTTCGGCGCGCATGTCGTGGTGGTCAATCGCGGCGACGCACTCCTGCGCGGTTATGATGAGCAGATGCGCGACCGACTGCTGCAGATTTCGATGACCAAGGGGATCGAGTTCCGCTTCAATTCGACCTTCGACCGGATCGAGAAGAAGGCGGATGGGGCGCTCCGTCTGGCGATGAGCGGCTGCGACGATATCGAGGCCGATGCGCTGCTGTTCGCCACCGGGCGGATTCCCAATGTCGAGGGGCTGGGCCTCGACTTGGCGGGGGTGAAGCTGGGCGCCAAGGGCGAAATCAAGGTCGATGCGAACAGCCGCACCAACGTGTCGTCGATCTTCGCGGTCGGCGACGTCACCGACCGCATCCAGCTGACGCCGGTCGCGATCCGTGAGGGCCATGCTTTCGCTGACAGCCAATTCGGCGATCATGCCTGGCACGTCGATTATGACAATGTCCCCAACGCGGTCTTCTCGCACCCGCCGATCGCCGCCGTCGGGATGACCGAGAGCGAGGCCAAGAATAAACTGGGCCAGGTGCGCACTTACACCAGCGATTTTCGGCCGATGAAGAATGTGCTGGCTGGGCGCAACGAACGTTCGCTCTACAAGCTGGTGGTCGATGCCGCGACCGATGTTGTGGTCGGCATCCACATGATCGGGCCTGACGCGCCCGAAATCCTTCAGGCCGCGGCGATCGCGGTCAAGGCGGGACTCAAAAAGCCCGACTTCGACAACACGATCGCACTCCACCCGACGATGTCGGAAGAATTGGTATTGATGCGCTGATGCAGGACGTATTGATCATCGGCGGCGGTCACAACGGCCTGACCTGTGCTTATTATTTGGCCAAAAAAGGCCTCAAAGTCGCGATCCTCGAGGCGGCCGACAAGGTCGGCGGCGCAGCGGTCACCGATGAGTTCCATCCGGGGTTTCGCAACAGCGCGGCAAGCTACACCGTATCGCTACTGCAGCCCAAGGTGATCCGCGACATGGAGCTGGAGCGGCATGGCCTCAAGGTTGTGCTGCGCAAGATCGACAATTTTCTTCCCGGGCCGAATCGCAGTTATTTGCTGTCGGGGCGCGGCGGGCTGACCCGCTCCGAGATAGCGCGCCACGTGCCCGCCGACGGTGCCGCATACGACCGCTACAGCCAGGAGTTGGAGACCGTCGTCCCGCTCATCCGCAAATGGATATTGAAGGCGCCGCCGCAGGCCGGTGCCGGGATCAAGGGTTTACCCGCGTTGGCCAGCCTCGGCCGCGACCTGATCGGCCTATCGACCGACGAAGTGCGCATCGTCCATGAATTCGCCACGAAAAGCGCGGGCGATATTCTCGACCGCTTTTTCGAGGGCGATCTCGTCAAGGCCTTGTTCGCGTTTGATGGAATCGTCGGCAATTTTGCCTCGCCCTATACGCCGGGCACCGCCTACGTCCTCCTTCACCATCTGTTCGGCGAGGCGGCGGGGGTTCCCGGCGCCTGGGGGCATGCGATCGGCGGTATGGGGTCGATCACCCAGGCGATGGCGAGCGCCTGCCGCGAGGCCGGGGTCGACATCGTCCTTAATGCGCCGGTCAGCGAAGTGATCGTCGACAAAGGCTGCGCGGTCGGCGCGGTGACGCAGGGCAAGAGCTGGCGCGCGCCGACCATCGTTGCCAATGTCAACCCGAAGTTGCTGTTCACACAGTTGGTGCCCAGGGGAGCGGTCAGCGTGCCGGTCGAGCGGCATTTCGCCAATTGGGGCTGCGAAAGTGCAACATTCCGCATGAACGTCGCGATCGACAAACTGCCCAATTTCACGGCGCTGCCGGGTCGCGGGGACCACCTTACCGCGGGCATCATCATTGCCCCTTCGATGGATTATATGCACCGCGCTTTTGCCGAGGCGGCGCTGACAGGCTGGACCAAAGCGCCGGTGGTCGAGATGCTGATCCCTTCGACGCTCGATCCTGGCCTGGCACCCAAGGGCAAGCATGTCGCATCGCTGTTCTGCCAGCATTTCCGTTATAAATTGCCCGACGGGCGCAACTGGGACGACGAGCGGGAGGCAGCCGCCGATGCGATCCTCGCCACGGTCGAGGCGCACGCGCCGGGGTTCGCCAAATCGGTCGTCGCGCGGCAAATCCACTCGCCGCTCGACCTGGAGCGCCGCTTCGGGCTGATCGGCGGCGATATTTTCCACGGTAAGATGGGTTCGGACCAGCTGTTCTCCGCCCGCCCGATGATCGGTGCGGCGGACTATCGCTTGCCGCTCCCCGGCCTCTACCTATGCGGATCGGGCGCGCATCCCGGCGGCGGAGTGACCGGCGCGCCGGGGCATAATGCGGCGCGGGCAATCCTCGCCGATGTGGGGCCACGATTCCTCAAGCGAAGGCGGGCGTGACCAAGCCGCTAGCGGGGGTTCGGGTGCTTGACCTGTCGCGTGTGTTGGCAGGGCCATGGGCAACCCAGCTTCTGGCCGATCTGGGCGCCGACGTGATCAAGGTCGAAAAACCCGGAGCCGGGGACGACACTCGCCACTGGGGTCCGCCGTGGCACGAGCACGGGGCCGAGAGAGTGGCGGCCTATTATCTCGCCGCCAACCGAGGAAAGCGATCGGTTGCGATCGATTTTTCGACCGAGAAGGGAGCGGCGCTGGTGCGGCGGATGGCGGCCGACGCCGATGTGCTGGTCGAAAATTTCAAGGTCGGGGGCCTCAGTAAATTCGGTCTCGACGCGGCGAGCATGCGCGCCACGCAGCCCAGACTAATCTATGCGTCGATCACGGGATTTGGTCAGGACGGGCCGTACGCTGCGCGCGCCGGCTATGATTACATCATCCAGGGAATGGGCGGGCTGATGAGCCTGACCGGGCTGCCGGACGGCGAGCCAGGCGGCGGTCCGGTGCGCGCCGGGGTTGCGGTCGCCGACCTGTTCACCGGCATGTATGCCGCCAACGCGATCCTTGCCGCTCTGTATCGCCGGCAGGCGACGGGCGAGGGGGCAACCATCGACATGGCATTGTTCGATACGCAATTGGCGATGCTCGCCAACCAGGCTTCGAACGCCTTGGTCAGCGGCCGCGATCCCGGGCGGCAGGGCGCGGGGCATCCCAACATCGTCCCCTATCAACCGTTCGCCGCCACCGATCAGCCGATCATCATCGCGGTCGGCAACGACCGGCAATTCGGCAAGCTCGCGGCGATTGTCGGCCACCCCGAATGGACCAGCGACCCGCGCTTCGCCACCAATGCAGCGCGGGTGGCGGCCCGGGACGCACTGGTGCCGCTGATCTCGGTGATCATCGCCACGCGGCCTGCGGGCGAATGGCTTCTCCTTCTTGAGGAGGCGGGCATTCCGGCCGGGCCGATCAACACGATCGGCCAGGCTCTCGCCGATCCGCAGGCGATCCATCGCGGATCGCGTATTTCGGCGAGCGGGGGGGCCTTGGGCATAGTGCCGATGGTAGGTTCCCCTATCCGGATCGACGGCGAGCGGACCGATGCGCCGTTGCCGCCGCCGGCGCTGGGGGAACATGGGGATCTTCTGGGCGAATGGATCGATGCGGATGAATTGGCGCGTCTCAGGGCTGCGGGAATTGTCGGCTAGTCGATCGCTTCGTCTTTGTAGCGTGACTGGATGAAGCGGCCCTGGGTTTCGAACGCGGCCAAATCCTGCCGCGCCAGTTTCTCCGAAATATCGCCCAGCGCCGCTCGCCCGGCGGCCAGCGCTTCGACCAGCCGTTCGTCGACGCTGACGCCCTCGCCGTCGCGTTCGTCGCGATACGCCTGGGGAACGTGGACGTAGCGGTCAATCAGGCCGGGAAGGTGGGTCGACATCAGGCGCCGCGCGTCCTGTGCATTGGGGTCGAGCGCATCGACGCGTTCCAGCGTTTGTTTGAGCGGCGTGAGCTGCGCCGACAAAAGGTCGACTTCGGCCTGAGCCGAGGCGGGCAGGGCGCGGCGGGCGCGAAAAATGTAGCTGTCGAACCGCTGCACCATCTCGTCGTTGGGAAGATCGGTCGAGACGTTGGGCGCGGCGATCTCGCGCCCGCCCGACACGGCGAGCAGCGCGACCACGCCGACCGCCAGCCCGACCGCGGCGAGGAAGCCGAACATGCCGATCGGCAGAATCAGCCCAACGATGATCGTCGCGATGCTGATCACGCCGATCGCCACGCCAATCCGCACCAGCGTTCGCATGAAACCGCGATTGAGCCGCTGCCGCTCGCGCCGCGCCGCGTCGTTGACCGCTCCGCCGCGCTGGTCGAGCTGGGCGGTAATCCGGTCGAAGCGGGCGATGGTTCGTTCGACTTTGTCGTTAGGCTCGTTGGTCATTTTTTCTCGATCGGGGTGAACGGCGAGGCGGCATTCTCCAGCTTGCCTTGCGCGACACCCTCGGCGCGGGCGATATAGCCCTTCGACTTCTCGACCTCGGTACCGAGCGTGTCGACGGTCTGCTTCATATTGGCGAGGGCGGCCAGCTTGAACGTGTCGATCTGGTCCATCGTGTCGTAGATGTTCTGAAACGCGCGTTGCAGCGTTTCCAGCGGAATGGTCGACGACGCCGCCTGCTCGTGGATTGCGCCGGTCTGGGTCTTGAGCAGCTCGCCGGTGGTGTCGATCATCCCGGCCGTGGTGGTGTTGAGCGCGTTGACCTGTTCCAGCACCAGCCGCTGATTGGTCATTGCCTGGGCTACCGTCACCGCGGTGCGCAGCGCAGCGACGGTGGTGGTCGAGGCTCGGTCGACGCCTTTCACCAGCTCGACATTGTTCTTCTTGACCAGGTCGAGCGCCAGATAACCCTGCACCGTCACCGCCATCTGGGTCAAAAGGTCGGTCGTCCGTTGCCGCGTATAGAACAGCGCGGTCTCGCGAATCGCCTTGGCCTTGGCCGGCTCGCTCGCGTCCAGTTCGTTGGCCTTGTCCTCGAGCGTCTTGTCCAACGTCTTGGAGATGTGGATCATCTGCTCGAGCTTGTGCATCGTCTTCCACAGGCCGGTGCGCTCGGTATCGATCGCGGCGTTGTCCATCAACAGCTCGTCCTTGCCCGAGCCAAGCCGGTTGAGGATCGCCGAGATATGGGTCTGGCTGCTGCGATAGCCGTCGAAATAATTGTTGATGCGGTTGCCGAACGGAATGATGCCCAGGAACTTGCGCTTGGTCATGAACTTGCCGTTGGCGCCGGGATCGAGCTTTTCGACCGTGCGACGAAGCTCGGTCAGATCGGCACCGATGCCGGTGTCGCTGTCGATCGCCTTGACCGGCCGGTCGAGGAAGCGGTTGGACGCGCCCGCCGCCTCGGCGATTTCCTTGCGGCCCATCGCGGTCAGCGCATCGACCTTCTTGCCGAACTCGGGACTGTTGGCGTCCATCGCCGCCAGCTCGTCGACGAACTTGGCGACCTTGGAGTCGAGTTCGCTGGTCTCGCTGTCCTTCAAGGGGACAAGGCCCGACGCCTCATGCACAGCGATCGGCTGCAGCGCGTCTGGCGGGTCCAGCTTGATTTTGGTCGCGGTTGCGGTCTCGGTCGACTGGTCGCTGGCCATAGTTCGTCCTCCTTGCCCATGCGGCAGCAAAGGTGGACGGCCCACCCCGCCCGCGCAAGGGGCTCATGGCTGTATTATAGGGGTAAGACGCGGTGCTTCAAGCGGCAAGCGCCGACTTGTGGTTACCGGGCCGTCAACCAGTTCGCGGAACGCTTCGCTTACCGTGAACCGGTAGAGCCTTTGGCCAAGGGCGTCACCAGCCGGGGATCTATCGATGTTTAGCCTCTTCAAGAAGCTCTGGGAAAATGAGCGCGGCAACGCGCTGATTCTCGCCGGCGCGGCGCTTCCGCTGCTGGTCGGCTCGGCCGGGCTGGCCACCGACACGATCCAATGGGCGCTGTGGAAGCGCCAGCTGCAGCGCGCGGCGGACTCGGCGGCGATCGCCGCCGTCTATGCGAAGATAGCGTCGCAGAACGTGGGCACCGCCGTTACTGACGATGTCGACAAGGGCAGCAACTTCAACACCCCCACTGGCACCGCGAAGAAGTATCCGCTGCTCAACGCGCCGTTGGTGACAGATCCAGCTCCGGCGGCCGATCCGGCTTGGACCAATCCGGTCTCGGTCCGGCTGCAAATGCAACAGAAGCTCAGCTTCACGTCGCTGTTCATGTCGAGCCCGCCGATCATCGAGGCCAATGCAACGGCGGCGGCGATCCCGACCGGCGAATATTGCGGCCAAGCCCAGATCAACACCAACACGACTGGGATTAGCGCGGGTGGCAACGCGCTCGTCGACTTAAAGTGCGGACTCATTACAAATTCGACGTCGATCGATGCCGCGGTCGCATTCGGCAGTTCGTCGGTCAAGGCCGACCCGGTTGCGGCGGTTGGCGGACTCGATACGACGGATAACTGGGCGTCGGGCACGACGTTGCTGCCGTTCACCCTTGCTCAGCCCGACCCGTTCGCTGACATTACGCCGCCCCCGATCCCGTCGAGCTGTCCCAACTGGAGCGACAATCCGCAGGACAATCAGCCCTATCCCGCGACCGCTTCGACCTCGCCCGTTTCAGTTTGCCTGAACAATTTCAACGTAAAAGGCACCCTTAACCTGCAGCCGGGTACTTACACCATCACCGGCGACATGAACGTGAACAGCGGCGCGAAAATCAACTGCGTCGGTTGCACCTTCGTGATGACCAACGCGACTCCGTCTAACACCGGCACGGTGGGCATCAATGGTGGCGCCCAATTGAATCTCACCGCCCCGGACAGCGGTCCGTACAAGGGAATCCTGTTCTATTCGGACCGCGGCGCGGATCCCTCAGACATCAACAAGATCAACGGCAACGCCGCTTCTTTTTTCAAAGGCGCCTTTTATTTTCCGCACCAGCAGGTCGAATATACCGGGAATGCCGGCGTGACCTTCGAATGCATAAAGCTGGTCGCTTGGCAGCTGACCTTCATGGGCAACGCGGCGATCAAAAACAATTGTCCCAACTGGTATGGGGACCGTTTCAGGGGCCGGCACGTCCGGTTGGTCGCGTGATGGGAACCGCCTTGTCCTTTTCCCGTCAAGTAGCGCGCAATCAACGCGGTGCCGCGGTCATCGAGACCGCGCTGCTGGCGCCGATTCTCGCGACAATGGTGATTGGCATGGTCCAGGTTGGCCAGGCCTTTTCCATGAAGCTCCGGCTCGAGCAGGCGTCGCAGCGCGCGATCGAAAAGATCATGAACGGCCAGGCAGACAAGTCGAGCGCCGCTGCGCTCAAAACAGAGGCAGCGACCATCGCCGAGGTGCCGGAAACAAACGTGACCGTCGATTTCTGGCATGAGTGCAATGGCACGAAAATGGCCAATTACGCCGACGTCTGTAGCAGTGGCCAAGTCGATAAACGCTACATGTCGGTATCGATCAATAAGCCGTTTACGCCGATGTTTGCGAGCAAGCTGACGGGCGCCAATGCCGACGGCAGCTACACGATGAACGGTTTTACCGTGGTGCGCACGCAATGATCGTCCGGCGTTTTCGGCGCGACGAGCGCGGTGTCGCGACCATCGAGATGGCGCTGACGCTGCCGATCGTAGTCGTCTTCTTCTACGGCATTTTCCAGCTTGGCGCGATTATGGCGGCCGACGCCGGGATGCAGCACGGGCTGGGCGAGGGCGCACGGATGGCGACACTGTTTCCTACGCCGAGCAATAGCACCATCGCCTCCCAGGTCGCCGCCAAAAGCTTTTCGGTCAATGTCGGAACCATCGGCACTCCGACGATCACTAATTCAGTCGGCGCTGACGGAAATCCCGATAATCGGTTTATCGACATGTCGATCACCTACACGGTGACCCCTAATTTCCTTCTGTTCAACGGCCCCGCGATCACTATGACGCGGACCAAGCGGGTCTATCGGAGCTTTTAAGCCTTAGTCCGGGAGGCGAAGAATGCGGCGATCGCTTGGCGTACCTCGTCGGACGTCAGCCGCTCGCCAAAATGGCCGTTTTCCAGCTCCATTCGCTGCAGAATCTCTTCCGTAGCCTCGCGCCGCAACAGCGCCTGCGTCTGGCGAAGCGCCTCGGGCGGCTTGGCCAGCAAGGCGGCGACCAACTGATCTAGCGCATCTCGCAACCCCCCCGCTGGAACGGCATGGCTGGCGAGGCCCATGTCGAGTGCCTCGGCGACGCCAAACCGCTCGCCCAGCAACAAATAGCGCGCGGCGCGGCGGCGGCCGGCCAAGCGCGGCATAAGCAGCGAACTTGCCGCTTCTGGCACCAGCCCCAGGTCAACGAACGGCATGACGAACCGGCTGTCCTCCTCGGCCAGCACGAAATCGCAATGAAACAACATGGTGGTGCCGATGCCAACCGCATTGCCATGCACCGCGGCGATCAACGGCACTTGGTTCCTGGCCAGCGTGCGCAACAGGCGCCACACGGGAATATCCTCGCCGCTGCCTGGCGCCGGCATCTCCTTGAGGAAGTCGCCGAGGTCGTTGCCAGCGGTGAAATCGTCGCCCTGGCCCTCCAGCGTGATCAGGCGGACCGACGGATCGTCGGTCGCGGCCTCAATCGCGTCGGCCAGCGCGGCGTACATCGCAACGGTGATCGCGTTTCGCCGTTCGGGCCGCGCCAGCATGATGGACAGCACCGCGCCCCGGCGTTCGACCAACACATGGGCGTCCATTTTTTCATCTCCTGATGACGGTCGAATCGGGTGACCTTCATGGGCTGAGCGGCTATCGGGAAGCAAATCCGCCGCAACCGTAGGAACATGAGGCCATGAAATTCTTCGCCGACACCGCCGAAATCGCCGATATCCGCGAACTTCAGGCATCCGGGCTGCTCGACGGGGTGACCACCAATCCGTCGCTGGTCAAGAAATCGGGGCGCGACTTCCTCGAGATGATCAAGGAAATTGCCGGCGTCTGCCCCGGCCCGGTCTCGGCCGAAGTGGTCGCGCTCGACCATGAGGGGATGATGAAAGAGGCAGAGGTCCTGCGGAAAATCGCCGACAACATTGCGGTCAAGGTGCCGCTGACGATCGACGGCTTGAAGAGCTGCAAGAAGCTCAGCGCCGACGGGACGATGGTCAACGTCACCTTGTGCTTCTCGGCCAACCAGGCGCTGCTGGCAGCCAAGGCGGGGGCAGCGTTCATTTCGCCGTTCGTCGGCCGTCTCGACGACCTCGGGCAGCCCGGGATCGAGCTGATCGCCGACATCCGCACCATCTACGACAATTATGATTTTCCGACCCAGATCCTGGTCGCCAGCGTGCGTAACTCGATCCACGTTCTCGACGCCGCCAAGCTCGGCGCCGACGTGATGACCGCGCCGCCGTCGGTCATCTGGCAGCTGTTCAAGCATCCGCTGACCGACAGCGGCATCGCCTCGTTCCTCAAGGATTGGGAAACGACCGGGCAGAAGATCGGCTGAGCAAAGTCGGCCGATTTTGGTCGAATGTTAACCCTGCGGGGCTAGATCGGCCTGATGGGTGGGGTAATTTCCTTCGAAGAGTGCGCCGTGGCGAGGCTGCGCGACCGGCTCGGCGCGGCGGAAAGCGCCAATGAGGATTTGCTGGCCTTCGCGCGCGGTCATTCGGGCGCGACCGCCTCGATTCAGGCGGCCGTTCTTGCCCTGATCGACGCTGACGGCCTGGACGCGATGTTCGAAACGGTCACCAACCAATGGCGCACCATCCTGAGGCTCGATCACGTCGCGTTGGCGCTGGTCGCCGATGGCCAGGGCTTCCTGGTCCACGCCGGCGGAGTCGAAACGATCGAGCCGCGAATTATCGATCGCGCCATCGCCAGGCTTGATCGGGTGACGTTGCGGACGGTCAATCGAGGACATCCTCTGTTCGGGCATTTTGCCTGGCATATCCGGTCGGAAGCCATGTTGGTGCTCCCAGCCGAGGCTCCGTTGCCCTACGGATTGCTGCTGCTGGGGCAGGAAAGCGAGGCCTGCCTCGACGCTCGTCACGGCACGCAATTGCTGGGATTCCTTGGCGCGAGCCTTGGCGCTATGCTGCGCCGGTGGCTGACCGACCTTTAGACGAACACGACCATCCCGCGCAGGCGCTCGCGGTGCGTTGGGCGGGCTATCTCGCGCATGACCGCCGCCGCTCGCCGCACACAGTGCGCGCCTATGTTGCCACTGCGCATCGTTTCATTAAGTTTCTCAGCCGCTATCGCGGAGAGGAAGTAGGTCGCTTCGGCTTGCTCAATCTCCACGCGGTCGATCTGCGGGCCTTCCTCGCCGATCGGCGGGGTGAGGGGCTCGGGGCGGCGTCGGCAGCGCGCGAAATGTCGGCAGTGCGCGCTTTCCTGACCTATGCCGCGGAAGAGCAGGGCAACTCGCCGCAGCTGCCGCGCACCCGCGCGCCCAAGCGCCCGCGCACCCTGCCGCGCCCGGCGTCTCCGGCTGATGCCATCGCGCTGGCCGAAGATGCCGGCGCGGCTGCCCTCAGCGATTGGGCCGGCGCGCGCGACCTTGCCATCCTGCTACTGCTCTACGGCGCCGGCCTGCGCATCGCCGAAGCGATGAGCCTCAGTGCGAAAGTGATGCCGCTCGGTCAGGCGATGCGGGTCACCGGCAAGCGCGGCAAGACCCGCATTGTGCCGATCGTGCCTGCAGTGCGCGAAGCGATTGCGGCCTATGTCGCGCTTTGCCCTTATCCGCTGAAAGGCGATGTGCCGCTGTTCGTCGGCGCGCGCGGCGGACCGCTCAACGCCGACTTGGTGCGCCGCGCGGTGCGGGGTGCTCGTGGGCGGCTCGGCTTGCCCGACAGCCTGACGCCGCACGCGCTGCGTCACAGCTTCGCGACGCATTTGCTGGCGCGCGGCGCCGATCTTCGTTCGCTGCAGGAATTGCTGGGGCATGCCAGCCTGTCGTCGACGCAGATATACACCGAAGTCGACGCGGCCCGGCTGCTCGACGTCTATCGCCACGCCCACCCCCGCGCCTGACGTCAATTCGGCGGCTTGGATTCCACCGTCTCGACCGGCATGTGGCGATGCGTCCAGACGCGGTAGAAGTAGCCAGCGACCAGTGCGATCATCACGGCGTTCGAGGCCGGCCCCAGGACGCGATCGATCTGGCCGTAATTCTGGCCCAGCTTGTAGCCGGCCCCGGCAAGCAGCGCGGTCCAGCCGGCGGTGCCGATGGTCGAGGCGATGAAGAAGCTCCTGAAACGCATTCGGAGCAGACCGGCGGGGATCGACACCAGGCTGCGCACCGTCGGGAGCAGGCGCCCGACGAATACGAAAAAAGTGCCGTGCGAGGCAAACCAGCGCTCTGCGCGCAGTACTTCGGACCAGCTCATCGTGATCCACCGTCCCCAGCGGCGGATGATCGGCTCCAAACGTACGATACCCAGCGCGCGTGCGGCAAGATACCACAGGATGTTGCCGAGCATCGCCCCGGCCGTCCCCGCGGCAACGACCAGCGGATAGCTTAATTTGCCCTGCCCCGCCGCGACTCCGGCGATCGACATAATCACTTCCGATGGGATCGGCGGGAAAACGGTTTCCAGAAACATCAGGAAGCCGACGCCGAGATAACCCGATTGCTCGATCAGCCGGACGATCCAGTCGCTCATCGAATGACCTTGCGTTCGATCGCGTCCCAGATCAGCCCCGGCGTGTCGCTGCCGTTGAAGCGATCGATCGCGACAATTCCGGTCGGCGAAGTGACGTTGATTTCGGTGAGGTGCCCGCCAATCACATCGATGCCGACAAAAATCAGTCCGCGCGCCTTCAACTCAGGGCTTAGCGCATCGCAAATCTCGCGCTCGCGTTTCGTCAGTTCGGTTGCATATGCCGTCCCGCCCGCCGCGAGGTTTGAGCGGATTTCACCCGGGCCGGGCTTGCGATTGATCGCGCCGGCCACCTCGCCGTCGACCAACACGATGCGCTTGTCGCCCTCGGCGACCGCCGGCAAGAAAGCCTGGGCGATATAGGGCTCGCGCCAGACCTGGCCGAACAGCTCGGCCAGCGCGGCAAGGTTGGTGCCGTCCTTGCCGATGCGGAACACCGCGGCGCCGGCATTGCCGTGGAGCGGCTTCAGAACGATCTCCCCGTGGCGCGTATGAAAAGCCTTCAGGTCGGCTAGCGAACGGGTGATCAGCGTCGGCGGCATGAAGCGCGCGAAATCGAGCACGAATAATTTTTCGGGCGCGTCGCGAACGCTGCGCGGGTCGTTGACGACCAGCGTCTCGCCCGCGATCCGCTGGAGCAGGTAGGTCGCGGTGATATAGCCAATGTCGAACGGCGGATCCTGGCGCATCAGCACGACATCGACGTCGGCGGCAAGGTCGAGCGTCACCGGGTCGCCCGCCGTGAAATGATCGCCTTCGATCCGTTGCACCGTCACCGGCCGCGCCGATGCGGTGACCCGGCCATCCTCATAGCCAAGGTCTTGGGCGAGGTATTGAAACAGCCGATGCCCACGCTCCTGCGCCTTGAGCATCAGCGCGAACGTTGAATCGCCGGCAATGCCGATCGATTCCAGGGGATCCATCTGAACGGCGACGCGGAGGTTCATGGCGCGCGCCTAAGCGAAGGGAGGCACTTTGTCACCCGTGCCACACGTTGACCAAGTGCACTGGCCAACGGCGCGGGACGAGGAACAGAGCGTCGATGCGAATGTCGTCGCCGTGGCGGGCAAATCGCGGTGCCAGGCGCTCGGCGGCGACTGCGACGCGGCGCAAGCGGTACTGGTCGAGCGCCATCGCGGCGGCTTCCTCGGTCGCACGCTGTTTGACCTCAACGAACGCCACTGTGCGCCCGCGGCGCGCGACAAGATCGACCTCGCCGCCGGGCACGCGGGCGCGGCGCGCAAGGATTCGCCAGCCGTGGAGGCGCAACCACCAGGCAGCGAGCGTTTCCGCGCGCCGTCCGCGCGCTTCAGCAACGCGGCGTTTCAGGCCCCCTCTCCGAGCGCCAACGCGCGGGCGTAGGCGCGCTTTTTCGGGATCCCTAGCGAGACTGCGATCTCGGCGGCGGCCCGCGACGTGGTGGTGCGCGAGAGGGCATCGCGCAGCGCGGCGTCGATCTCCTCATCACTGGCTTCCGCGCGTTCGCCGGGCGGGCCTACGACGATAACGATTTCGCCACGCGGCGGCGCATCGGCATAGCGCGCAGCAAGCTCGCCGAGCGATCCGGTCACCGCTTCCTCGTACAGCTTGCTGATTTCGCGCACCACCGCTGCGTCGCGCGCTCCAAGTCCCGTCGCCAAGGCGGCGAGCGATTCGCCAAGGCGCGCCCCGCTTTCATAAAATACGAGGCTGGCGCGCAGGCTGGCCACTTCGGCAATCGCGTCGGCGCGGGCCTTTGCCTTGGCCGGAAGGAAGCCGAGGAACAGGAAACGGTCAGTCGGCAGGCCGGCCAGAGTCAGTGCGGCAATCGCCGCGCAGGGGCCAGGTAGCGTGTGCACCGCATAGCCGGCCGCGCGCGCGGCGCGGACCAGCTTGTAGCCAGGGTCGGAGATCAGCGGCGTCCCGGCATCGCTGACCAGTGCCACTGCCTGCGTTCCGAGTTCGGCGAGGGTGCGTGCGCGTAATGCGTCGTCGCTATGGTCGTGATAGGCGGTCATCGGGGCCGTCGCGCCGAGGTGAGCGAGCAGCTTGGCGGTGACTCGCTTGTCCTCGGCGAGGATGCGGTCGACACGGCGCAGCGTCTCCGCTGCGCGGATAGTGATGTCACCGAGATTGCCGATGGGCGTCGCCACGATGTAGAGGCCGGAAGGAAGCGACTGGTCCATAAGGAAGGCTCGGCATGGCATTTTCTCCAACCCCGCGGCAAGCGCGGCGATTTTTCATGCTGGGCACGGCTGCGTTCGCCCTCGCCGTTGCCGGGTGCCAGACAGGACCGCGCGGCCCGCGACCATGGCCCGGCGCGATCGAGCCTCCGGTCCCGATAGAAGGCGAGCGCAACATGGTCGCGGTGATCGTCCCGCTGACCGGAAGCGAGGGCCCGGTCGGCACGTCGATATCCAACGCCGCCAATCTTGCCTTGGCCGACACCGGCGAAAAGTCCATTCGAATCACCGTCTATAATAGCGCCGGGCCAGGCGGCGCGGCGGCCGCGACCACCCAAGCCATCGCCGAGGGCAACCGCCTGATTCTCGGCCCCTTGCTGGCCGACGATGTTCGTGCCGCCGCGCCGATCGCCCGCCGCGCCGGGGTGCCGGTGCTGGCCTTTTCGAACGATGATGGAGTTGCCGGCAACGGCGTCTATATTCTGGGCTTTACGCCCGATCAGTCGATCGGCCGGGTAGTCGAACATGCGCGCAGCAACGGCGCGAAAAGCTTCGGTGCGCTGGTGCCGACCGGCCTTTATGGCCAGCGCGCGGCCCAAGCCATGCTAAGCGCGGTGCGTAAGGGCGGCGGGAGGGTGACCAGCGTCGAGACGTTCAATCGATCGGCTACCGCGGTCGCAGCGGCCGCCCGGCGCCTCAATGCCAAGGGTGCCTATGACGCGGTGCTGATCGGCGATTCGGGGCGGATCGCGGCGCTGGCCGCGCCCGTGCTGAAAGTCGGACCGCGGCGAATGGGGACCGAGCTTTGGGCCAACGACAAGGCCTTGGGGAACACCGCCGCGCTTCGCGGCGCCTGGTATGCCGCGGCGCCCGATGCGCAGTTCAGCCGGCTGGTGACCCGCTATCGCGCGCGCTACGGCAAAACGCCCTATCGGCTTGCCAGTCTGGGCTATGACGCGGTGCTTCTGGCAGTTCGTAGCGCCAGAAGCTGGCCGATCGGGCGACCGTTCCCGGCCAGAAGTCTGATCGACCAGGACGGGTTTAGCGGGGTCGACGGGAATTTCCGCTTGGGCCGCGAGGGGGTGGCCGAGCGCCTGCTCGAAGTGCGGCAGGTGACCGCGACGGGCTCAACCACTGTTTCGCCGGCGGGGCGGGCCTTTTAGACAGCGATGTCGGCGAGGATCGAATCGAGCAGGAGGCGTCCGGCCGTCGTCGTCCGTAACCGCTGGCCGTCTCGCTCGAGCAGTTTGTGGCCGATCAGCCGTTCGACTTTCTCTTCATCGACGATCCGATCGACGCCAAGCCGGTCGGCAAGCTCCGGCGGCTCGATCCCCTCGGCTAGCCGCAAGCCCATCACCAGCGCTTCTCTCGCTGCCTCCTCGCGGGTCAACGCCTCCTCCTCGACCAGCCCGTGCCCCGTGCGTTCGACAGCAGCGAGGAAATTTTCGGGCTTCTTGTGGCGGACGGTGCGCTTGCCCTGGCGCCGTCCGTGCGCGCCGGGGCCGATCCCTGCGTAGTCACGGTAACGCCAATAGGCGAGGTTGTGGCGACTTTCCGCGCCGGCGCGGGCATGGTTGCTGATTTCATAGGCAGGAAGGCCCGCAGCCGCCGTGCGCTCCTGCGTCACTTCGAACAGCGTGGCCGCGCGATCGACATCAAGCGGCTCGAATTCGCGGCGCGCGACCATCGAGGCGAAACGCGTCCCCGGTTCGATCGTCAATTGGTAGAGCGAAAGATGCTCGGTGCCGAGGCCAAGCGCGCCGGCCAGACTCCGGGACCAGCCATCTTCCTCGTCGCCGGGCAAAGCGTAGATCATGTCGAAGCTGACCCGATCGACCGCCGCTTGCGCCGCCGCCAGCGCGGCTAAGCCCTCGTCAGCGCTGTGGGCGCGGCCGAGGAAGGCGAGGGCGTTGTCGTCGAAGCTCTGCAGACCCAGGCTGATGCGGTTGACCCCGGCGCGGGCTAAGTCGGCGAAGCGCGACGCCTCGGCGCTGTTGGGGTTGGCTTCGAGCGTGATTTCGACATCGTCCGATGCCTGCCAATGGTGGCGCGCGGCGGCGATGACGGCTTCGACCGTCGACGGCTCCATCAGCGAGGGCGTGCCGCCGCCGAAAAAGATGGATTTCAGCCGGTGGTCGGGCAGCAGCCGCGCTTCATGCGCGAGGTCGGCAAGCAATGCCTCGCGCCATGCATCTTGGTCGACGCTATCGCGGACATGACTGTTAAAGTCGCAATAAGGGCATTTCGACACGCAGAACGGCCAGTGGACGTAGAGCGCGAGTGGCTCCGCCGTTCGCGGAAGGTTCATGGCCGCCCCGGCGCAAACTAGCCGAGTGCCGCGACTAATTGCCCGAACGCGACGGCGCGATGGCTGATGGCGTGTTTTTTGGCCGGGTCGATCTCGGCGAAGGTCCGGTCCATGCCGGCGGCCATGAACACGGGGTCGTAGCCGAAGCCTTTCTCACCGCGCGGCGGCCAGATGAGCGTGCCATGGACCTTGCCTTCGAAGCTTTGGATGGCGCCATCGGGCCAAGCCAGCGAGAGCGCGCAAGTGAAGTGGGCGTCGCGACCTGCTTCTTCGCCCGCGGCTTCGACCTCGCGCCAGAGGCGCTCCATCGCCCGGCCAAAATCGCGATTGCCGGCCTCGTCTTCGGCCCAGCGGGCGGAGAAAATGCCGGGCAGGCCGTGTAGCGCATCGACCGACAGACCGCTGTCGTCGGCGAGGGCGGGCAAACCGCTCAAGTCCGCCGCCTCGCGCGCCTTCAGCTCGGCATTGTCGACGAAGCTGTTCCCGGTCTCCTCGGGCTCGGGAAGATCGAGTTCGGCCGCCCCGACGCACTTGATGCCGTGGGGCGCGAGCAGCTCGCGTATCTCGCGTAACTTGCCGGCGTTGTGGGTGGCGATGACCAGCTTGGGACCGATCGCCTTCATCGGCCGGTCGCCTTGAGCTGAGCGGCGAAAATCTGGGTGCAGCCGATCCGCGCGAGGCGGAGCAGGCGCAGCAGCCCCTCCTCGTCGAAGGTCGCACCCTCGGCGGTCAGCTGCGCCTCGACGATCGCGCCGTCGCCGGTCAGCACGAAATTGCCGTCCGAATGGGCGTTCGAATCCTCGACATAATCGAGGTCGAGCACCGGTGTGCCTTGGTAAATGCCGCACGAAACGGCGGCGACCTGGGTCGTGATTGGATCCGTGGCCAGCACACCGGCGGCCATCAGCTTGTCGATGGCGATCCTTAGCGCGACCCAGGCGCCCGAAATCGAGGCTGTTCGCGTGCCACCGTCGGCCTGGATGACATCGCAGTCGACCAGTATCTGCCGCTCGCCGAGCTTTTTCAAATCGACCACGGCGCGCAGGCTGCGTCCGATCAGTCGTTGGATTTCCTGGGTTCGTCCCGATTGCTTACCCTTGGCCGCCTCGCGGTTGCCCCGGGTGTGGGTGGCGCGCGGCAGCATGCCATATTCGGCGGTAACCCAGCCCTGGCCCTTACCGCGCAGAAAAGGCGGCACTTTCTCCTCCACCGACGCGGTGACCAGCACCCGCGTGTCGCCGAAGCTGACCAGGCATGCGCCTTCGGCATGTTTGGTGAAGCCAGGCTCGAACGTCAGGTCACGCATCTGGTCGGGGGCACGGCCGCTGGGGCGCATCATCGTCTCCTGAAGAATTGGCGCCGCCCTAGACGGACCTTGCCACGGTATCAAACCCGTTCGGTTTCGTTTTGCGGTGCAAATCCCTACATGCCTCCCATGAACGAGCCGATCGGCGATCTGTCCAACCGCATGCGCGATATATTCCGGCTGGTGGTCGAGGCCTACCTCGACCGCGGGCAGCCGGTCGGGTCGAAGGCGCTGGCCGGCGCCGCAAGCCTGTCGCCAGCCTCGATCCGCGGGGTGATGCAGGAGCTCGAGGAACGCGGTCTGTTGACCCACCCGCATACGTCGGCGGGGCGAATTCCCACCGAGAGTGGCCTCCGGCTGTTCGTCGACGGCATCATGCACAATTCGCTGCCCCGGCAAAGCGAGCGGGTAGCGATCGAAGCGCAGTTGAAGGATCGTTCGATCGAGGAGGCTTTGGCCGCGGCGACCGCGACCCTGTCGGGCCTGTCGGCTTGTGCCGGGGTCATATTGGCGCCCAAGACCGAGCTACGCCTGCGTCAGCTGAGCTTCGTGCCGTTAGCTCCCGACCGGGCGCTGGCCGTGCTGGTCGGCGCCGACGGACGCGTCGAGAATCGCGTCGTTCCGCTACCGCCCGGGATCAGCCAGGTCGCGCTCACCGAAGTCGGCAATTATGTTAGCGAGCGATTGTCCGGCCTGACACTTGCCGAGGCTGAACTTCGCCTCCGCGCCGAAATTGTCGACCGACGCGAGGCGATCGATGCGGTCGCCGCCGAGCTGGTCGCACGCGGCTTCGCCGACTGGAGCGAAGATGTGTCGCAGCGCCCGGTGCTGATCGTCCGCGGCCAGGCCAACCTCATCGACGAGGCGGCCGCCGCCGATCTCGACCGCGTACGCCGCCTGCTCGACGAGCTTGAGGACCGGCAGGAAATCGCCCGCCTGCTCGAAGGCGCGCGCGAGGGGCAGGGGTGCCGCATCTTCATCGGTAGCGAAAACCGGATGTTCGCGCTCTCGGGCTCGTCGGTTATCGCCGCGCCCTATCGCGGGAGCCAAGGCCAAGTGGTCGGCGTTGTCGGGGTTATCGGACCGACAAGATTGAACTATGCGCGGGTCGTGCCCATGGTGGATTTTACGGCTCAGGCCATTACGAGATATATGAGATGATTGATCAAAACGACCAAAACGACCACCACGACGAAGCCGAATCGATCCGGGCCGAGACCGCCGCGGACGCCCCCGAAGTGGCCGAGCACGACCGCGTCGCCGAGCTTGAACGGGAGCTGGAGGAAACGCGTGGCAAGGCGCTCTACGCGGCCGCCGAGACCCAGAACGTCCGCCGCCGGCTGGAAGCCGAAAAGATCCAGGCTTCGGCCTATGCCGTGACCGGCTTCGCGCGCGACATGCTGGGCGTGCGCGACCACCTCGACCGGGCCTTGAGCCATGTGCCCGATGCATCGCGGGCGGACGAGACAATCAAGGGTTTCATCGAAGGGATCGAAGCGACGCTGCGCGAGATCGACGCCATCTTCGCCCGCAACGGCATCGAGCGGATCGCCGCCAAGGGCCTCCCGCTCGACCCGCACAAACACCAGGCTATGATCGAAGTCGCCACCGACAGCGCCGAACCTGGCACGGTCGTCGAGGAGATGCAGACCGGCTATATGCTCAAGGAGCGGTTGTTGCGCCCAGCCCTGGTCGGAGTCGCAAAGGCGGGTTGATTCAGATCACGCTGCGTTTTTGGGTCGCGGCCTTGGTTGCCAGGGTGAAGCGTGGCTCGCGCTGACAACCGCCGCCCGCGACCAGCGCTGCCGCCAGCCGCCCGACCTCGGGTCCATGCTTGAAACCATGGCCGCTGCCGCCGCCAACGAGCACGACATTGGGAAGCGTCGGATGGCGGTCGATCAGGAAATCGCCGTTGGAACTGTTCTCATATTGGCAAACTCGGCTTTCGGTCAGCGGCGCTCCCCTGAGCAGCGGGAAGCGGCGGTCGCGGAAGGCGATGATTTCGTCGAGTGCTGCCCGGCTATGCTCGCGGTTTTGCGTGTCGGGGTCGACCTCGACACCGTGCCCGTCATGGGCGAACTTGACTCCGCGGCCCTCGAGGTCGGGGAACCCGTAAAAGAGGTCGCCGCCGTTGAAGTCGGCCCAGCCGGGCATGGTCCGCGGCAGGAAGCGGCGATCGCCGGCGGGCGGGGCGAAAAAGAAGGCTTCCTGACGCGTGGCGACGATGCGGCCGCCGAGTAAGTCGGGAAACAGTTTCGGTAACCAGGGCCCGAGCGCGAAGACGAAGGCATCGGCTTCGATGAGGCTGTTGTCGGACAAGCGCAGCGAACGCAGTTTTCCGCCGTTCACGCCTCCCGGCCGGGCGCTCGCGTGGCGGTAGTCGCCGCCGGCGGCGACTAATCGCTTGACCAGCGTCTGCACGGAACGCCGCGCCATCAGCGCGCCGAAGCCGGGTTCGAGCAGCCCGCCATGGATTCCGGTGAAGTCGATCATCGGGAAGCGGCGGGCCATCTCAGGCGGCTCGAGATAGGCGGTCGGTAGCTTGAGCGTGCGATGGGCGGCGAGGCTGTCGTGGATGTAGGGTTGGTCGCTGTCGAAGAAAAACAGCACGCCGGTGTTGTGGAAGATCGGCAGGCCGGCGACCGAGCTCAGCGCCTGCCATTGGCGGAGGCTGTCGAACGCCATCCGCGCGTAAATCAGGTCCTTGCCGTAGACCGCGCGGGTCATCCGCGACTCGCCGCCCGAGCTGGCGCGGTTGTTGGCTGGGCCGCGCGCGTCGATCAGCGTGACTCGATGGCCGCTGTTTTGCAAATGATGCGCCGTCCAGGCGCCGAACACCCCCGCCCCGACCACCGCGACATGGCGGCGTGAGCCACTCGGCGCGGCCTTGAGGACGGCGGGTGAGACGGCAACGCCGCCCGCCCCGGTGAGGAGCGAGCGGCGTGTCAGTAT
>NZ_JACDDV010000035.1:13832-22374 GCF_013816785.1 Sphingomonas sp. | reverse complement strand
CCACAAGCCAATTCGCCGGCCAGCCAGCACCTCCAGGCGGGCGTCGTAATCGAGCCGCTGCAGATCCTCGCCGATCGCTCCCCCGAGCAGGCGCCAGAATTGATTGGTCGGATGAGCGTAATAGCGGCTTGCGCTGAGCGAGGCGTCGCCGGGCAGGCTGCCGAGGATGAACAACCGGGCATCGGCGCGGGCGACCATCGGCAGCCCGATCTTGCGCGCTTCGCTTAGCTTCTCGCCCATCGCAACCTTTGCCTTTGCCGAACGCGCGGTTAAGGCGCGTCACCGATGGAAACCACCGACCTCCGCATCGCCCTGTTTTCGGGCAATTACAATTACGTCCGCGACGGCGCCAACCAGGCGCTCAACCGGCTGGTCGGCTATTTGCTTCGTCAGGGCGCGACGGTCAGGGTCTATGCGCCGGTGGTCGATAAACCGGCCTTCCCGCCCACTGGCGACTTGGTCGGACTGAAATCGGTCACGATCCCGCGGCGGCGCGAATATCGGATTCCCACCGGGCTTTCGGCGGAGGTCCGCCGCGACCTCGAAGCCTTCGCGCCCAATATCGTCCATATCTCGAGTCCCGACATCGCGGCGCACCGGGCGGTGACGTGGGCTCGACGGCGTGGCATTGCCACCGTCGCCTCAGTTCACACCCGTTTCGAAACCTATCTGTCTTATTACCATTTGCAGCTGCTGGAACCCGCGCTTCGTGCCGCCTTGCGCCGTCTGTATCGGCGCTGCGATGCCATTTTGGCGCCAGCGGAATCCACCGCGGCGGTGCTCCGCGCCCAGCGCATGAGCCGCAACATCCACATCTGGACCCGCGGCGTCGATCGCGAGCAGTTCAATCCCGGCCGGCGCGACGTCGAATGGCGGCGCAGCCTTAGCATTGCCGATAATGAGCTGGCCGTGACCTTCCTTGGCCGTCTGGTGCTTGAAAAGGGACTCCATGAGTTCGCCGCGGCGCTCGATCAGCTGACCGAGCGCGGCATTCCCCATCACGCGCTGATCATCGGCGAAGGCCCGGCGCGCGACTGGTTCCAGGAACGAATGCCCCACGGGGTGTTCGTCGGCCAGCAGGTTGGCGACGACCTTGCCCGGGCGCTGGCCAGCGGCGACGTGTTTCTCAACCCGTCGGTGACCGAGGCATTCGGCAATGTCACGCTGGAGGCCATGGCCTGCGGCTTGCCGGTGGTCGCAGCGGTCTCAACCGGAGCGACCAATTTGGTCCAGGACGGAGTCACCGGAATCCTGTGCGATCCGACCGATGGCGACGCTTATGCCGACGCACTCCAGGCCTATGCCAGCGACCCCGCGATGCGCTCGGCGCACGGCGCCGCCGGAGCTGCTTATGCCTCGACCCGCGACTGGGACGAGATCAATTCGGTCGTTCTCGATGTCTACCGGCGGGTGATCGCCAAGCGCGAGCGGCTGGCTCGAATGGCCGCTCGCTAGCCGACCCTATTTGACCCGTTCGATACGCTGCGCCGCCTCATCGAGGATGGCCGCGATTTCGAGCAGCAATTCCTCGTCGAGACCGTCGCGACCGATGCGGTGGCTAAGCGCGGTCATCAGGTTCTTTACCGCGCGGCCGATCGCCGGTCCTGCCGACGAACTTTCCTTCGGCGCCAGATCGGACAGACGCTTGAACAGTTCTTCCACTTCCGCGACATTCTCGTCGAGATGAGCGCGACCGTCGTCGGTCGCAGCGAAGATCTTCTTCGAATCCTTGGACTTCTTTTCGGCGATGAAGCCCATGTCCTCGAGCAATGTCAGGGTCGGGTAAACAATCCCCGGGCTCGGCGCATATTCGCCGCCGGTCATGTCCTCGATCGCCTTGATCAGTTCATAGCCATGGCGCGGCTGGTCGGCGATCATCTTGAGCATGACCAGCCGCAATTCACCGGATTCGAACATCCGGCGACCGCGACGGCCGCGATTGCCGTGCCGTCCCGAACCTTCCAGACCGTCGCCGAAGTCGAATGTGAATGGCCCCCAATTCCCGCTCCAGCCGCGACCGCCGCGCATTGCCATCAGGGCCGCGGGAAGGTCGATCATGAAATCGCGGCCTTTGCCGCAATCATGGTGTCGTTTCATGTTATCTCCTTTTCAGATGTGTCTGAGATATATCTTAGCTACATCGCTTGCAAGCATTTGCCGATGCATTTTTTAGATTGCGCCTTATGGTGAGCAGCGATGGGCACCTTGTTCAGCGACGATGAGATCAGCGCCGTTCGACCGGACGCAGCGCTGGCCAATGCGCCATTGGCCGATCGTCTGCGGCCGGCGACGCTGAGCGACATCGTTGGCCAGTCTCATCTGACCGGACCGGACGGTGCGATCGGCCGGATGGTTGCCGCAGGGCGCCTGTCGTCGATGATCCTGTGGGGACCGCCGGGAACCGGCAAGACCAGCATCGCGCGATTGCTGGCGGAGGCGGTCGGACTGCGGTTCGTCGCCATCAGTGCGGTTTTTTCCGGCGTCGCCGACCTCAAGAAAGTCTTTGCCGAAGCCAAACAGGCAGCCGGCGCCGGGCAGCAGACCTTGCTGTTCGTTGATGAAATCCACCGCTTCAACCGCGCTCAGCAGGACGGCTTCCTGCCGTTCGTCGAAAATGGCACAGTGACCCTGGTTGGAGCGACGACCGAAAACCCCAGTTTCGAGCTCAACGCAGCATTGCTGTCGCGCTGCCAGGTGTTGATCCTCCACCGCCTCGATCATCAGGCGCTGGGCGAGTTGATCGACCGCGCCGAAGCAATCGCCGGGCGCCCGCTTCCGGTCACGGCCGCTGCCCGCGACGCACTCATCGCAAGCGCCGACGGTGACGGCCGCTTCCTCCTCAACCAGGCCGAGACCCTGTTCGCGGTCGACATCCCCGAACCGCTCGAAGCGGCTCAATTATCCGCGCTGCTCAATCGCCGGGTCCCGGTCTACGACAAGGATCGCGAGGGCCATTACAACCTTATCAGCGCGCTTCACAAGAGCCTTCGCGGGTCCGACCCCCAGGCGGCGCTTTATTATCTCGCGCGGATGCTGGTCGCTGGGGAGCAGCCGCTGTACCTGCTGCGCCGCCTCGTCCGCTTTGCCTCCGAAGATATCGGCCTCGCCGATCCCCAGGCGCTGGTCCAGTGCCTCGCGGCCAAGGACGCCTACGACTTCCTCGGCAGCCCGGAAGGCGAACTGGCGATCGTCCAGGCCTGCCTCTACCTCGCCACCGCGCCCAAATCGAACGCCGCTTACGCCGCTCAGAAAGCCGCGTTCCGGAGCGCGAAGGAAACCGGATCGCTGCCGCCGCCGGCGCATATCCTCAACGCTCCGACCAAGCTGATGAAAGACATCGGCTATGGCTCGGGCTATCAATATGATCACGACAGCGACGACGGCTTTTCGGGCGCCGATTACTGGCCCGAAGACATGGACCGGCAAGTCTTTTACGCGCCCAGCAACCGTGGCTTTGAAGCCAAGGTCAAAGAGCGGCTTGAGTTTTGGAATGAACGGCGCAAAGCGCTACACAGGGAAGCGTGAGGAAATCCGTGAAGGGAGCGTGACATGTACCAGGTAGACCAGGGTGCCTATTGGCAGAGCCAGCTGATTTTCTGGGGCCCCAAAATCCTTATCGCGCTCGCCATACTGGTCGCGACCTGGATCGTTGCCCGCACTGCCAAATGGGTCCTTCAAAAAGCCATCGACAAGTCGCCAGCGCTGCGACGGCACGTCACCGGGACGCCCGAAGAAACCGTCGGTCATCAGCTCGGGGTGATCGCCAAGCTGATCATTTGGCTGGTCGGTATCATGGCCGCCGTCAGCTTCCTCGGCTTCGGCCAGATCCTTGCACCGATCAACAAGATGGTAGTCGAAATCTTCGCCTTCCTGCCGCGGCTCATCGGTGCCGGGCTGATATTTTTCATCGGCTATATCGTTGCCCGGATCGCCAGCCGGCTGACCGAGACCTCGCTGACCGCGATGAATGTCGAAGGCCTGCTCCACAAAATCGGACTCGGCTCGGGCTTGTCCGCCGACCGCTCGGCGACCGACCCGGCCCTGCCCGCGACCCGCAGCAGCATTGCTCGCGGAGTCGCGACACTGGTGTTCGCCTTGATCATCATCACGGTCGCAATTTCCGCTTTCCAGGTGCTTGGGGTGGAAGCGATTTCCGGGCCGGCGATTGCCATGCTCAACCAGATACTCGCCGCCATCCCGCGCGTCTTCGCGGCCGCATTGTGGATCGGCATCGCCTTCATCCTGGCGCGGTTCGTCAAGACGATCATCGAAGCGATCCTGCCGCCAACCGGCTTCGATCAGGCGTTGCAATCGACCGGCGCCTTGCCGGTCAGCGCGGTGCCATCCAAGATCGTCGCCAATATCGCGATGATCGCGATCATCCTTGGCGCGTCGATCGAGGCGGCCAAGCAACTGGGCGGCGGCACCATTGCCATCTTCCTGGCGCAGGTGACCGAGCTTGGCGGCAAGGTCATCTTCGGCTCGCTAATCATCGTCACCGGGATTTTCCTGGCACGGATCATTTCCGGTTTCGTCGCCAGCGGGACCGATGCGAGCAGCCCGGCGCAAACCATCGTCCGCTATGCGATCATCGCCTTGTTCACCGCCATCGGCCTGACCTTCATGGGCCTTGCCGACCAGATCGTGATGATGGCCTTCGGGCTGATCCTGGGTTCCGCAGCGGTGGCCGCGGCGATCGCCTTCGGGCTTGGCGGGCGCGACGCCGCGGCACGCAAGCTGGAGCGGATGGAACGCGGGGATTCCGCCCCGGCCACGCCAGTTCCGCAGCGCCCGGCCAGCGATGACGGATATGGCCAGGGCCAGCCGCCGCTGGTGTGAGGTCGCGGTTCATTTCCTTCGTCGCGATCGACTGGTCGGGGGCGAAGGGCACCAGGCACAAGGGTATCGCCATCGCCGAGGCGCGGTGCGAATCGTCGCCGCGGCTAATTCGCCCCGGACACAACTGGTCGCGCGAGGAAGTCGCCGACTGGCTGGTCCGCGAAGCCGCCAAACGCCCGACCTTGTTCGGCTTCGATTTCAGCTTCGCACCGCCAATCGTTGAGCGCGGCGAATATCTGCCGGAGGAAGCGGGCGTCCCAACCAATGCGCGCGAATTCTGGGCCTACGTCGACGCCCACTGCAGCGACGACGATTTGGGCGCCGCCAGCTTCCTTGAAACCGCCCATCGCAAGCATTTCTATTTCGGCATCGCGGACGGGGTGAAGGCCGATTTCATGCATTTCCGCCAATGCGACGCGCGCCTCAACGCGCAAGGCGGGCGCAAGACCGCCTCGGCCTATGACGCGATCGGCGCCGCTCAGGTCGCCAAGGCGAGCTTTGCCGGAATGCGGATGCTCCACGCGATCGACGACAAAATTGCCATCTGGCCGATGGATCCGCTGCCCGACGACGGCAGCGCAGTGGTTGAAATCTATACCCGCATCTACCTTCGCAACGCCGGTCTCAGCGGTGCCAAGGTCCGTTCCCGGAGCGAACTCAATCGTGCCTTGAAGGCGCTTGGCAGTCCTCCCGCGCCGCTTCGTGCCGAACCCAATGACCATCAAAGCGATGCCCTGATCACCGCCGCTGGAATGCGCCAGTTCGCGCGGACCGAGCCGAACGCCTTCGCTCCGCCGGGACTGACTCCGGCGATTGCGCGCAGCGAAGGCTGGACGTTCGGCGTGGTTTGACGCAGATGGCAGCCGCGGTGGGCTGCCGCGGCGGCCGGATTAGCTCAGATGGTAGAGCAGCGGTTTTGTAAACCGAAGGTCGCGGGTTCGATTCCTGCATCCGGCACCACTCTAAATACTCTGCAATAACAATAACTTAGATGCCATGGAGCCGGTCCGATATTGTCCCGCAGTATCCGGGACTTGCGCCGACTCCGCGCATCGCTGCCGTTAGCCAAGAGAGCTCTTTGGCCGCCGCCGAATGCCCCAAACAGCTGCACTTTCTCCAACGGCCGATAAACCGGACGACGGTTGCAGTTGCGCGTTGCGGATTGGATCAGGCGTATCCGAGCAGTACGCGCTGCTCGGCCCAGGCGAGCGGGATGTTGGTTGCCCGGAGAAGGCGTCGGCCGGTCAGTGTGGCCGGCTGTCGACCTTCGCAGATGGAAGACAGGATGTCGGGCGCAAGCCAGCTGATGCGGAGCAGCTGTTGGCGATGGGCCTTGCTGTAGTGAGCAACCAGTGGATCGTCGGCTCCTGAAAGCTGGGCCTGCTGAGCCGCCCGGGCAAGCACCACGAGCTTCAGCAGCACGGCATCTGGCGCGTTGGCCGGTTTGCCCCCGGGCGACTGAATGATCCTGACCTCGGCACCCCGCCGAGCAATGGAGATGGGAATGTCGGACGTCGCCGTGTCGCCAGCATCGCCGAATGTGACGCTCAGTTGGCACTCCTGAAGCCAAACAACCGCTTGGTGCTGGAGGAGCATCGAGCGCTGCTGCGGCACGGCCAGGCTGGCAATGCTGGTGCGGTCGTCCTCGTCGCCTGCGCCCAGTGAGCATCCTCCGGCAAGCCGTTCCTCGAGGGCCGTCAAGACGATGCGGTCGATCTCGCGCGCGGGAATACGCCAGGCGCTTTTGCGGTTCTCGCCTGGACCCAGCCTGCTCACATAATAATGGTGCCGTTGAGCGCCGCGGCTGGCAAAGGTCGGAGACATGGGCCGCCCGTCGGGATCGGTGATCATGCCAGTAAGCAAACTGGGATAGCGTGCCCGACTACCCAGGCGCCGCTCGTGGCGGTTGGTGGCGAGGTTAGCCTGAACTTCGTTCCACAGCTCGTCACCGATAATCGCTTCTTGCTCTCCGTTGTAAAGGGCATCTCCCTGGCGCACCTGTCCGATGTAGACTGGATTCTTGAGCAAGGCAGCGAGCGGTCCGGTCGTGAACGGAATGCCGCCAACCGTGCGGCCGTCTCGGAACACTCGCTTCTTGGTCAGAACACCATCGGCAGCGAGTGTGTCGGCCAAGTTGCCGATGGATTGGAGCTCGACATAACGCCGGAAGATCGTGCGCACGGTCGCTGCCTCGGCCTCCTGGATGATCAGCTTGCGGCTCTCAAGTCGGTATCCGATCGGCACCGGCCCGCCCATGAAGATCCCCTTGCGTTTGGATGCCGCGACCTTGTCGCGGATGCGCTCACTGGTGACCTCGCGTTCGAACTGCGCGAACGACAGGAGCACGTTGAGCGTCAGACGACCCATGCTGCTGGTGGTGTTGAACGCCTGGGTTACGCTGACGAACGAGGCCCCCGCCTTATCGAGCGTATCAACGATGCGCGCGAAGTCAGCGAGGCTTCGAGTGAGCCGGTCCACCTTGTAGACGACGATCACATCGATCTTGCCGGCGGCGACATCGTCGAGCAGTTGTTTGAGTGCCGGCCGGACCATCGTGCCGCCCGACCAGCCGCCATCGTCATAGCACTCCTGGACCACCTCCCATCCCTCGTGGGTCTGGCTCAGGATGTAAGCGGCGCAGGATTCGCGCTGAGCGTCGAGGCTGTTGAACGCCTGATCGAGCCCGTCCTCGGTCGACTTGCGGGTGTAGATAGCGCAGCGGCGACGGACCATCATGCGGCGATCCTTCGCTGAGGAACGCTGCGCTTCTTGAGCCCGAAGAATAGTGGGCCAGACCAATGTGCTCCAGCGATAGCGGAAGCGACCTGGGTCAGGCTGGTGAAGTGCCTGCTCTCATGTTCATATCCTTTGTCGAGGACGACCACTTGGTGGATCTTTCCGCCCCACTCTCGCACGAGCCGAGTGCCAGGCTTTAAGGATACCGACTTGATTGAGGTGATTGACTCGCCGTTTCGGAGGCGCCTGGCCGCTTGATCCAGCGCGCGTTTGCTCTGAGCGGCAAGCACTCCATGAACTCGCGACTGGAGCTTCCATGCAATGCCCCGGCGGAGCAAATTGGGTGCCATCGTGGGGGCCGGCCTGCGCCAGCACTCGCGCCACAGAGCGCGAAGCTGGGCAGGTGACATCGCTAACAGGTCGTTCAGCTTGCGATCGAGGTCGCTCATTCGGCGGGAGGCATCGAGGCGGCCTCGATGCGGTAGGCGAGCTTACCGTCGGCTCGTTGTTCTTTCACGATCTGCGACTTTTTGCGAACGCCGGTGAGAAACGCGCGACAGCTGTGCGGCTGCCAGCCGGTCGCCTTGGCGATTTCAAGGACCGTGGCGCCCTTCTCACGTGAGAGGATCTTCGTCACCATAGCAGCCTTCGTCGAGGCGTTGGTCTTGGTCGTCATGTTGGGCCTCCATTTTGCGCCACACCGGAGACATTCCGATGGCACTGACCCAAGCCGCCGAACCTGAAGTTCGCGCGGCTGTCTCGCCCTAAGGCGACGAGCGACCAATGCTCGATTCGGCCGCACAGTCGAGTCCTTATTCGCGTGCGCGCCGAAAGCTGCGGGTGGACTAGCGGCCGCCGAAGAGCGTCATTGAGCACATGACGAAGAAACGCCGACATGACCCGGAAACCTCGCGCCTAATCGACGAGCTTCTCACTCGGGCCGGCATGATCATGGAAGATGCCTCAG
>NZ_JACDDV010000035.1:0-13822 GCF_013816785.1 Sphingomonas sp. | reverse complement strand
CCTCAGTGACCGCGCTGCTGCGTGACTCACTGACCGGGAGTCTCCACCACCGGATTGGCAAGCTAGAAAAGTCGGTCGCAGCGGTCGCTTCAATCGTGAGAACAGCCAGGGCGCTCCTGGATAGCTGACTTTCGCCCTTAATGGTCTTTCGAAGATTTGAAAATGTCCCCGAAGGCGGCAGTTCGTTCAGTAAGGCTCATGACATAAACACGGACATGTCATGAGTTCGCGACGCGCCATATTGGCCGTTGGCGGTACGTCTAATTCGCGGGACATGGCTAGTGGAGCCAGGCGTTTCGTAGCCAGGTTCCGCGTCCGTGTTCGTGCTGCCTTAACTGGGCAAAGAAGCGGTCTGCCGCATGGCTTCGCCTAATGCGAGCGCCGCTGCAGTTGCAACGTTCATCGAGCGCACCTGCGACTGCATTGGTAGCCGTACCTTTGCATCGCAAGCTGTGGCAATCGCGGCGGGCACACCTGCGCTTTCCTTCCCGAAGAGGAGAACGTCGTCAGCCATGAAGCTGAAATCATAAGCTGACTGACGGCTTTTCGTTGTAAAAAGAATCAGTCTTTGCGGGGCGACGCTCGCCTTAAACTTGTTCGCCTCGCTCCAGATCTCGACATGCCGCTTAGGGTCGGTTGAAATCCAACGCGGCCCGCCGGTGTCAGGAATCAGATATCCTCCGCCCGTGCGATAGAAACCCGGAACGACGTCGACCTTAAAATCGGTAAACGTGATCGTGACGGCATGACCGTCGGGGCGAATCATCGGCGTCCTGGTATAGGTTTTGAGTAGTGACTTGCGAACGGCGCTCAATAGGTTGGCTTGCCCTTGCGCCGCATAGTGCCTGGGATCGAGAACAACGAAGATGTCGACATCGGCCGCTTTCAAGGGCGATATCATGGTGCTGCGACGGTAGGACCCAGTCAGAAAGGAATCGAGCACGACGAAATCCTTTTCGAGGACGGAGCGAATTGCCGTCTGACGCGTCGAGACCGTTTTCTCCTGAAGGCCTGTGATCTCAAGATTTGTGCGTAAAAGGCGGAATGCATCATCTATCGTTCTGGGCATGTCACAACATAGCAAAGGACGACCCCTTGGCTAGCGGAGATGCGTCGATTTGAAGGCCTGCGATCGAATCAGTATCGCAGAGCGGCCACGTGTTGGTACTCCCATGATTCGTGCTGATCGCGGACAAAAGCCGACCGTCGGCGTTCGGCGTTTTTTTTGAGGCTTAGCTGCCGAGTACCCATTTCACATAAATTCCGTTATCGCTGATGTCCGCTTTCGACCCACGGCAGACGAGCGCCAAATGGGGGATGACGCTGGTGCTATCGTCCTAACTTTGGGCGCCAGTTCGGGCGCGCGTTGACGTGAATTCGGATGAGCCCGATCAGCCAAAGGCCTCGCTATGCGAACCGTCCGCCGACCGTCCACTAGCCTGCCTGGCTTTAGGTTCGCTTCCGCGTAATCCGATCCATACCGCAGTTCCGACAAACAGTAGCAAGACGATGGCCAGCGGAAGTATCTCACTTGGCGCGGGAAGAGCACCCTGAACCGTCGATCCAACATCGACGGGAACGGTCGGGGGCTTGGCGCCAGGTAGTGCCATTTCCTCGCAGGCCCGCAGCACGCTCGAAAGGAGTCTGGTCGTCAGCAAGTCGAGAAAGTCGGGCATTGTATGATCCTCACCCTCAAGTTGGCATACCTACCACAGCTCGCACATTCGCGCCACTTCATCGCTCCGGGGTTGGGCGTGAACTCATGGCGAAGCGATATGAGGATGCAGCTTTTGAAAAATGGACTATCGTTCGATCGAGAGAATGATGGGGGACGGAAAATGCGAAACATCACGATTGGGTTGTGGCTCGTATTGGCGGGGGTCGCGCTCCAACTCAGCTCGCTGATCACAAATTATTTTTCCTATCGGGGAGAGCCGCAGAGCGCGTGGATGGGGCTTCCCACAACTGCCGAACTAATCCTCTTTTGCGCCGTCGTGGCCGCTATCGCGGTCGGATTGGCCGCGACCCGCCGCAGCCCCCTTACCGGCTCCAGCACCGGGCTATTGGCGAGCGCCGCCGGCGTGATCGCGGCGCTGCAACTATCCTACCGAATGATTGCGCCGCCCTTCGGCGGTGAAGTCCCGGATCACGTCACTATCCTTGGCAATTCCTGCCTCTTCTGGTGCCTTCCATCACAGGCTGAGCCGGCACAGATACTACCCGGAGCGTGGGTGGCATTAGCGGGCTGTTTATCCGTAGCGCTGGGCGGCTTGCTGCACAGCCAGTCACGCTCTGCGAAACAGACCAACGCCGTTTCGTGGGTCGCGCCGATTCAAACCGGGCTTACGCCCTGGCTCAGTCTCGCTGCCCTCGGCGCGGTCGGCCAATTGGTGTTCGGTTTTACCTTCTTCAGCTTCTTTAGAACGATTGGACGTAGCGGCACCGAAACAACCTGGAGCGGCTGGCTGCCGATGCCGCACACCGCCAGTTGGATCTTCGTCACGGCCATCGTGATCCTCCTTCTGGTCCGGGCGGCGTCGCGGCGCCGGGCGCCGCTCGAACCGTTCGCGCTCGGCGGGCTGATCGCGGCGCTGGCGGCAATCGCCAGCGTTCGCATCTGGTTTCGCATCCTGACTCCCCCGTTCGGCCCGACGACTCAGGTCGAGATACTGCCGGGTGCCTATCTCTCGCTGATCACTGCGTTGCTCTGCCTGCTTGCGGCGATCGTCCACGCCGTGCGCTTTCGCAATCTTCGCCCTGGCGAAGAAATTCGGACCTGAATCAGCATATTCGCGGCAACTGTTCTCCGATTAGCATGTCGACAATTCGCGTTCCGCCAAACGTGGTGTTCATCACTACCACGCCGGGCCGGGCTTCCGTGGCCGATCCTATTATCGCCGCCGCCTCGCCGAAGGGGTGGCAGCGCATCGCGTCGATTGCCCGACCCGCCTGTTCCTCGGGCACGAACGCGACCAGCACGCCCTCGTTGGCAAGATAGAGCGGGTCGAGGCCTAGAATTTCGCAAAAGCCGCCGACATCGGCCCGCATGGGCAGTGCGGCTTCCTCAAGGACGATGCCGACCCCCCCCGCAACGGCCATCTCGTTAAGCACCGCAGCAATTCCGCCGCGGGTCGCGTCGCGCATCGCACGCGTGGCCGGCGCGGCGGCAAGTAGCGCGTCGACCAACCTATTGAGCGGCCGGCAGTCGCTGGTCACTGCCATCTCGAGCTCGATCTCGCCGCGCGCGGCGAGGATCGCGGCGCCGTGCTCGCCGAGGCTGGCGTTGACCAGCACTAGGTCGCCGGGCCGGATGTGACGCGCCGACAGGTCGAGGCCGGGCGGAATGATTCCGATCCCGGCAGTGGTGATGAACAGCTTGTCGGCACTGCCGCGCTCGACCACCTTCGTGTCGCCGGTGACGATCGCCACGTCGGCCGAATCGGCCGCGGCGCGCATCGACGCCGCAATCGTCCGCAGAAACTCGACCTCGACGCCTTCCTCGATAATAAACGCAGCCGAGAGCCACAGCGGCGTAGCGCCGCCGACCGCCAGATCATTAACCGTTCCCCACACTGCGAGCTTACCGATGTCGCCGCCAGGAAAGACGAGCGGATCGACGACAAAACTGTCAGTGGTGAAGGCGAGCCTCCCACCACCGGCCATTCGATCGCTTACGTCTAGGCGCGCCTGATCCTCCATTTCGCCCATCGCGGGATTGTCGAACGCGGCAATGAACACATCGTCGATCAGGTCGCGCATCGCCTTGCCGCCGCCACCGTGGGCAAGAGTGATCGTCTTCGCCTTGAGCCGTCCCGACCGACGGAAAGGCATTGCAACCGTCGTCAAACCACCTGTGCCTCGCGGGCACGGGCGCCGACGTATTGGTGATAAGCGGCGCAAGCTCCTTCGGAAGAAACCATCAGCGCACCGACCGGGGTTTCAGGATTGCAGATTGATCCAAACAGTGGACAGGCGATGGGCTTGATCTGTCCCTTTAGCACGTCGCCACAGCGCGCATCGAGCGGGTCGGCCACTTCGCGGCGCTTGCCATAGCCGACGTCGAATTTTCGCTCGGCGTCCCATGCGGCGAAGGCGGGACGCATCTTGACCCCAGAGGCGTCGATTTCGCCGAGCCCGCGCCATTCGAATTTCTCGCGCGGTTCGAACACCGCGCCGATCGCCGCCAGTGCCTGGGGATTGCCGTCGCGCGAGACGATGCGGCCATATTGGTTCTCGACCTCGGCGCGGCCTTCGGCAATTTGGGTGACGACCATCAGCACCGATTGCAGAAGGTCGATCGGTTCGAACCCCGACACCACGATCGGCTTGCCATAATCGCGCGCGATGAAGTCATAGGGGCGGGTTCCGACAACCATGCTGACATGACCGGGGCCAACAAAGCCGTCGAGCCGCATGTCGGGATCATCGAGCAAGGCCTTGATCGGCTGCGGAACGGTGATGTGATTGCAGAAAAGCGAGAAGTTGCTGATCCCCTCCGTGGCCGCCTGGAGGACGGTCAGCGCGGTCGAGGGCATCGTCGTCTCAAAGCCCAAGGCGAAGAACACTACCTCCCGGTCCGGATTGCAGCGCGCGATGGCGAGCGCGTCGAGCGGCGAATAGACCAGGCGAATATCGGCGCCCTCGGCCTTGGCCTGGAGCATGCTCTTTTTCGTTCCCGGAACGCGCATCGCATCGCCGAAGGTAGCGAAGATCACTTGCGGATGCTCGGCGATCTCGATGCAATCGTCGACCCGGCCCATCGGCAGGACGCACACCGGGCAGCCGGGGCCGTGGATGAACTCGATGTCCTTGGGCACCATCTCGTGCAGCCCGTAACGGAAGATGGCGTGGGTATGGCCGCCGCAGACCTCCATGATATTGAGCGGGCGCTCGACGGTCGCCGAGGTTCGCGCCACCGCCTCGCGAATTTGGCCAAGCAGGCCTTGAGCGAGAACCGGATCGCGAAATTCATGGGCATACTTCATGCCGTCTCTCCCGAATGCTGCATCGCTGCGAGCTCGGCCTGGAGCTCGCCCATCGCGGTCAGCACCTTCATCGTCTCGGCGGCTTCGGCCTCGTCGATCCGCGCCATCGCAAAGCCGACATGGATGAGCACCCAATCGCCGATGCAGGCCGCGGCCGGATGCTCGTCGGTGACGATGCAGGTGATGTTGACCTTGCGCCGCACGCCCGCGACGTCCGCAACGGCGATCAACAGCTCGGGATCGACGATCTCGACAATTTGACCGGGCACCCCGAGGCACATCATCCGTCTCCTTGAACCGCATCGTCGCCGGCAAGGCTGCGCGCGGATGCAACCACCGCCTGCCCGAGTGCGAGCCCACCATCGTTGGCGGGAACCGCCGAATGGACGAGCACCCGCACTCCGCCCGCTTCCAGCCGGCGTTTGATTTCCTCCAAGACTATCCTGTTCTGGAAACTTCCGCCAGATAATGCGACGGCGTTCCCGGCGTCATGGTCGCGCATGAGCTGAAATGAGAAATCGGCGACGGCGATGGCCAAGCCCTTGTGAAAACGCGCCGCTATTGTTGCGTTGGATGTTCCGACCGCGAGGTCGGCGAGCAGCGCGCGCCACATCGGTGCGGGGTCGAGCCAGGTCACTCCCGATCCATTGGGCAAAACCGCGATTCCATAAGCGGCGCTGGCGGGCATCGTTTCCAGTTCGGCGCGATTGACAAGCGCCTCGAGCAGTTCGGGTGCTTCGCCCTCATGGCTTTGCGCGTCGGCCACGACCCCAAGCGCGCCCGCAACCGCATCGAACAGGCGTCCGCACGACGATGTCAGCGGTGAATTGATTCCCGTCGCGATCATGCTCGCAACGACGCGCACGGGCTTGGTCACGAGATAGCCGTGCAGTGCCGTCCCGGCGAAGTTTGCTTGAAACTCTTCCCAGCTCATGATCGCCAGGATGTGCGCCAGCGTGTTGCGCCACGGTTCGCGCACTGCCTGCGCGCCGCCTGGCATTGCGACCGGTCTGAGCGAGCCGATCCGCCGATAGCTGCGGTAGTCGGCTACCAGAAACTCGCCGCCCCAGATCGTGCCGTCATCGCCGAAGCCGAGACCGTCCAGCGCGACTCCCAGGAGCGGCGGCGCGCCCAGCGGCACTCCGTTGTCAGCGAGGCAGGCGGCGATATGGGCATGGTGATGCTGGACTCCGACGAGTTCGATCCCGTTCGTCTCGGCAATCGTCTCGCCAAGCTTGCGCGACAGATAATCGGGATGGCGGTCTACCGCGCAGACCGACGGGCGGTGATCGTAGAGCCCGAGATAAAGCTCGAGCGTTCGACGATAATCGTCGAAGGTCGGGGCATTCTCGAGGTCGCCGAGATGCTGCGAGAGGATCGCCTGGCCGTTCATTACGAGGCAGAACGTTGCCTTCAATTCGCCGCCCATGGCGATCACCGGCAAAGCTTGTTCGAAGCCCTTGGGGAGCAGCAAGGGCGCCGGCGCATAGCCACGGGCACGGCGAAGCATCGCCGGCTCGCCCGCCATTATCCGAACCACCGAATCATCGAGCCGGTTCACGATCGGGCGGTCATGATCGAGAAGATAGTCGGCGATTCCAGCGAGCCGCGCGCGCGCCTCCTCGCCGTCAGTGCATTGCGGCTCGTCCGACAGATTGCCGCTGGTCATCACCGCTGGTCGACCAAGGTCCTGCATCAGTAGATGGTGAAGCGGCGTGTAGGGAAGCATCACGCCCAACGTGGACAGGCCAGGCGCAATCGCTTCGGGGAAGGGGTCGCCGTCGGTGTCGAGCAGGACGATCGGGGCCTCGCGCGATTGGAGCAGTTGCGCTTCCATCTCGCTCAGCACGCAAAAGCGTCTCACCGTTTCGAGATCGGGCATCATCACCGCGAATGCCTTGCCGAAACGGCGCTTGCGCTCGCGCAGCATGGCGACCGCGTCAGGGTTGGTGGCGTCGCAGGCGAGGTGGAACCCGCCGAGCCCCTTGATCGCGACGATATGGCCGTCGGCAATCAATCGCGCCGTGACGCTGATCGCGTCCCCACCGGGCGGCATGTCAACCGGCTGGCCGCCACTCGTCGAAAGCGACAGCCGCGGGCCACAGCGTGAGCAGGCGATCGGCTGGGCGTGGAATCGGCGGTCGGCGGGGTCGGCATATTCGGCGCTGCATTCGGCGCACATCGGAAAGCCGCTCATCGCGGTATTGGCGCGGTCGTAGGGTGCGGCATCGATGATCGTCAGTCGCGGGCCGCAATAGGTGCAGTTGGTGAAGGGGTAGCGATAGCGTCGCTGCGATGGGTCGTTGATTTCGGAGAGGCATTCGGCGCAAGTTGCCGCGTCCGGAATGATCGCGGTAGTCATTTTCCCGGTCCGGCTCGGCGCGATGGTGAAGCCATCAAATGCCACAGTTTCGCCCAGCGCCGACGTCTCGATCGCGTCAATCCGCGCCAGCTTTGGCGCCTCCCCCGCCAGCCGCCGGGTGAAATATGCAATGTCTCCCTCCGGGCCTTCGAGGCGGATCAGGACACCCTCGCTGTCATTGAGCACCTCGCCCGACAGCTTGAGCTCGTTCGCGATGCGCCATACCGTCGGGCGAAAGCCCACTCCCTGGACCATCCCGCGGACACGCAGTTCAACCGCCATCGAACTGACCGTGAAGGCTTCGCACGAGTGCCGATGCTTCGGCCACAGCAGCGGGGATTGCGGCTTCGACCGCGGGATCCATTCCCATCCCATAGCTGTCGGCGTCGGCGACCTGGCAGCCAATGATGCGCACGATTGCCGGAAGCACGCCGACTTCCCGCGCCAGCGTCAAGGCGCGCACCGGAATGGCATAATGAGTCTCGCAGAAATAATCGCGACGCTCGTTGGCGGAGAGTTGATCAAACCCGGGCAATATCGGGTCGAGGACCAGGATTCGCCCAGGCGCGTCGCCGCGGTCAACCGCGTCGAACAGGATCAGCGCATCGTAGCCGAGCATCAATTCCTGGACCAGATGCATCCCGCCAATCCCGGTTTCGAGGCAGCGGACATGGTCGGGCAGCGGCTGGCGACGAAAGGCAGCGAGCGCCGCGACGCCGAAGCCGTCGTCCCCTTTTAACGGGTTGCCGACACCGACAATGAGGATCGGCACCGCTCCGCGCCCGCTCAGAAGGCCGGCAGATCAGGCTCGAACGGCACGCCGAATCCGATCAGCAGGCGGTCGCCGTCACGCCGCACCGGCAGGCAGATCAGGGGCTCGCCGCCGCCGAGCCGCGCGCCGCTGCGAATGTCGTAAATACAGCCGACGCCGAGCGGGCAGGCCCAGCTGTAGCTCGACAACGTTCCCCCGGTCATCGGCGCATCATGGTGAGGACAGCGCGCCTCGGCGGCGAAGGAGTCGCCGCGCACGTCGGCGACAAGGATCGGCCCCTCGTCAAATAGGCACACTTCGGCCGCTCCCGATTCGAGCGGTCGGGCAAGTGGCGCCGGGGTCCAGTGCGGCGGGTCGGGGGGCCGGCCGGCGGCGACCGGCGGCTCGCTTTGCGCGCGCTTGCCGCTGAACGGTTCGGGTTCGCCCGGTTTGGGCATGAAATCCCACACCTTGCCGCACCCAGGCTGTTCGGGCGGCAGCAGGTCGTACATTCCCATTAGCGTGCGGATCGCCGGGTCGGTCACCACTTGCTCGAGCACGCCTTCCTTGAACAGCCTGACGAGGCGGTGAAGCGCTTCGCGGTGGATCGCGTCGATGCCGTCGAGCGTGCCGAATATCTGGCCGCGCTGGTCAGCATCGCCGATTGCCTCCAGATTCTCGATCATCGCGCTGGTTTCGGCGAGCAGCGCGTCCCATTCGCCGTTGGTGCGAAACCCGACGAGCGGTTGCGGCGCCTCGCCGTCGGAGGTTGCCCGGGGATCGATTTCAGCCATGCTGGCCGTGCAAATGTCCCGCGTGAGCGTGGCCGGCGTGCGCGTGGGTTTCGCACGGCTCGTCGCCGTCGCAGCAGCCATCGACGCATTCGCCGTGGCCGGGCTGCTGAAATTCGGTGAAGGTTTCGGTGAACATCCGCGCCGCCTTGCGCTTGCCGCCGGAGGTGAAATCATAGCCGCTCGCGAGTCGGCGAAGGTCGCCGCTTTCGACCAGCGCTTCAAACGTCGCGTCGAGCCGAGACGGGTCGGCCTGGAGGAACGGCAGCACTGCCTGCGGAGTCAGCGTCGTGCCAAGCCCTTCACCCTGGTACCAGTAGCCGATCTGGAGAATTTCCTCGCGCTCCTTGAGGCGCTCGAGCGCGTCCGCGCCGCCGGTCTGTTGTTGCGCTTGAGCCATCACAGCATCCACTTCAGGCATCGATCGTCACCCAGTTGCGAATGAACGGCCGAATTCCAGCGCACTCGCTCGCCGACTTGGTTTGCGCCGTTTGGCCCGGCGCGTCGAGGGCGAAAGCGAGAGCCATTTGAACCACCGCGGCAATCACCGCCGATGGCGAAAAGCCGGAATCGCTGCCGACGCGTGCTTGATCGCCAAGACTGTCGGCGATGACCATGTTGCCGAAAGTATCGGCGGGCAGGTCAACCTCGACGCAAAAGACTTCGTCCGGCCAGACGCCGAAATGACTGCCGATGATCAGCGTATTTTCAAGGTCGACGACGCCCGTCACGGCCTCGTAGATGCGTTCCTGCATCGCCGCCCCGGGCACGGTTCCGCCTCCCCAGCGAAAGCCGCGAACTTGTCCGGGTGCCACACTGACCGCTGCCGCGCCGATCAGCACCACCCGCCTGGGACGGATCGCGCCTTCGTCCTGGAAGCGCTGAACGACGTGGATCGGGCTCCACGTCATATTCTCGACCGCGATGTCATGCCGGTTCTCGATCCGCGCCTTCAGTCCGTTCATCAGCTTTGGTCCGAGCGGGTAGCTATCAATCACCGGCGAATAACCGACGATCCCGATCAACACCTCGGCCGCTTTGGCGGGATCTTCGGACAATGCCATGACTGCTCAAGCAACTCCGCACGCACAGGTTGTCACTTCGCGCGTAATCACCCGATCGGTGCCTTCAACCATGACGTGCGTCGTGCATGGCATGCAGGGATCGAACGATCGTAGCGCGCGAAGGATGTCGATACCTTGAAAACTGTTTTCGTCAGTAAATTTACTCTCGACGATCCTGGTGTTGAGCACCGACTGTTCATAGGGACCTGGTTCGCCCCACGGCGTACGCGGGCAAGCGTTGATCGTCGATGGGGTAACGATCTGGTAATTGGCGAGAAGCCCGTCCTTGATCTCGCAATGATGGGTCAGGAAACCGCGCCCGGCTCCCCAGAAACCGACCCCGATCGAATGACCTTTCTTGGGGATTTCAAACGGTGTGGCGACTTTGGTTTCGCCGCGCTTGATGAGGTCCTGCGCACGCACCCAGTTTTCGACCGTCACCATCAGGTTGAACCCGACCGCATAAGCCCGCGCGCGATTGCGCTCGAATGCATTCCACACCGTCGGAACGCGCCATTCGATTTCCATCGCGGGAAGGTTGGCGCCCCTGGGAATGTTGAGCTTGAGGCTCTTTCCGGTCGACTGGAAATAATCGCTGTGGGGGATCTTCTGCGCCAGCGCCGAGACATAGAGCCGCGCATAGGCCCCGGCCTCGAATGTGCGCCGGTCCCAGGTCGGGGTGGTCGCCCACGAATAACGGTCCTTCCAATTCTGCTTGCCCGGACGCGGAATGGTGGTTTTGTTCCACGGGTGATTGGGGCTGAGCGGGTTGCCGAGCGGGTCGGTCTTGAACGGATAATCGTCCCATTTTTCATAGTAGCTATGCTCGACGAACTCCTCGAGCCCGACATTGATGTCGGTTAGGCGGGTGCTGACGAGCTTGCCTTCGATGACGATTCCGGGGGTCGACCACCTTTTCTCGCCCCACGCGTTACAATTTTCATAGGTGCCGTCGTAATAATTCTCATGATCCCACTGGCCATTGTCGATCATCGTCGCCGGCAACCGTCCGCAATCCATGTAGCGCGGGTCGCATTCGTAAAAGAAATCAAACACATCGTCCCAGATGCCTATGCATTTTTTGGCATAGTCGAAAAATTGCGAAATCTTGATGTAGAATTCGCTCATTGTCCGTGTCGTCAGCGTGGTCGTCACGCCGCCCGGCACGATGGTCTCGGGATGCGGATATTTGCCGCCCAGGTGGACATAGGCCTCGCGCGCGACGCGGGTCATCTGTAACGCCTCGAGGTAAAGCTTGCCGGTCAGCGGATTGAGGTCGGTCAATATTTCGCCGAGGGTCGAATAGCCGTGCATCGCCTTGTGCTTGGTCGGCGCGGTGACCGCTGTCTCCCAGATTTCGGGATTGGTCTGCTTAACCAGGGTCTCCGAATAGTCGGGACCCGACAGCACGAACAGATGGAGTGGATTGTCGTAGAGATATTCGCAGCTCAGCAGCATGTTGCGGATGACGATGCCAAGCGGCGGTGGCTTGATACCAAGGGCCATTTCGATCGCCAGCGCCGAGCAGGTTGAATGGACCCCACCGCACACCCCGCAGGCGCGCGACGAGATGAACGCCGCGTCGCGCGGGTCGCGGCCACGAAGAATGACCTCATAGCCGCGAAACAGCGTCGCGACGCTGTTGGTGTCGAGCACCTTGCCGGCTTTCAGGTCGACGCTCGAATGAAAGGCGAGCGCGCCGGCGACGCGAGTCACCGGATCGAAATCGACGTCGGCCAGCTGGCCGTTCTTGCGCGCGATGTCGGCCAGCTTGAGCTCGCGCTCCTCGGGGGTTGAAACCTGGTAGGAATAGGGGTTCTTCACCCCTTCCTTGAGCGTGGCATTGCCGTCAGCGTCGAATTCGATGGGGAGGTTTTCAAAACACATTCAGTAAGTCCTTCCATCGCGCGAAACGCGCGTCATTTGCCGGTAGCGACCGCGACGATTGCGGCGAGATTGGCATTGGCCGCGAGCAACGGCGGCGCCAGCGCCGACAACCCGCCATTGACCGTTCCGAGCTTGGCCGTGAGCGGCGCGGTGTCGTCGCGGATCTGGGTCAGCCCTCCGGCGAGGGCGGCGAGGTGGACGCGACCATTGCGCAAGGCGAGATAGATGCCGATCAGATGCCAGGCGGTGACGAGTACGACGACCAGCGCGAGCAATAGCGAGATGAGCGCGAGGACGGGGACCATCCTAGGCTCCTGCGCGCTTGGCAAGGAGCGCCGCGACGGCGCCGGTCTTGGCTTCGATTCCGTCGGCAACCGGCTTCATCGCGACCGCCCACTCGATCGTCTGGTCGAGCGCCGGCACCGCGGCGGTATTGCCGGCCACCCCGACACCCGCGGTTAGCATGTCGGCGAGATAGCCCTCGATGTTGCGCGCGGCTTTCAGCGCACGCCGTAGCAGTCCAACTGCCAACGGGACGATGACGACGGCGATCACGGCCAGCAGCGCGATCCAGATTGCCACACCGACGGGGGTCAAGGTCATTGCGGCGCTCCCTCCTGGGCGACGAGCGAAGAATAGGCCTTGCCCAAGGTGGCGTCCACCGTCATCAGTCCGCCGGCAAGATCGCCAAGCCCGTTGTTGATTCTTGGTACGGCGACCGGAAGGTGCGACGTCTCGCGCTCGATCGCGCGCAACCCGAGCCGCAGCTTGGCCAGATAGGAATCGCCGCGCCCGCCGATCGCTTCGAGCAACGGATCGATGCGCAACAAGGCGAAAGCGATGACGAGGAAGAAGCCGAGCACTGCCATCGCCGTCGCGAGCATGAGGATGGTCGAAGTCTCCATCACTTCTTCCCCAGGAAGCAGTCGGGGCAGCCGGGACAGCTCGCGGCATGCGCCTTGATCGCCTCGGCACTCGCCGCGATCTTGCCGGCGTGGCCGAGAATTGCTTCGACTCCGTCGGCAATTTCATAGGCCTTGGCGATATGGATCGTGTTGTTGGCGACGCGCTGGCCCCCGGCCCACACTTCCGCCGCGCCGCCCTTGATCCCGGCGGCGGTGGCCGCGACGAGGTGGAGCAGCAGCCATACGACCGCAGAGACGACGACCAATATGGCGATCGCCAAAATCCAGCTCGCTGCCGGGTCGGTTCCGGTGAGGAGGTCGCTGACCATCATCATCTCTCCCGTTTTCATCTTGCCGCGCTTTGCTCGTCATGCGCGCCGCTCACCGCGGCGACAATCGCTGCCGCATTGGCGTCGATGGCGGCAGCCCCGCCAAGCAGCGCGCCCGCGACGGCGTTGGTGTCGCGCAACGCCCAGACGATCCGTGTATTGGCGTCGATCTCTTGGACCAAATTCGATGCTGCAAGCGCCAGCGACCGGATGCGGCGCGCTTCGACCAATATACCGATCAGCAGTGCCGCGACGAGCAGCACCACGATGAGCGCTGCGATGAACCCGATCAGCCACAGTGACATAAGGCGTGTCCTTTGCTTGTCATTCGGCGGCCTCCGGTATCGATTGCGCGGCACCGGAGCGAGGTTCGGTTCCTTCCCACGTCGGGCGCGTATTGAGATAACGATGCGACGGCGCCTGAAGCGCCTTCTGACGCGACGACCCCGGCTTGAACTCGGTGCCCATCCGCTTCAGTCGCTCGTAGAAAAATTCGACCGCTCGCGCCGCCACCGTCGGCGAGCCTTCAACGTTGGCCCACCCGCTTGGCACCTGCTCGCTCTTGCGCCAGCGATTGGTGCGGTTGCGCGAATCCTGCGTGAATCTTCGGAGGTAGGAAATGAAGTTGCCGGTCACCCGGCTCGCGGTGGTCGACATCAATGACCCCGGCGGTTTCTTGTAGAATGGTGCGAAGGCGTCGGGGAAGCCGGGCATGGTGCAGCCGATGCAGATCCCGCCGGTGTTCATG
>NZ_JACDDV010000034.1 GCF_013816785.1 Sphingomonas sp. | reverse complement strand
CGCTCAGCCTCGGCAAGCGCTGCCTCGAGCGGCGGCAACTGGCGGTCAATCTCGGCGAGCCGGTTGGCACGCAGTAGGCGCTCGGCCGCCGCCGCGCCGCCGCCGACACTGACAAATCCGTCCCAGCGCCGCATTACACCGTCGCGAGTCACCAGCCGCTGCCCGACCGCGAGCGGCTGACCTATGTCCTCATCGGCCACTCCGACCTGCGCTAGCCGCCGATGCAGCGCGGCGGGCGCTTCGACATGGTCGAGCAGCCGTTCCAGCCCCCCGGCCAGCGTCGGATCGCCGGGTGCGGATTCACTTCCCTGCCAGCGGCGTGGTCCATCGCGCCCCAGCCCCGCCTCAATATCTTCGCCAAGCGCAGCCGCCAGTGCCCGCTCATATCCCGGCGATGCCTTTAGGTCGGTCAGCGCCGCCCCGCCGCCGTGCGCCAGCGCCCGCGCAAGCGCTTCACGCTCGGCCCGCGCCGCGCTCAGCGCCGCTCGCGTTTCGGCCAGCCGGCTTTCGCCCGCGTCTCGTGCTTTGGCCGCTTCGGAGCGGCCCGCCTCGGCTTCGGCCAGCACCCGCTCCGCCTCGGCCAGGGTCGTTGCAGCGGCCTGGCCCTCGGCCTTGGCCGCCGCAATCGCCGCTTCCTCGGTGGCACCGTCTCCCAGATTCGCCAATAGTCCCGCCAGCCGCTCTCCCTCGGCCGCCACCCGCGCCACCTGGCTGCGCGCGGCGTCGAGCGCGGCGTCGGCAATCCGCCGCTCAGCCCGCGTCGCGGCTTCCTGAGCGAGCAGCGCGGCCAGTGCCGTCTCTGCTTCGCGCGACCCGCCCTCGGCGGAGGTCAGTTCCGCCGCAATATTGGCGGCGATCGTCTCGGCATCGGCCAGTCGCGCCTCGATCGAGCGCCGTTCGTCGTCGAGCCCGGCGATGGCGCTGGCGGCATCCGCCTTGAGCGCCTGCTCGCGCGCGGTCTCTGCGCCGATCGAACGGGCAAGCCGTTCGAGCTCGGCCAACCGCCGCACAACCGTGTCACGCCGCGCCCGCGCGGTGGCCAGCGCATGGGCGATCGTTCGCCCTGCCTCGCGCGCAGCGACCGCTGCCTCGCGCCGCTCGGCCAGGACCGCCGTGGCCTTTTCCTGAAGCATTTGACCGACCTGCACGGCGTCCTGCAGTCGGGCGACCTCGCCGCCGCTGGCCTTAGCTTGTTCGGCGGCGACCGTGGCAGCGCGGTCGGCCTCGGCCCAGCGCGCGTGGAGCAGTTTCGCTTCGCCGAGCCTTATCTTGCCGGTCAGCGCACGATAGCGCTCGGCCGCGCGCGCCTGTCGTCGCAGCGCCGACGCCCGCGCTTCCTGGTCGGATAATATTTCGTCGAGCCGCTGAAGGTTGACCTCGGTCGCGCGCAATTTCTGCTCGGCATCCTTGCGCCTCGCATGGAGGCCGGAAATTCCCGCCGCCTCCTCCAGCATCATGCGCCGTTCGACCGGCTTGGCGGCGATCACCGCGCCGATCCGCCCCTGGCTGACCAGCGCGGGGCTGTGCGCCCCGGTAGCGGCGTCGGCGAACAGCAGCGAGACGTCCTTCTGACGAACGTCGCGGCCGTCGATTCGGTAGGCCGATCCGGCGCCGCGCTCGATCCGGCGGGTGACCTCGCTCTCGGCGAGCCGATCGTCATCGTCGGCGGCGCGCTCGATCAGCAGCGAGACTTCGGCAAAGTCACGCGCTGAGCGGGTCGCGGTGCCGGCGAAGATGACATCCTCCATGCCCCCGCCGCGAAGCGATTTCGGGCTGGCCTCACCCATCACCCAGCGGATCGCCTCGAGCAGGTTGGACTTACCGCAGCCGTTGGGCCCGACGACCCCGGTCAGCCCCGGCTCGATGCGCAACTCGACGGGTTCGACGAAGCTCTTGAATCCGCTGAGTTTCAGCCGGCGGAAACGCAAGTTGCAGTCTCCCGTTCGCTCATCCTAGCCGGCCAGCGCTTCCTTGATCTTGGTTTCGAGAGTCGGCCATACTTGGGCTTCGGTCACCGGCCCCAGTTCGACCATGGCGCTATTGATTATAAAGGTCGGGGTGCCGGGGAACTTGGGATATTGGGTGATCGCGTCGCTGTTGATCTGCACCAGCTGATTGACTGCCGCTTCATCGGCAAGGCACGCATCGGCCTTGGCGCGCGGCACGCCGCGCAGCGAAGCGAACTGCTTTAAACCGGCTAGGTCGGCGATGGTCGAGAATTTCTGTGCCGGGGCCATCGCTTCCAACGCCTGCATCTGCGCCTGGTCGGCGGCCTGAAGCTTGCCGATCCAGTTCGATTGGTCGGCGTAGAGGTTGCGCGTCAGCCCGAAGAAGGAGGATTCGCCGCCGCAGCGCGCGATCAGCGACGCGGTCAGGTCGAACTGGTCGCGGACGTAATTGCGGAACTCGAACGAAACCAGGCCCTTCTTCACATAATTATCGATCAGCGGCTTGGTACCCGCTTCATCGAACGCGGCACAGTGAGGGCAGGTCATTGACCCATATTCGACCAGCTTCACCTTGGCATTGGGATTGCCCATGATGAAACCGCCCTCGGCCGTCTTCGACACGATCGCCGACCAGTCGCCATTGTTCGGCGCCGGAACAGCCTTGGCGGTGACTTCGGGGCCGGGGCCGGTCGCCTTGGCGCCCTTTTCGGCATTGCAGGCGGCGCTGGCGAGGATCGCCGAGGCGGCGATGATCAGATGGGGGATCTTCATATCGTTCAATCGCTCCGAATAGTGACAGGTGTGGGAATTGGCGGGATCGACTCGATCGCGGGCTTGCCGGTCGAACCGGCGAGACTCGCGGCGAGCGATTCGAGACACAGGCGAAGCTCGGGGTCGGCGATGCGGCGCAGGCCCTCACCAAGCTCGCGCGGCACTGGTGCCGGAACCCGACGTATCGGCTGCGCGGCGTCCTTGGGTGCGCGTCCTTGGCGAAAAGCGATCCTGGCGACGGCCTCATAGCCGAAGAAGCGGTTGACCCGTTCGGTGATCAGCGGTGCTAAATGCTGGATCAGCGGAGCGTGAGCGCCCTCGACGCTGAGCGTCAGCGTGCCGCCCGACTTCTTGCCGCCTGGAAAGCGGATCGATTCGGGAGTCGAGACCTTGGCATAGCGCTCGCCGACGATTTCGGCCCAGCGGCTGACGACCGCGCTTTGCACGAAGCCGAAGCGCTTGAAGCTGACCCCGGCGATGTCGGCGACCAGATCCCCGGCCGAGCGTGCATGGCCGCGGCGCGGCGCATCGGTCTTTGAATCGGAACGCGGGGACTTCGCCATCGCTTTCGACCATGCCATAGGGTTTTGATGCCCGCCAGTGCCGCATCGCGGCTTCCCGACCAAATGCGTGCCGCGAAACGGCTTCTTCGATACTATGATGCGCACGCTCGCGCTTTGCCGTGGCGCAGTGCCCCGGGCGCGCCGCCGCCGGCCCCGTACATCGTCTGGCTAAGCGAGGTCATGCTGCAGCAGACGACGGTGGCCACGGTCAAGCCGCGTTTCCGTCGTTTCATCGACCGATGGCCGACAGTCGAGGCGCTTGCTAGCGCACCTGACGCCGACGTGCTGCAGGAGTGGGCGGGGCTCGGCTATTACGCCCGGGCACGAAATCTGATCGCCTGCGCCCGCGCGATCGCGGGGATGGGCAGATTTCCGACGACCGAGGCTGAGTTGCGCAAGCTCCCGGGCCTTGGTGCCTACACCGCCGCGGCGGTGGCCGCGATCGCCTTCGGCGAGCGGGCGGTGGTGGTCGACACCAATGTCGAGCGGGTCGTGGCGCGGGTTCATGCCGTCGACCGACCCATCGCCGAGGCCCGGACCGAGATCCGGGCGTTCGCATCATCGATGACCCCCGCCGAGCGACCCGGTGACTACGCCCAGGCGGTGATGGATTTGGGTGCAACTATTTGCCGACCGATGCGTCCCAATTGCGCAGCCTGCCCGCTTTCGGACGACTGTCGCGCGTTCGCCAGCGGCAACCCGGAAAGCTTCCCCGCTCCCAAGGTCAAGCGTGACCGCCCCCACCGCCACGGCCTCGTCTGGTGGATTGAGCGCGGCGACGCGATCTGGCTCGTCCGTCGGCCGGCCCGGGGAATGCTCGGCGGGATGGCGGCGCTACCGGGGCCGGAGTGGGGCGACGACGCGCCGTCCGGCCAGAGCCTCGTGGCTGTCGACCATGGCTTCACCCATTTCAGCCTGACCCTGCAAATTGCGTCGCGCGCCACGCCGCCCGACGACGAGGGCTGGTGGCACCCGATAAACCGCGTCGGCGATGCGGGTTTGCCAACACTCTACGCCCGTGCCGTCGAGGCTGTCTTGGCCCGAAAGGAAAGTCTTGCCGCCTGATCCCTTCTTCGCCGGCCCGGGCCTCGACCGCGCTGACCATTTGCGCGCCAACCCGGCCGCAATTTCCGCGCTCGCCGCCCATGCCGAAGCGCGCGCCCTCGCGTGGGACAACGGCGCCCCGGCCCTGGATCCCGACGGGCGGCTGGCATGGCAAGCGATTGAAGGAGAGCCTGAGCTGTTCCTCGGTCTCGACCGTGACGCGCCGCGCTTCTCCGCCCTGCCCGACGGCGCGGTGCCGATCGACGCGCGCGCGCATTTCACGCTGCTGACCATGCTCCGCACCGACGAAGCTCCGACTTTCGCCGCCGCGCTGAGCCTTGCCAACTGGCACCGGCGCCATGGCTTTTGCTCAGTCTGTGGGACGGGCACCGCGCCTAATCGCGGCGGGTGGTCGCGCGCCTGCCCATCGTGCGGGGCCGAACATTACCCGCGCGCCGACCCGGTCGTGATCATGCTCGCCGAGCATGACGGCCGCCTGCTGCTTGGCCGCCAGCCGCACTATCCGCCAGGCCGCTATTCGGCGCTAGCCGGCTTTGTCGAACCGGGCGAGACGATCGAGGCGGCGGTCGCGCGCGAACTATTCGAGGAAGCCGGGATCGAGGTCCGCGACACCCGCTACATCGCCAGCCAGCCGTGGCCCTTCCCGTCGTCGCTGATGATTGGCACACACGCGACGGCGATCGGCGATTCGCTGACCATCGACCATAATGAACTCGACGACGCCCGCTGGTTCACTCGTGATGAAGTGCTATCCGCGCTGGCCGGAGAGTCCGCCGCGCCATTCCAAGCGCCGCCGCATTCGGCCATCGCCCGCACCCTCCTCGAGCATTGGGTCGACGGCTTGAAGTAACCCGGCCGCCGCCTTAAAGGCGCTTCCAACTTATCTTTCCTTCCACGGCAAGGCCGAACGGGGTTTCATGCAAGACCGCAACAATACCATTGCCGGCTGGGTCCTGTTCGCTGGCATCGTCGCCTTGGGCGGCTCGATCGTAACCGGCGAAATGTTCCATAGCGAAAAGCCCGAGGAAGGCGGTTACAAGATCGAAGGCGTGGTTGTGGAAGGCGAAGGCGCCGCGGTCGAGAAGCCGATCGATTTCTCGGTCGCCGACGCGACCAAGGGTGAGCAGGTGTTCAAGAAATGCACCGCCTGCCACAATGCCGACAAGGGCGGCGCCAACGCGCTAGGCCCCAATTTGTGGAACGTCATCGGAGAGCCGATCGGTAAGGGCGCGGGCGGCTTCGCCTTCTCCGAAGCGCTGGCCGGAAAGGGCGGCGCGTGGGACTTTGCCTCGCTGAGCGACTGGCTGTCCAACCCGAAGAAGTTCGCGCCAGGCACCAAGATGACCTTCGCCGGCCTCGCCAATCCCGAGGATCGCGCCAACGTCATCGCCTTCCTCAACCAGCATGGCGACGCGCCCAAACCGCTCCCGGCGGCACCCGCCGCCGCCGCCCCTGCGGCAGGCGACAAGGCCGCCGCCGAAGCAGCCGGTGCCGGCGCCGAAAAGGCGGCCAACGAGCCGGTGCTCAACGAAGCGCAGGCCGCCAAGGGCGGGCAGAAGAACGTCGGTGGGGACGCCGCGAAGATCAGCCAATAGGGCTAAGATCCAGCCGCATGCCTGGCTATCGCTCAGCCACCTCATAGTGGCTGCAGACGGCGTCCCACGCTTCGTCGGCCGTCTCGCACCAGGTAATAAGATCAAGGTCGGCAGGCGAAATTACCCCTTCCTCGGCAAGTCCCTGGAAGTCGACCACCCGCTCCCAAAATTGCTTGCCGAATAACAGGATCGGCAGCGGCCGGACCTTGCCGGTCTGGATCAGCGTCAACAGCTCGAACATTTCGTCGAACGTCCCGAACCCGCCGGGGAACACCGCCACCGCACGGGCGCGGAGCAGGAAATGCATCTTGCGCAGCGCGAAATAATGGAACTGGAAACTCAAATCCGGCGTGACGTAGATGTTGGGCAGCTGCTCGTGCGGCAAGACGATGTTGAGGCCGATCGACTCCTGCCCGGCCTCCATTGCGCCGCGGTTGGCCGCCTCCATGAACGACGGCCCGCCGCCCGAGGTGACGACGAAGTGACGCTTGCCGTCCTCGTCGACCGGGAAGCGGCTGACTTTTCCCGCCAGCTCCTTGGCGATATCGTAATAATGCGATTTAGCGACCAGCTTTTCGGCGACCTTCCGGTCCCAATCGGTCCGCGCCATGTCGAGCAGAGCCTGCGCCTTGGCCGGCTCGGGAACTCTCGCGGACCCGTAGAAAACGAAGGTCGAGGCGATATTGGCCTCGCTCATCAGCAGTTCGGTCTTGAGCAATTCCAGCTGGAAGCGGACCGGCCGCAAATCCTCGCGCAGCAGGAAGTCGGTGTCCTGAAAGGCAAGCTTGTAAGCCTCGCTCTCGGTTTGCGGCGAGGAGGGGACATGCTTGGCGGCGGCAGCGTCGACCTTGGAAGTCGGGAAAATCCGCTTGGGAGGTTTGGGATCGGTCATCGGGGAGCGGCCTTACCTGTAGCCGCTCCCCTCGACCAGTCCCTACGCGGGTGCTGTCCCGCTCCAATCGATCCGCCGAGTGGCGAACATCACCCCGCCCAGCGCGACGAACAACAGTATCGAACCGATCAGCAAGCTGAACGCCTCGAGCCCAAGCAATATATAGAGCACGGCGTAGAGCCCGATCAGCAGCCCGCCGATGACATAGCCGCGCTTCCAGCTGCCGAGCACCGCGGCGGAATAGGCTGTGTTCAACCCCGCGATCGCCGCCGAGGCGACGATGTAGGCGGCGGTGAAACCGATCACTTCGGCGAAGGCCAGCAACAGCACGAAGAACAGCACGATCGCCGCCCCCATCAGCAGATATTCGACCGCCGTCACCCGGACCCCGCCGATGATGTCGAACATCAGCAGCGCGAGGAAGGTGAAGCCGATGAACAGAAAGCCGTACTTGGTCGCGCGATTGACGCGCGAATAAAGGTCGACCGGCTGGATTAGATCGATCGACGCGATTTCGGTTCCGCCGGGGGCGGGCGCCACGGCAGCGTATCGCCCGTCGCTTGCGGTGCTTGCGGTGATGTCGCTCGAACCCTTGTCGCCGGTCGACACCAGCGCCCGCCCGAGCGCGAGGTTGCCGATGCGATAGTCGGCGGTGAAGCCCTCAGCGCCGAGCGTCCGCGCGCCCGGCAGGAACGAGCCGCCGAACGACGGATGCGGCCACGCGCTGCTCACTGCCCAATGAGTATCGCCAGCGTGCGGCGCCAGCGCCAGCGAGCTGTTGCCGCGGAAATCATAGTCGAAGGCGACCATCAACGGCCGGCCATTGAGCGGGGCCGCATCGACGAAGGCGAAGAAGCCGCGCCCCGGCCCGCTGCCGCCGCCCGGCTGCAGCCTCACCGCACGGCCCTCGACGCGGACGCGGGGATTAGCGCCGAGCCCGCGCGGATCGCTGATCCCGAAACGCAATTCGGCGCGGCCGAGGTCGAGGGTGGCGGGGTCGAGGCCATAACGCGCGAGATCGGGTGGGAAGGCGAACCGCGCCGAGCCGGCGATGTTCGCATCATAGACCACCGCCTCATAAATCGATCGCTTGCGCAGCTGGGGCGTGACCTTGGTCTTCATCTCGACCGCCTCCGGCTCAAGCGTGAGTTCCTTGATCACGTTGCGCGTACGCTTGACTGTCTTGCCAAGGCCGTCCGAAATTTCGGTCGCCGTTGTGCGGTAGGGGATGACCAGAACCGGCCCGCTGATCGACTGCTGACCACCCCACCCCTCGGTGATCGAGGCGCGGGCCTCATCCGACTGGCTCTGCCGGTCATAGACCAGCAACCAGGTCGAAAAAAGCGGGATGGCAAGCGCCAGCCCGATCAGGATCGCGAGCAGCAGTTTCCTGCCTGGCGAGCGTTGTCCGTCCGATGCGTACATGTGCACGACTCCTCCGTTGAATTCGATTCGTCTACGCAAATGCACGACTCATCGCAACCATTCATCGACAAAAAAGAACGTTTCGTCGCTGACCGGACCTTGCGACGCGATGAAAAAGGCGAGCGGATCGCTCCGCCCGCCCAAAAATCGCATCCGAATATTCTAGTAAACCCGCGCCTTAGTTCAATCTTTCGATGTCTTCAGTCAGCCCTGAAGCTTTGGACCGGATTCCTGCCGCCTTTCGACGATCAACGTCGGCCGTTCTGCCTCAGCTGCGCGATCGCATAAGTAAGAGCGGAATCGCGCCCTGACCTAACGGCACCCCAATTGGGCGGGCGGGATACGTCGGGCTTCAAAGCTGCGATGTTGGTCGGCCAGAACTGGTAATAAAGCGTTGAGACGGACACTCGCAAATTCGACTGCGGAAGGGTGATCATCCCGTTTTCCTGATAGCCATTGGGCCGAGCGCCGATGGGCTCTCCGACCAAGGTCGCTTTCAGATCGCGCTTGAAATCGATCGCGTTCGTCATCGCCGCCGAAAAAGTGTGGCGGCCGACGAGCACATATAGATGGCCCGGTGCCATAAGCGTTGCTCGACGCCGGATTTCGGGGATGATGAAGCGCCTCGGAAGGGTGAAGTTTCCGCCACCATTGAAGCGAAGGTCAAAGACCAGGGCTTTGGCGCCGACGGCATCGACATGGTCGAACAGCGCGCGAGCATTTTCTGCGAGGTCCGAGTAATTACGGAAATTGACGTAAACCGCTTTCGTGCCCGGCAGATCGGTGAACCAGAATGACTGGTCGGTGTGAGTGCGGGACAGCGGGAGGGGCGTGATTTCTCGCCAGTCGATCGAAGTGCCAGCTGGCACCGAAGGAATGACCAAATCGATGGGACGACCCCCGTCGCGTTGCAGCGTGAAGTTCGCCCCGTCAACGTCGTGCGCAATGCCGGTTGCAAAAAGGTTTTCGGCAACCACGAGTTTGCGCGGTTGCTGATCCCGGATCCACCATTGATTCTCGGCCTGAGAAATCAGCGGCAGGACTCTTCGCTGCGCCTCTGCAATCGGGGTTCCATCAATCGCAAGAACGCGCGCACCAATCGCTTTTTCAAAGCCCGCTCCAGCTCGAATAACGCGTATCTCGCCGTCCAGGTACATGAGCTCCAACGGATAGGACCGAAAGAGGCCCATCGTGGAAAGACCGCTGTGACCGTCGCCCAAGGAGGCAACAAGCCGCTGAATGCCGACAACGATCGCGGGATCGCTCCCGTGCTCGGCAAGCTTCAGGAGGCGGGCAACTTCGCGCCCGAATTCAGCTTTCGACGTGTGATGGAACGCGTTCTTATGCGTCTTGGGTACCGCATCGGCCAGTAGGCGGATGTCGGATTGCCACTGCGCCGGCGTAAGGTGCGGAATTTCGGCGCGCACGCTCGTTCCCGTGACAGCCAGCCACAACAGGAAGCCGACTGATAACCACCATCGCGTGCTTCTATCGTTCGCGCTGCGAGGCCTCACCATAATCAACTCCGATATCGCTAGAATATTAGCTAAACGATTGCTGACGCATCGGACAGAGTGCCGTCAAAAAAAGCCATATTCCGTGGACGGCAAATATATGATCAGTAAACCCGCGCCTTCGGCTGGATGTACGCAACATCGTCGGTCAGCGTGTAGGTGTGGACCGGGCGGTAATCGATGGCGACCGCGCCGCCGCTCCCGCCCCAGCCATCGAAGGTCGCGATCGTGTGTTTCATCCAGCCCTCGTCGTCGCGCTTGGGGAAATCCTCGTGCATGTGCGCGCCGCGGCTTTCGTGGCGATTGGCGGCCGAGTGCATCGTCACCACCGCTTGCGAAATCATATTGTCGAGTTCGAGCGTTTCGATGAGGTCGCTGTTCCAAATCAGGCTGCGGTCGGTGACGCGGACGTCAGCCATACGCCTATACACCGCATCGATCTTCTGGACGCCCTCGGCCAGCGTGGCGGTCGCGCGGAACACCGCGCAGTCGGCCTGCATGGTGCGCTGCATGTCGGCGCGGATCGCCGCTGTCGGCGCCCCGCCGTTCGCGTTGCGGAACTTGTCGAGCCGCGTCAGCGAAAGGTCTGAGCCGTCCTTCTTGACCTCGGGCTGTGCGGCACCGGGCTTGATCACTTCCGCCAGGCGAAGTCCGGCAGCGCGGCCGAACACGACCAGATCGATCAGGCTGTTCGAGCCGAGGCGGTTGGCGCCATGAACCGACACGCACGCCGCCTCGCCGACCGCGAACAGGCCGGGGACGACCGAGTCGGGATTGCCGTCCTTGAGCGTGACGACCTCACCGTGATAGTTGGTCGGAATTCCGCCCATCGTATAATGGACCGTCGGCGCCACCGGCAGCGGCTGGCGGGTGAGGTCAACGCCCGCGAAAATCTTGCCGGTCTCGGTAATGCCGGGCAGCCGCTCGGCCAAAATCTTCGGATCGATATGATCGAGATGGAGGTAGATATGGTCTTTGTGGTCGCCGACCCCGCGGCCCTCGCGGATTTCCATCGCCATCGATCGTGACACGACGTCGCGGCTGGCCAGATCCTTCGCGGAGGGTGCGTAGCGCTCCATGAACCGCTCGCCCTCGGAGTTGGTCAAATACCCACCTTCGCCGCGCGCGCCCTCGGTGATCAGCACGCCCGCGCCGTAAATCCCGGTCGGGTGGAACTGGACGAATTCCATGTCCTGCAGCGGCAGGCCGGCGCGAAGCACCATCGCATTGCCGTCGCCGGTGCAAGTGTGGGCGCTGGTCGCGGTGTAGTAGATGCGGCCGAACCCGCCGGTCGCTAGCACCACCGCCTGCGCGCGGTAGCGGTGGATCGACCCGTCATCGAGGTTCATCGCGACCACGCCGCGGCACTCTCCGCCCTCCATGATCAGGTCAAGCGCGAAATATTCGATGAAGAAGTCGGCGTCGTAGCGAAGGCTCTGCTGATAGAGCGTGTGGAGCATGGCATGGCCGGTGCGGTCGGCGGCGGCGCAGGTCCTGAGCGCGGGCGGCCCCTCGCCCATATTCTGTGTCATGCCGCCGAATGCGCGCTGGTAGATTTTCCCTTCGTCGGTGCGGCTGAACGGCAGGCCGGCATGCTCCAGCTCGTAGACCGCCGCCGGAGCCTCGCGGCACAGATATTCGATCGCGTCCTGGTCGCCGAGCCAGTCGGACCCCTTGACCGTGTCGTACATGTGCCATTGCCACTGGTCCGGCCCCATGTTGCCGAGGCTGGCGGCGATTCCGCCCTGCGCCGCGACCGTGTGGCTGCGGGTCGGGAAGACTTTGGTGATATTGGCGGTCTTCAGCCCCTTCTCCGCCGCGCCCATCGTCGCGCGAAGGCCGGCTCCCCCGGCGCCGACAACGACGACGTCGTAGATATGGTCGACGACCTTGTAGGCGCTCATCAGGCGGCGGCTCCGAACGCTATCCTGGCGAGCGCAAACAGCGATGCCGCAGCCCCGGCGACCGCCGCCATGGTCAGTGCAAAATGGACCGCGACGCGGTTGCCCTCGTCATGAACATAATCGTCGACCGCGACCTTCAAGCCGTCGAGCCCATGCTTGAACGCGGTGAGGATGAGCAGCGCCATCGGCACCGCGCCCCACGCGCCGCGCAGCCATTCGGTCAACGTCTGCCGGTCGAGAGCTGGCAGCATCGTCAGCGAGAAAATGAGCCACAGCGAGAGCAGAGCTAGCGCGACGCTCGTAAACCTTTCCTCCAGCCAATGATGTCCGCCGTGCCCCGACGGACCAAGGCCTTCGACCTTCCCCATCGGCATGGTGTTTTCGCTCAGGCTCATTTGCCGACTCCCAACAGGATGTACCAGGTCGCCGCGGTCGCGAACAAAGAAGCGACCAGCGTCATCACCGCCCAGAATCGATTGACCTTGAGCTCATAGCCCGCGCCGGTATCAAGCGTCAGATGGCGAAGGCCCGAGAAGAAATGTTGCCAAAACGCCCAAGTCAGCCCCGCGAGCACAATCAGGCCGGCCGGATGTCCCGCCACTTTGGCGAATTCGGCATAGCTTGCCTCGCCCCCGGCGATCGCCGCCAGCCACCAGCCGAGGATCGCCAGTCCGGCCACGGTCAGCGCCCCACCGGTCACGCGGTGAAGGATCGAGACCAACATCCCCAGCCCCCATTTCCAGATGGTCAAGTGCGGCGATAAGGGCCGCGGGGGGTGCGTGCTGCTCATGGGTCGTAAAATCCCGCCAGGAAAAAGCTGCTGATCCCCTAGGCAGCATCGGCCGGACTGGCAAGATTGGCGCCATAGGCTAACCCGCCCTTAACCAATGCCGGGCCATAGCCGTCCCACAAGTACTGGCAGACTGGGATTTTGATCGATGGCGAATGTGGTTCGGGGAACGTCGAGCGGCGACTATGATCTGGCGCGGGGGCTCAGCCTCTATGACACGACCGCCGACCTGCCGGCTCGCGCCCGCGAGCTGTGGAGCCATGTCTCCGCCGATGGGATTGTGATGGCGCGCGAACTGTGGCGCAGCTACGCCCAGTCGCCCGAGGTGCACGACCGGTTCGACGAGGCTAAGATCGACGAACTCGCCGCCCGCATCGCCCCCTACATCGCCTCGAAATTCCAGAAGCTCGACCAACCCGAATGGACCGCGCAGGCGCGCGGCTATGTCGAGCGCGCGCTCGGCGCGGGGCTGACCCTGTCGACACTGCTGGTCGGAGTCGCCGCCGAGACCGAAGCCGCCTTCGCCGCAATCCGCCGCCAGATCCGAGATGAGGCCGAGCAAGTTCGCCTCGCCCGCACCCTGTCCGAAATCCAGGCAATCCAGATCGACTGCTTCATCCATCACGCGATCACGATAACCCGCGACGAAAGCAACGTCCGCCAATCGCAGCACGCCGAAGAGTTCAACCGCAAAGTGATGAGCGTCGTGTCCAAATGCACCAAGGAAAGCGATGAGCTTCGCGCCCAGGCGTTGATCACCTCATCGTCAGCCCGCGGCATGCTCGGCAAGACCAGCGAAGTCGCCGCCGCGGCCGAACAGTCGGCCGTCGCAATGCGCGAAGCAGCGCAGACCGCCGCCGGCCTGATCCGCGCGATCGAGGACGCCCGCTCCGAAGTCGAAGTGGCATCGGGGGTCGCGACCCGCGCCGGCGGCCAGGCCGAAAAAGCGGTCGAGGTCAGCCGCGCCCTCTCCAATCATGTCGAGGCGATCGAATCGATCCTCGGCCTGATCCGCGACATCGCCGGCCAGACCAATTTGCTGGCGCTCAATGCCACGATCGAGGCGGCTCGCGCCGGCGACGCCGGCCGCGGCTTCGCGGTCGTCGCTCAGGAAGTGAAGTCGCTTGCCAGCCAGACGGCGCGCGCGACCGACGATATCACCGCCAAGATCAGCGCGATCACCGCTGCTACCCGGCAGACGGTCGAGGCCAACGGATCGATCCAGTCGACCGTCGAGGAAGTCCAGACCTCGGCCGACCGCATCCGCCAGGCGATGGAGTTGCAGGCCCAGACCGTGACGATGATCACGGCTGCAGTCGATGAAACGGCATTGGCGGCCGACTCGATGAGCTCGACCATCGCCGCGATCCGCAGCGACACCGAAACCGTCGCCAAGGACATCGACAGCGTCGAGCAGGGCTTCGGCCGCTTCAACGAACAGATCGAGGATTTCCGCGCGACCACGCACGAATTCGTTACCCGGCTCGCCAGCTGACGCTCTGCCCGCGCCGCGGCTGCGGCAACCATATGATGCGAGCCTGATTCACACCATCGGCGGAAGCGCGGAGCGCTTCCACCTCAGACGATCAGGCTCTAGGTGGGGGCCATGAACATTCTGATCACCGGCGCAAGCCGCGGCATCGGCGCCGCAACCTTTAATCTCTTCCGCTCGAATGGTCATGCCGTCGCCGGCCACTCCACCGCCGGCAGCGACGATCTGATCGCAGCCAATTTCACCGACCCCGCAAGCCCGCGAACATTGTGGGAAGCCGCGGTGGAACGGCTCGGTCACGTCGATGTGCTAGTCAACAATGCTGGCATCTACGAAGGCATTCCGGACGACGCGCCGGAGGAGGAATGGCATGCCGCTTGGGCGCGCACGCTGATGGTCAACCTGCAGGCCACGGCCGATCTCAGCCGCCTGGCGGTCGCGCATTTCCGGGCGAGAGGCTCGGGCGGCCGGATCGTCAATATTTCCAGCCGCGCCGGCCATCGCGGTGATTCGCCCGATCATTGGCATTATGCAGCATCGAAGGCGGCGATCCTCGGTATGACCAAGACCATCGCTCGCGGCTACGCGCGGGAGAACATCCTCGCCTTCGCCGTCTGCCCCGGCTTCACCATGACCGGAATGGTCGAGGACTTCATGGCCAGCCGCGGGATCGGTGATCAAGTCGTCGCGGAAATCCCGCTCGGCCGCGTTTCCACCGCCGACGAAGTCGCCGAAACTATCCGCTGGCTCGCCATTGACGCGCCCGCGGCATCGACCGGCTCGATCGTCGACGTCAACGGGGCCAGCTATGTTCGCTAGTCTGGTCTTGCTCGCGCTGGCGGCCCAGCAGATAACCATTCCGCTTGGCAAAGCTCCGCGTAAAATCGAGCGCCCGAAGGCCTTGATCGAGGAATCGGGACCCCAATGGGCCGCGGCCTGCGGCGATTCGACCGATTGGGACCAGCCTGCCCCGCCGGTCAGAATCCACGCCAACACCTATTTGGTCGGCACCTGCGGCATTTCCGCGATCCTGGTGACAGGCAGCGAAGGCCATGTGCTGATCGACGGCGGCACGGAAAAAGGCGCGGAGGTCGTCGCCGGCAACATCCGCTCGCTGGGCTTTAGACTGCGGGACGTCAAATATCTGCTCCATAGCCACGAGCATTTCGACCATGTCGGCGGGATCGCGCGGCTCCAGCAATTGACCGGCGCCACGCTGGTTGCTTCGGCGCCCGCGAAGAAGGTGCTGGACACCGGCCTTCCCAGCACCGACGATCCGCAGGCCGGCATGCACAAGCCCTTTCCCGCGGCCAATGTCGGCCGCGTCGTCAAGGATGGCGATACGGTCCGCTTCGGCAACCTCATGCTGACCGCCATGACCACGCCCGGTCATACGCCGGGCGCCTTGAGCTGGCGTTGGGAAAGCTGCGACGGCGGGGTTTGCCGGACGATGGTCTATGCCGACAGCCTGTCGCCAATCAGCCTCGACGATTATCGCTTTTCCGACCATCCGGCCTATTTGGCCGCCTACCGCGCCTCGATCGCCAAGGTCGCCGCCAGCCGCTGCGAGATATTGCTGACTCCGCACCCGTCGGCGAGCGCGATGAAGGAGCGGATGACGGGCAAGCAGCCCTTGTTCGATATCAGAGGCTGCCGCGACTATGCCGCTGCTCTGACCAAGCGCCTCGACGAGCGGCTGGCAAAGGAAGCCGCCTCGAAATGAGTTGGCGCGTCACGCTCGACTGCACCCGGGCCGAAGCGGAGGCGCTGCCCGACAGCGAACACCTATTTCCGTTCTCGGACTTTCCGCCCGTATTCGTTGCCGACGAGCCCGATCCCCATGCTCCCGACAACTGGCGCATCCACGCCTATTTCGCCGACCGCCCATCGGTCGAGGAGCTCGAGCGCCTCGCCACGCTAGCTGCAAACGCCGACTCGCGGATCGAGCAACTCGGCGAGGAGGATTGGGTCAGCCAAAGCCAGTCGGGCCTCGAGCCGATCCGCGCCGGGCGCTTCTTCGTCCACACCCCGAGCCATGCGCCCGATCCCACCGCGATCAATTTCGAGATCGATGCGGGGCTTGCGTTTGGAACGGGGCAACACGCCACCACCGCCGGCTGCCTCGCCGCGCTCGACCGGTTGGAGAAGGCTGGCAAGCGCTTCACCAACATCGCCGACATCGGCACCGGCACCGGCTTGCTGGCGTTCGCCGCGCTCAAGCTGTGGCCCGGAGCAAGAGGCATCGCCACCGACATCGACCCGATCAGCATCGACGTCTCGCAGGACAACGCCCGCATCAACCACGTGAAGATCGGCCACGCGCCGGGCGAAATCCTCCTCGCGGTCGCCGACGGCATGGACCACCCAATGCTGGCTACCCGAGTCCCCTTCGACCTCCTCATCGCCAACATTTTGGCAGGCCCGCTGATCGAGCTAGCCCCTGCCTTCGTCAAAGCCGTCGCGCCCGGCGCCACTTTAGTGCTGGCGGGCCTGCTCGACACGCAAGCCGATGCGGTCATCGCAGCCTATGAAGCAGAGAGTATGAAGGTGCTTGAACGGGGTGCAGAGGAGTGGTGCGTATTGGTGCTCGTCGCGCCCTTCCGCTAGCGATCGTCGATGATCAGCCGGTGCGGATCGACCTGTTGATCGATCGGAATGGGCTTGCGGTAGTTCCGTTTCTTGAACTTGCTCTGATATTCGCGCCGCTGCTTCGTCACTTCATAGAGCACGATCCCCGATGAGGTGCCCAAGTTGAGGCTTTCGATCATCCCGTACATGGGGATGGCGATGCACATTACGCTCGCGTCGGCGGCCTCGTCGGTGATCCCTCGGCCCTCATTGCCGAACCATACCGCGAGTTTTGTATAGGCCGCGAAGTCGGCCTCATGCAGAATCTCATTGCGATGCCCTTTGCGGTGCGGCGAGGTGACGATCGAGGTGAAATTATTCTTCTGCAGATGGTCGAGGCACTCCCTCGTCGAATCAAATCGCTTAACAAAGGTCCATTTGACGGCCGATACGGAGGTCGAGCTTAGAGAGCGTTGTTCCCGAAGATCCTGCCAGTCATCCGAAAGCGAACGCTTTGGATCGACGACATAGACCTTCTCAACGCCCAGAGCGTTCAGGTTGCGGATGACCGTCCCGATATTCCTGATCTCGTCAGGGTCTTCGATCACGGCGATTAAATTCTTGCATCGGAACGACCGGATCGTATCGGCCCGCTTGCGCACGCTTGGTTTACTGGGCTTCTTTTCGCCGCCAGCGTCTTTCTGGCCAATATCAGTGTTCATTGCCCCACTATATTTCCGCGCGGGCCCTTGGATAGCCCTCCGCAGAAACTATCTTCCCGCCTTAGGCAGTGAAGGGACCGCTGGATGCCAAAATTTGTGACAATCGGCTATGGTGACGAGGCCGGGTATAAGCAGACCGACCCAAATGTTCGAACTGCCGCTCATGCCAACGATCAGGAGCTATTGAAGCGCGGTGCCTTGATTGGGATTGCCGGAAAACCGGTCCAAGTGCGCAATCCAGAAGCGAAGGGCATTAAGACTCAGGATGGCGCTTATTTGTCCTCGTCCTTGCCGATTGCTGGGTTTGCCGTGATCGAAGCCCGCGACCTTGATGAAGCCACCCAGATGGTTGGACGATCGCCGTGCGCGGTTGCGCATGGAGTGATTGAAGTGTGGCCATTGGATGAAATAACTAAGCTCCCGTCACAATAGCCGCCCATTCGGCCTCGTTGATTACCCGCACCCCCAGCTCCGCCGCTTTCTTGAGCTTCGAGCCCGCGCCGAGGCCGACAACGACCAAATCCGTCTTGGCACTGACCGATCCCGCCGCTCTCGCCCCCAGTCGTTCCGCCTGCGCCTTGGCCTCATCCCGGCTCATGGTTTCGAGGGTGCCGGTAAAGACGATGGTCTTGCCGGACCATTCGGTCGTTCGCGCGGTCGAGACGTAGGCGGCGGGTTTGGCGAGGCTCAGCAAATCTGCCAGCGCGTCGCGATTATGCGGCTCGTGAAAGAAGTCGGCGAGCGCTTCGGCGACCACCGGCCCGACGCCCTCGACCGCCGACAGCTCGGCTTCGGCCCCCTCCCCGGTCGCTGCCGCCTGCAGCGCCTTGACTGTCCCGAACGCCTTCATCAAATCCTTCGCCGTCACCGAGCCGACATGGCGGATACCGAGGCCGAACAGGAAGCGGGCCGGATCGAAGCCGACCCGCGCCTCGATCGCCGCGAGCAAATTGTCGACCGACTTTTCCTTCCACCCCTCGCGCCTGATCAGCTCGTCGCGGTGCGCCTTAAGCCGGAAGATGTCGGCCGGGCCGTGGAGCCAGCCGAGTTCGGCGAATTCGACGATGCTCTTTTCGCCCAGCCCGTCGATGTCCATCGCCCCGCGCGAGATGAAATGCTTCAGCCGCTCGATCCGCTGCGCCGGGCAGATCAGCCCGCCAGTGCAGCGCACATCGACCTCGCCCTCCTCAGCGACCGCCTCGGACCGGCATTCGGGGCAATGGTCGGGAAAGACGTAGGGGTCGCGCTGCTCCTCCCTCGTCAAATTCTCGACCACCTGCGGAATGACGTCGCCGGCGCGCTGGATGCGCACCCGGTCGCCGACGCGTAAGGCCAGCCGCGCGATCTCGTCGCGGTTGTGGAGCGTGACGTTCTGCACGATCACCCCGCCGACGCCGACCGGCTTCAGCCGCCCGACCGGGGTCAGCTTGCCGGTCCGCCCGACCTGGATGTCGATCGCTTCCAGCGTCGTCTCGGCCTTTTCCGCCGGGAATTTGTGCGCCAGACCCCAACGCGGGGCGCGCCCGACCTGGCCGAGCCGTTCCTGCCAATCGAGCCGGTCGACCTTGTACACCACCCCGTCGATATCGAACGGCAGGTCGGCTCGCGCGGCCTCGATCGCGGCATATTGAGCGAGGCCTTCCTCGACCGACCCGACCTCCCGCAGCAGGTCGCTGACCGGGAACCCCCAGCCCGCGAGCCGAGCCATGGCTTCGCCTTGGGTATGGCCCAGCGGCTCGCTCATCTCTCCCCAGCCATGAGCTAGGAAGCGCAGCGGGCGGGCCGCGGTCACAGACGGGTCCTTTTGCCTCAGCGACCCCGCCGCGGCATTGCGCGGATTGGCGAAAATCTTGCCGCCCGCCTTTGCCTGACGCGCGTTCAGGGCGGCAAAATCCTCCTTCGCCATATACACCTCCCCGCGCACCTCGATGATGACGGGAATTTCCTGTTCTCCGGCGAAGGCCGGAGTCCAGGGCGCTGCGTCAGCAGCGCTTGCGCGCTGCCCTGGACCCCGGCCTCCGCCGGGGAACAGGGATTGAGGGACGTCGGCAATCGTCCGCACATTGGCGGTGACGTCCTCGCCGACGTTGCCGTCACCGCGCGTCGCCGCCAGGACCAGCGCGCCTTTCTCATAGCGCAGCGAACAGCTCAACCCGTCGATCTTGGGTTCGGCGGTCAGCGCGACAGGCTCGTCAGCCGGCAAGCTGAGAAATCGCCGCACCCGCCCGAGGAACTCGCGCACTTCCTCGTCGGTGAACGCATTGTCGAGGCTGAGCATCGGCCGGGAGTGCGCAACCTTGGCGAGGCTCGACGTCGGCGCCGCGCCCAACCGCTTCGAAGGCGAATCGGCTCGGACGAGGTGAGGATATTGCTCTTCCAGCGCGCGGTTCTCGCGCACCAGCGCATCATAAGCGGCGTCCGAAATCTCCGGCGCGTCACGGTCGTGATACAGCTTGTCGTGGCGCGCGATGTCCCTCGCCAGCCGCATCAACCGATTGGCGGCGTCGGCTTCGTCACCCATCAGAAGGCCACCCGCTCGGGCGGCGGCTGCTCATCGAACGCGTGCTTCGCATAGGGCCCGTCGCGCTCTACCCAATGAAGGAATAGATGCGCCGACCATTTATTGGGATTGGGCGTGGTCCGGCCATGATGGCGATGGACGCCTTGGTAAAGCACCGCGTCGCCCGGCTCCATCGGCACCGATCGCATTTCGTCGGCCTCATCGAACTGAACATCTGTGCGCTCATAAGGCTCCGCCACGACGCGCCGGCCCACCTCGAGCGGCCACGAAATGCCGTCGCTGTAGGCGAGGGTCAGCGAGACGCTATGCTCGCACGACGGCCGGTCGCCGTGGACCTTGCAGATGTCGCCCTGCCGATAGAGCCGGAAATAAGTGTAGGTCGGCAACAGATCCTCGCCGACCAACTCGCGCACCGCCGGAGTCATGCCCCACAGGAAGAACATCATCGGCGGATAGTGATGCCCATATAGCTCGGCCGCCTTGCCGCCCAATAGCGGGCTATCGCGTTCAAGCTGCGAAAGCTGGATGCCTTGGCGTGCCAGGTCAGACTTCAGACGGGCGAGGAAACCGGTCGCCACCTCGCGCGGCACGAAACCGGGCAGCGCCTGATAGCCGTCCGATCGGTAGTCACCCTGCTTCATTTTCGCCGGATTCCAGGCACTCGCGAAGGAAGGCCGTCACACTGGCCCAGCTGCGTCGCGCTGCGCGCTCGTTGAAGTGGACGCCGGGGATGCCTAGCGCGTTCGCGCCAGGATTGGTGAAGCCGTGGACGACATGGCCATAGGCGTGGATTTGCCAATCGCAGCCGGCCTCGGTCAGCTCCTTACCGAGCGCGACGACATCCGCAGGCGGGACCATCGAGTCGTCCCAGCCGTGGAAGGCGACGACCTTGGCCGCGATCGGCTGGGGCGGCAGTCCGGGCGGGTCGAACAATCCGTGGAAGGCGGCGACGCCGGCGATGTCGGCGCCGCTGCGCGCAAGGTCGAGCGCGCATAGCCCGCCGAAGCAATAGCCGATCGCCGCGACCCGCGACCAGTCGACTTCGGCCTGCGCAAGCATCGCATCGAGCAGGGCGGTGACCCGCCGCCGCAGTGCTGCGCGATCGCCCTTCAACCGGCCCAGCTCGCCGAACATCACGTCGCGTTCGCTGCCGCGGAATGCCTTACCGAACAGGTCGGCGACCATCGCGCCATAGCCGAGCGCATTGAGCTTGCGGCCAAAGCCTTTTTCGAGGTCGCTGACCCCCATCACCGTCGGGAAGATCAGCACCGCCGGCGCCGCGCCGGGCCCCTCCGCCGGAAGCCACAGACTTTCCAGCGCCTCGCCTTCAAAATCCGTCGCCACAGTCCGTTGATCAATCATATTACCTCCAGCAATTTCGTAGCCTGCGCACGCGCCTCATTCGTAACTTCGGCGCCCGACAGCATCCGCGCAATTTCCTCGCGCCTTTCGCTAGCCGACAATTTGCGCACGGTCGTCCGCGAACCCGCATCGCCATGATTTTTTTCGATATGATAGTGGTGCATCGCTCGCGCCGCGACCTGGGGCGAATGGGTTACGACGAGGACCTGCGACTTCTCCGCCAGCCGCGCCAGCCGCTCGCCGATCGCGCTCGCTACCGCGCCACCGACGCCGCGGTCGATCTCGTCGAAGATCATTGTCGCTGCATCCCCCGCCTCGGCCAAGGCGACTTTTAACGCCAGGATGAAGCGCGACAACTCGCCGCCACTGGCGATGCGCGTCAGCGGCCCGAACGGCGCGCCGGGGTTGGTCGACACTTGAAATTCGGCGCGGTCGGTCCCCGAAGGTCCTGGTTCGGTCTGTGCAAGCGCGGTGCGGAAGCGGGCGGCGTCGAGCTTGAGCGGCGCAAGTTCCCCGGCAACCGCCAAGTCGAGCCGGTTGACCGCCTCGACCCGCCCCTCCGACAGGGTTTTGGCAGCCAGATCATAGTCGTCCTGCGCGAGCGACAGCGCACGCTCTAAATCCGCGACGGCCCCCTCGCCGCTGTCGATAGCTTGGCGCCGTTCACGCAATTGACCAAGCAGCCCAGGCAATTGGTCGGGCTCGACGCGATGCTTGCGAGCGATGCCGCGAATGTCGAATAGCCGCGCCTCGGCCGCTTCGAGATCGATGGGCGAATGGGCCAGCACGCGCCGCGCTTCCTCGACCTTCTGTTCGGCCTCGGCGGCTTCGATCGTCGCCCGGTCGGTCGCCGCCAGCGCCTCGACGAGCAACGGATGCGCGTCGGCGATCCGCTCCAACCGCCGTGCCGCCTGGCGAAGCTGCGACAATCCACCCTCCGAACCCGAATAATGCCCGTCGAGCGCGGCCAGATCGTCCTCGATCCGCGCCGCCGCTTTCATTTGCTGGCGGGTGGCGGCCAGCTTCAGCTCCTCCCCCTCCTCGACATCGAGCGCGGCGATTTCGTCGATCGAGAAATCGAGCCATTCGCGGTCGCGGGTCGCGTCGACCAGCGCCTGTCGCTTCGCCGCCAGTTGACGCTCGACTTCGGCAAGCCGCGCCCACATGCGTTCGACATTTCCCGTGTCGAGGCGCCCGAACGCATCGAGCAGCGCGCGGTGACCCCTGGGGTTGAGCAGCCCGCGATCGTCATGCTGGCCGTGGATTTCAACGAGCCCCGCGGCAAGGTCGCGCAGGACCGACGCAGATACCGCCCCGCCCCCGGCGAAGGCGCGGCTGCCGCCGTCGGCCTTGAGCGTTCGGCGGAGCAGCAGCGGCTCGCCCGGCTCGCACCCGATTCCCTGGTCATCGAGCATCTCGAACGCAGCGTGGCTCGATGGAAGGTCGAACTCCGCCGCGACGCTCGCTTGCATCTCGCCCGAGCGCACCAGTCCGGTGTCGGCCCTCATGCCTAGCGCCAGCCCCAAACTGTCGAGCAGGATCGACTTGCCCGCTCCGGTCTCGCCGGTCAGCACACCAAGTCCCGGCTCGAATTCCAGGTCGAGCCGGTCGATCAGCACCACGTCGCGGATCGACAGCTGCCTCAGCATCGGCGCGCCGTCGCTCGGGTCAGCTTTGCGGCGCCGCCGGCGCGTGCCGCGAAATCAGACTGTAGCTGCGCTTGTACCATTTGCTGCCAGGATAGTTGGCGCCGAGCACTGCGGCCGACTTCTTCGCCTCATCGGGCA
>NZ_JACDDV010000033.1 GCF_013816785.1 Sphingomonas sp. | reverse complement strand
CGTGCTCGCCATGCCCCCCCGGCATGGCTGCGCGCGTCACTTCTTCGAGAGGCTCAGGCCGCCGAAGCGCTTGTTGAAGCGCGCTACCTGACCGCCGCTGTCGAGTAGCTGGCCGCGTCCGCCGGTCCACGCCGGGTGCGCCGTCGGATCGATCTCAAGCTGCAGCGTGTCGCCTTCCTTGCCCCAGGTCGAGCGGGTCTGGTAGGTCGTGCCGTCGGTCATCTGGACGGTGATGAAGTGATAGTCCGGGTGAGTCCCGCTCTTCATGGCAAAATTTCCTTTGAGTGGCTGGTTTCCGACCAGCCGGAAAAGTGAGCCGCGCCCCTAGCGAAGATGGGGTTGCTTGACAAGGCCACGCCTCCTGCCCCACTTCGCGGCCAGGACCAGGGTCCGGCTGCGTAATGGGGCCGGCGAAGGGGGAAGCCGGCGACAATCCGGCACTGTGCCCGCAACTGTGACCGTTCGCCAGCGCGATCGGAAGTCAGATACCCGCCCTGGACCGTCGTCCGTTTCCCGGCCGGGACCAGCCGTGAACCGTGGGCGGTCCGCGTGACCTTAAGTTCGCGCGCCTTCCCTCCGTGACGACATTGTCATGGACCGGAAGGAATTTATTATGATGGATATCGCCACCACCAACACGCCCGCCATCGTCGTCACAGCTTCGCGCGCCAAGGAGAGCGCTGATGACACGCCGGCCAGTGTCTCGCTGATCGATGCTGACCGCATCGACCGTCTCGGGATGCCGTCTGTCGCCGACCTGCTCCGCCTGGTGCCGTCGGCGGCGATCTCGGCCAGCGGCCCCGCCGGATCGCTGACCGATGTGCGCATTCGCGGGGCTGAGGCCAATCACACTTTGTTGTTCGTCGAAGGCATTCGCGCCAATGATCTCGCCGCCGGCAATATCCCGCGCTTCGAACTGCTCAACGCCGATCTCGCGAGCCGGCTTGAGGTGGTGCGCGGACCGCAATCGGCGCTGTGGGGATCCGAAGCGATCGGCGGCGTGGTCGCGGTCAGCGGCGACGCATTCGGTCAGACCAGGGCGCTGGTCGAAGGGGGCAGTTTCGGCACCTGGCGGGGGGCGGCGCGGGCCAGCGTCGGCACCGCCGACCAAAGCGCATCAATTGGCATCGCCACCCAGCGTAGCGACGGGATCGACAGTTTCGACGGCCATGGCGATCATGACGGCTTCCGCAATGCGGCCCTGCGCGGATCAGGACGCATGAGCGTTGCACCCGGCATCGCCCTCGGCGGGTCGGGATTTGCGCTATGGGGCAAGAACCAGTTCGACGGATTCAATCCCGCAACTTTTCAGCACGACGACACGCTCGACCAAAGTCGCAACCGGCTCGCCGCGGGCCGCGTTTTCGTCGAAGCGGGGCAACGCGAGTCGCGATACGTCACCGCCTCGGCGAGCCTGCTCGGCTCGTCCAACCGTAATTACCTCGATGAGACCTTCCTCAATCGTACCGACGCGAAACGTCGAACGCTGGGGCTGGAAGGCGGCCTTCATTTAGGCGAACAAATGTTGATCGCCGCGCTCGAGGATGAGCGCGAGACGTTCGAGGCGCGGGATGACCTCTATTTTGGTGCGACCGACCAGGGTCGCATCCGCCGCCACCAGTCGTTGACCCTTGAATGGCGTGCTGGCGGACTGGGTCCGGTTTCCGGGGGCGTTGCGCTGCGCCACGACATTTTCTCACGGTTCAAGGATGCGACCAGCTTGCGCGCCTCAATTCGAGGGGCGCTGGGTGGCGGCTTCTCGCTGGCCGGAAGCTATGGAGAGGGCATCGGCCAGCCGAGCTTTTTCGACCTCTACGGCTTTTTCCCCGGCTCGTTCGCTGGCAATCCTTCACTCAAGCCCGAATCGAGCCGCGGCGGTGAAGTGTCGCTTCGCTACCGCGGCTCGCGCGCCGGCGCTGCGCTGACCTATTATCGACAGCAGCTCAGGCAAGAGATCGTCGATGTGTTCGATCCTTCGACCTTCCTCTCGACCGCGGCGAATAGCGATCGCAAGAGCCGCCGCCAGGGGGTCGAGGTTGAAGCCGACTACCAGCCTACGGAACACGTCCGCCTGACCGCCACCTATGCCTTTCTCGACGCGAGCGAGCCGTCGGTTGCTGGCGGGCTGGTCAAGGAGCAGCGCCGCCCCAAGCACAGCGGCAGCATCGCGCTCGACGGCACTGCCGGAAGGCTGAGCTACGGCGCGTCGATTGCCTATGTCGGCGCGCATGTCGACACCGATTTCGGCAGTTTCCCGGCGCGGCGCATCCGCCTCGGCGCCTATTGGCTGGCGGGGGCGCAGTTCGCCTACCGCCTCGCCGGGCCGCTCGAGGCCACGCTGCGTGTGGCCAATGCCTTCGACGATGATTATCAGGACGTCGTCGGCTACCGCACCGAAGGGAGGAGCGTCCATGCCGGTTTTCGCGTCGCTCTTGGCCGCTAGCGGTGCGCTGCGCGTCGCCTCCTTAAACCTGTGCACCGACGAGTATCTGCTGCTGCTCGCGCATCCAGGCGAGATCGCCAGCGTCAGCCGCCTGTCGCACGATCCGGCGGATTCACCGCTGTGGCGCAAGGGCCGCCGTGCGTTGGCCAATCTCGGTACGCTTGAGAGCGCCCTTCCGTCGCGCCCAACGCTACTGCTGACGATGGGCGGCGGCGGCAAGGCGAGTGCAATGATCGCGGAGCGGCTCAGGATGAAGACGCTCGATCTCCCCTTCCCCGCCAACCTTGAGGACGTCGAGGCCAACATGACCCGCGTCGCCGCCGCGCTTGGCGATCCAGGTCGCGCGGCGAGTTGGCGCAGGAAATTGCGGCGGCTGCGCGCCACCCTGCCGCGTCCCCGAGATGCGATTTACCTCTCCGCCGGGGGCATTAGCGTCGGCGCCAATTCGCTTGGCGCGCAATGGATGCTCCTCGCCGGGTTTGCCCAGCGCCCGCTTCCCGGCGGCCGTGCAACCCTGGAGACGCTGACGCTCCACCCACCCGCAATCCTGCTCCGCGCGAACTACCGCCGCGCCCAGCCCTCGCTCGGCCAGCGCTGGCTCGCCCACCCACTTGCTCACCATGCGGCTCGCACGGTCGACACCGACGGACGCGCGTGGACCTGTGCCGGCCCCTCATTGGTCGAGGAGATCACGCGTTTACGGGGAGTTGGATGAGATTTCTCATAGTTTTTGCCATGATAGCGGTGGCGGTGGCGCATCTCCTCCTGCCGTTGGCGTCGCTTGACGAGGCACGGTCGATCGATCCCGTGTTGGCCCGGGTCATTCTGGTGGAGTTGCGCCTACCTCGAACCTTACTCGTAGTCAGCTACGGAATGGTGCTCGGGATCAGCGGAGCCGCCCTGCAGGCGACGTTCGCCAATCCGCTCGCCTCGCCTGACATCAGCGGCGCGTCGAGCGGGGCGGCCCTGGGGGCGGTGCTCGGCGGCTATTGGCTGGGGATCACGCAGCCGCTGGCGCTGGCCGGATGCGCCGCCGCCGGCGCGGTCGCAGCTCTACTGTTCCTGCTGCTCCTGGCCGGGCGCCGCGCGGACAGCACCACCCTCCTCCTTGCCGGCCTGGCCCTCTCGCTGGCGGCCGGGGCGGGCACCAGCCTCGCCCTGGCGCTCGCGCCGTCGCCGTTTGCCTTTTACGACGCATTCGACTGGCTGATGGGCAGCTTCGTCGACCGCAGCCTCGGCCAGGCCGCGGCAGCGCTTATTCCGGCCGCCATGGCCTCCCTCCTGCTCCTCCGCCGCGCCCGCGCGCTCGACCAGCTGGCGCTGGGGGAAGACGTCGCCGCCTCGCTCGGCCTGCACCCCCGCGCATTGGCGATAGAGGTCATCGCCCTCTCGGCCATTGCGGTCGGCGCCTGTGTGTCAGTGGCCGGTGCGATCGGCTTCGTCGGGCTGGTCGCGCCCACCCTCGCTCGGCGGCTGTCGCGCGGCCATCCCGGCCGGGCAATGCTTCCGGCGGCGGCGATCGGCGCGTTGCTCCTCACCCTCGCCGACCTCGTTGTGCGCGCCGTGCCGCTCGCCCGCCCGATCCCGGTCGGCGTGATCACCGCCTTGTTCGGCACTCCCCTGTTCCTATGGCTGGTGCTGTCGATGCGCCGACGGGTGGCGGCATGACGTCACTAGTCGCTCAAGCCGTGTCGCTGGAGACTCGCCTCAAGCCGACCGACCTGACGGTTGGCGCCGGCGAGCTGGTGGCCGTGGTCGGCCCCAACGGCGGCGGCAAGACCAGCCTCCTGCGCGCCCTCGCCAGGGTTGAACGCGCCGGCGGGACCGTCCGGATCGACAATGAGGATGTCGATCAAGCGTCGGAAGCCAGGCGCCGACGCTTGCTGTCCTTCCTTCCCGCCTCGCGGGATCTGGGCTGGCCGATCGCGGCGCGAGACGTAATTGCCCTTGGCCTGGAAGCACGCGACGACCGGCGGGTCGGTGAGCTGATCGATTTATTCGAGCTCGGCGCGCTCGCCAATCGCCCCGTCGATCGGCTGTCTACCGGAGAGCGGGCGCGGGTGCTGATGGCTCGGGCCCTCGCTTCGCGGCCGCGGCTGCTGCTGCTCGACGAACCGCTGTCAAATCTCGATCCTTACTGGGTGCTGCGCTTCCTCGATGTTCTGCGTGCCTGCGCCGTGGCGGGCCAGTCGCTGCTGGTCGCGCTGCATGACCTTGCCCACCTCTCGCGTTTCGACCGGGCGATACTCGTCGCCGATGGCCTGATCCAGATGGACGAACCGCCCGCCGACCTGTTGGCGAGCGAGCGTTTCGGCGAGATTTTCCGGGTCGAACGCGACCCGACCGGCGGTTGGGCGATCAGGCCGGCGGATCGGCGATCATCGCGGTGAAGCTGGCTTCGGCCGCAAGCTTGCCGTCGACCGATGCGCGGCCAGCGAACTTGCACACGCTTGACCGCTTCTGAACGAATTCGACGTCGAGCTGGAGCAGGCAGCCGGGTTCGACCGGTGTGCGGAATTTGGCCCCATCGATGGCCATAAAATAGACCAGCTTGCCGCTGTCGGCGAGACCGAGGCTTTCGACCGCCAGCACGCCCGCCGCTTGCGCAAGCGCCTCGACGATCAGCACTCCCGGCATGATCGGCCGCCCGGGAAAATGCCCCTGAAAGAAACCTTCGTTGATGCTGACCGCCTTGATCGCGGTGATCGACCGGTCGATGACAAGCCGCTCGACGCGGTCGACCAGCAACATCGGATAACGGTGCGGCAGCGCCGCCATCACCCGCCGGATGTCCAGCGGGCCGATGGCGGCCCCCGATCCCGTGTCGCTCACCGCCCCTGCGGCGCCTGGGCCTGGGCCGGAGCCGTGGTCACGACGCTGGGCAGCGCGGCGTTGAGCGCGGTCAGCACATCGGTGGTGATGTCGAGCGTGGCCGCGAAGCGCAGCGCAGCTCCGGTGTCGAGCAGGACGTTGGCGCCGCGGCGATCCATTGCCGGCTGAAGCAGCGGGACCAGCCGTTGGTTGACCTGCTGGCCGACATAGGCCTGGTTGCGCTGGATCTGATTCTGCTGGCGCTCCAGTTCCTGGCTAGCGGTCGCTTCCTTCGCTTGGAACGCCTGAATACGGGCGCGCAGCGCAGCATCGGGTTCCTTGCCATTGAGCGCGGTGACGGATGCCGTCAACGATTGCCGCTCGGGCTGCAACTGGGTCGTCAGCTGCTGGCGACGCGTGTTGAAGGCCGTCACTTGCGACTGGAGCGTGGCGCCCGCGGTCCTGCAAGCGTTGCATTCACGGCCGATGCGGTCGAGGTCGACGACCGCGACCTTGGCGGCGGGAACGGCCTGCGCGAAAGCGGGAGTAGCGATGATGGTAGCCGCAAGAAGCGCGGCCGCAATGCGAATGGTCATCAGAATTGGGTTCCTACGTTGAATGAAAAGAACTTCGTGTCATCCCCGTCCTGCTTGAGCAAGGCCTTGGCGATATCGATACGAAGCGGACCGAATGGCGAAACCCAATTGGCGCCAATGCCGATCGACAGGCGTGGCTTGGGGGAATTGCCGAGGAAGCGTTCGACGAAGCCCGGAGCCGAAGTTTCGCCCGTATCGCACGTCTGTTCAGGTGGGACCGTCCTGGTCGAGGTCGTCGTAGTGTCACCGGTCGTTGTGGATTTCGTACAGAAATAGCCTATGTTTGTGAGCTCGGGCTTCGTAAGTTTCCAAAGCGACCCAACGTCGATGAACGCCGATGGCCGGATACCTAGGCTCTTGAGGCCAGAACTGATCGGAAACTCAAGCTCGATACGGCCCATATAATAGGCCCGGCCGCCCAGCGAATCGCTGACGACATTCTTGTCGGATTCCACCAGCGTCGTGCCATCGAGTTCATAGTTGCGGCGCTCGATCCTGGGCCCGATGCCGCGGATGTCGAAACCGCGCAGCTGCGCTCCGTAAAAACGGTCGTTGAGCCGGATCGCATCGCGAAACGGCCCCGGCGCACTTTGCAGCGGATGAATATAGCCGCCCTCGGCGTGCGCCGACAGCACGAAGCCCTTGGGAAGGCCGATATATTTGGTCGCGTCCAGGCGGGAACGGAGATATTTGACGTCGCCGCCAAGCCCGGCGAGATCCTGGCTCAGGATGAGCCGCTGGCCCCGCGTCGCGCGGATGCCGTTCGTGTTGTCGAAGGCGACCGTGTAGCCGAGGGACGAAGTAATCCGCGCCCCGATTTCGTCGCACAGATAGCGTCCGGCCTTGATCGGATCGCAGGCCAGTGGCAACGGCCCTGTGTCGTCCGGATCGGTATAGAAGCTCGACTTGCTGAGCGAAATCTTGTCTTGCGACAGCGAATAGCGCGTCCCGAAAGTCACGAATTCGGTTACTGGAAATCCGAGCCGAAGCCCGCCGCCAGTCGATGATTGCCCGTATGTGCGATTGCGCTCATTACCGATGAAGTTGAAGCTGCTGAGGTCGCGGCGATAGATTTCGCCCCCGAGCAGGATGTTCTTGTCGAACAAGTAGGGCTCGGTGAATCCCAGATTGACCGCCTTGGAATAGCGTGAGTAATTCACGCCGGCCTGCAACTGCTGACCCTTGCCCATGAAGTTGCGCTGCGCGATCGACGCCGAAATGATGAAACTCTCGAGGCTCGAATAGCCGGCCGACAATTGCAGCTCGCCGGTCGATTTTTCCTCGGCATCGACATTGAGCACGACCCGGTCGCTCGACGACCCCTGGGCCTGTTTGATTTCCAGATTTTCCTGGAAGAAGCCCAGGCTCTGAATACGGTCCTGACTGCGCTTGACCTTCAAAGCGTTGAAGGCGTCGCCTTCATTGAGGCGGAATTCGCGGCGGATGACCTTGTCGCGCGTGACGGTATTGCCCTGAATGTTGATCCGCTCGACATAGACGCGGGGTGTCTCGCCGACGCGGAAGGTGAGGTTCATCTCCTTCTTTTCGGCATCGCGATTGAAGTCGGGCGAAACGTCGGCGAAAGCGTAGCCCTTGGCGCCGGCGAGCTCGTTGAGACCGGTAACCGTGTCCTCGACCAGCTTGGCGTTGAACCACGCTCCCGGCTTGATCCTGACGATGCTCTTGACGAACGCGGCATCGAAATCGCGCAGTTCGCTCTCCGCTTCGACCGTGCCGAACTTATAGCGGGCGCCTTCTTCGACGACGTAGGTGATGATAAAATCACGGCGGTCCGGCGTCAGCTCGGCGAGTGCCGAGACGACGCGGAAATCGGCATAGCCCTGCGTCAGGTAGAAGGCGCGCAGCTTCTGCTGGTCGGCGGCGAGGCGATCGGGATCATAACTGTCGTTCGACTTGATGAAACCGAGCACGCCGCCGGCTTGGCGCGTAAACATTTCCTTGCGCAGCCGTCCGTCCGAATATTGATCGTTGCCGATGATGTTGATCGCGCGGACCTTGGACTTGTCGCCCTCGCTGATCTCGAACACCAGGTCGACGCGGTTCTGGTCGAGCTCGACGATCTTCGGCTCGACCGACGCCGCGAAGCGGCCTTGGCGGCGGTACAGCTCGATGATCCGGTCAACGTCGGCGCGAGCTTTGGAGCGGGTAAAAATCTGGCGGGGGGCTAGCTTGATCTCGGGGGTGATCTTGTCCGATTTTATGCGCTTGTTGCCCTCCAGGACGATCCGATTGATCACCGGGCTTTCGCGCACGGTGATGATCAGGTTGCCGGTATCCGTGCCGGTGATCACTGCGTCGGCGAACAATTCTGTCGCGTAGAGATCCTTGATCGCCTGATCGAGCGTTTCAGCCGTATATACCTGACCCGGCGACAAATTGGCATAGTTGCGCACCGTTTCAGGCTCGATCCGTTCGGACCCCACCACCCGGATCGAACGGATCGTGCCGGTTGCTGCGACCGGGGCCGACGTCACCACGGGGGCAACAGCGGGCGGGGCCACAGCGGGTGGCGCCACCGCAGCCGGCGGCTGGGCAGGCGCGCCTTGCGCGAGAAGCGAAGCGGACGAGCCGCCAAGTACGGTCGAAGCCAGGAAAAGCGTGCTGATCCGCCTGATCGAATGAGTGCTGCTGGAAATCACGCGTCCCCGCCTAGGTTATGGGCGCCGATTGCCGACGGCGCCGCAAATGATGGTTTAGCCCTGCCCCAACATGTCGACCCAATCAAGCGCCCGAGTCATTCAAACAGGCCGAAAGAGACAAGGTCGTTGGCCGTCGTGAGGAAGAGAAGTGCCAGCAGCAGGGCAAGCCCGCCGCGAAACGCCCAATCCTGCGCGCGGGCGCTGACGGGTCGCCGCCGGACCGCTTCCGCGGCATAGAAAACAAGATGTCCGCCATCCAGCATAGGGACTGGCAACAGGTTGATGAATCCCAGATTAATCGAAAACAGCGCGAGCAGCTGAATAAACTCGAATGCGCCGAGACTTGCCTGTTGTCCGGCGATCTGCGCCATTTTCAGCGGCCCGCCCAGATCCTTAGTGGATCGCCGACCCGTCACGATCTGGGCGAGGCCGTCGATCATCGATCGAGTCATCGCCAGCGTCAGACGGACGGACTGCGGTATAAGCGCGCCGGCGCTAGGCCGCTCAAACACGCGCTTGGGCTGGGCAATACCGAGCAGGCCGATCCTGTACGTCTGACCGAAGTCGTCCTTGGTCTGATCGACGCCGAGCCGAGCAACCGTTTGCAGCAACCTCCCCTGCCGTTCTAGCCGGATGGCGACTTGCTCGCCCGGCCGGATGACGACAATCCGCCTTATATCCTCAAACGAGGGCGTCGACTGGCCAGCGATTTCGATGATCCGATCGCCAGTTCGTAACCCCGCCGCCTCGGCTGCCGAGCCTTTGGTGATGGCCGCAGCGACCGGCGGTGTGCTCGGCATGCCATAAGAAGCGAAAAAGGCCGCGAAGATAAAAATGGCCAAAGCGAAGTTGGCCACCGGGCCGGCCAGCACAATCAGGAACCGCTGCCACCACGGCTTGTTGTGAAAGGCTACGACGCGCTGATCAGCGGTGAGTTCCGCGTCAGCCGCCGCCTGGCTCGCCGGGTTCATGTCACCGACGAAGCGGACATAGCCTCCTAGCGGCAGCCAGCCGACCTTCCATCGGGTGCCGCGCTTGTCGCTCCAGCCGAAGATTTCGCGGCCGAAGCCGATCGAGAAGCTATCGGCCCCGACGCCGAACCATCGCGCAACGATGTAGTGGCCAAATTCGTGGATAAACACGAGCGGCCCGATCGCGCATAGGAAGGCGATGGCAATGAACCATAGCGGCGGCTGGTCGAGCATCAGGCGGCGATCTCGCGCATCAATTCGCCCGCCAGTAGCCGGGATCCGCGGTCGATTTCAATAACATCCGCGATCGATGCAGGCGCTGTGGAGGCCGTCCGGGCGAGCGCCTTCTCGACCAGGCGGCAAATGTCGAGGAATCCAATCCGCCCGGCGAGAAAGGCCGCGACCGCACTTTCGTTGACCGCGTTGAGGACGACCGCCTGTGCTTCCCCGGCCTCGAGCGCCTGGCGGGCCAAGCCAAGCGCCGGGAACCTGTCGCCGTCGGGCTCCTCGAACGTCAAGCTGCCGATCCGCGCCAAATCGAGTTTTTCCACCGGCGTTTCCATCCGCCCGGGCCAGGCGAGCGCATGGGCGATCGGAACGCGCATGTCGGCACTGCCGAGCTGGGCCAGCGTCGACCCGTCGATATACTCCACCATCGAATGAATCACCGACTGGGGATGCACCAATATGCTGATCCGCTCCGAAGGCAGGCCGAACAGATGATGCGCTTCGATCAGTTCCAGCCCCTTGTTCATCATCGTCGCCGAATCGACACTGATCTTGGCGCCCATTGACCAATTGGGATGAGCCACTGCCTGCGCAGGAGTGATCGCCGCCATTTCCTCGCGCCCATGGGTGCGGAATGGCCCGCCGCTCGCGGTCAGCACCAACCTTGAGACATCGCTGGAGCAATTACTCGCAAGACATTGAAAAATAGCATTATGCTCGCTATCGACCGGCAAGATGGTCGCGCCACTGCGCCTTGCCGCTTCGATCATCAGCCCGCCAGCGGTTACCAGCGCCTCCTTATTCGCCAGCGCCACGGTGCGGCCGGCCCCGACCGCCGCCATCACTGGCTCCAGCCCGGCGCAGCCAACGATCGCCGCCATCACCCATTCGGCCTCGCCCGCGGCGGCCTCCGCCAGCGCCTCGCTTCCGGTCTCCGCACGGCAAGCGGTGCCGGCCAACCTCCCTTGCAATTCGCCGAGCAGCGAGGCGTCGTCGATGACCGCTAGCCGCGCCCCAGTTCGACGCGCCGCATCGGCCAGCGCCGCGACATTTTTCGCGGCGGTCAACGCGACCACTTCAAAGCGATTCGGGGACCGCTCGATGAGGTCGAGGGTCGAAGTGCCTACCGACCCGGTCGCGCCGAGTATCGAGACGGTGCGGCGGCTCATAATACGCCGCCAACCATCAGCATCGCGGTCAGCGCCGCCACCGGGACGAGGCCGTCGAGCCGGTCCAGCAGGCCGCCGTGCCCAGGCAGCCAGGTACCGCTGTCCTTGACCCCGGCGCGGCGCTTCAATCCGCTTTCGAACAGATCGCCGGCCTGCGCGAGGGCTGCAAACGGCGCGGCAAGCCAGAGTACCGCCTCGGGGAGCTGCGCCGCTATTGCCCAAGCACCGCCGAGCAAGGTCGCGCAGGCAACTCCACCGACCAGCCCGGCGATCGTCTTATTGGGGCTGATCGACGGCGCCAGCTTCGGCCCGCCGATCGCCCGGCCGGCGGCATAGGCGCCGATGTCGGTCGACCAGACGATGACAAATACCCAAATGAGGAGGTCAGCGCCCTGGCCGATACCGGCGGGTCCGGCGCGCTCGCGGATCCACAGCAAAGACAGGGCGGGCAGCAAGCAGTAGACGAAACCGGCGAGCTTCCAGCCCAAACCCCATCGCCCGACCATCCGGGTCCATTCGACATACATGACGGTCGCGACCAGCGCGACCGTCAGCGCGAACGGCCATCCCCCGACGAACGCCAGCGCCAGCGCGGCGACGATCAGTCCGACGCCGACCAGCGTCCGCTTGGCAAGTTCGCTCATCGACCGCCGAACCGGCGCTGCCGCGCCGCGAAGTCGTGGAGCGCAGCCTGGAACGACGCCTTATCGAAATCGGGCCACAACGTATCGACGAACAGCAGCTCGGCGTAGGCCGCCTGCCACAGGAGGAAGTTCGACAGCCGTTTCTCCCCCGACGTGCGGATCAGCAGGTCGAGGTCGGGAAGATCGCTGGTCATCAGCTCGGCCGCCATGGCTGCTTCGTCGACCGCGGCAGGGTCGATTTCACCCTTGGCCGCCTTTTCCGCCAACCGCCGCGACGCACCGACAATCTCGCTTCGCGAGCCATAGTTGAGCGCGATCACCAGCGTCAGCTTGCGATTGTGCCGAGTTACCTCGACGGCCAGTTCAAGCCGGTCGACCAGGTCGGAGCCGAACGCCGTATGATCGCCGATCAGGCGCAACCGCACTCCCTCGCGCGCCAATTCGGCTAGCTCGCGATCGAGGTAGAAGCGCAGCAGTCCCTTGAGGTCGCTGACTTCCTCCTCCGACCGGCGCCAATTCTCCGATGAAAATGCATAGAGGGTCAGCACTTCGACCCCGGCCTCGACCGCGGCTCGCAATGTATTGCGCACCGCTTCGGCGCCGGCGCGATGGCCGGCCACGCGTGGCAATGCGCGCTTCGCGGCCCAACGGCCGTTGCCATCCATGATGATCGCCACGTGACGAGGAGCCCTCCCGTCACCGTGGGAAAGCGCACCCCCCGCAGCGGCGGGCGTGGCGGTCAATTAGCGCTCACTTTCCCAGGATTTCCTGTTCCTTGGTATGGGCGGCGGCGTCGATGTCGGCGATGGTGGTGTCGGTCATTTTCTGCACTTCATGCTCCAGCCGCTTGCGTTCATCTTCGCTGATCTCATGCTTTTTCTCGTCGGTCTTGAGCGCGTCCATCCCATCGCGGCGGACGTTGCGCGCCGCAATCCGCGCCTTTTCGGCATATTGGCCGGCGAGCTTGGCCAGTTCCTTGCGCCGTTCCTCGGTCAGGTCGGGGATCGGCAGGCGGATCATCTGCCCGTCGGAGATCGGGTTGATGCCGAGGCCGGCCGAGCGGATCGCCTTCTCAACCGCGTTGACATTGCCCTTGTCCCACACCTGTACCGACAGCAGCCGGGGCTCGGGCGCGGAGATGGTAGCGACCTGGTTGATCGGCATGTTGGCGCCATAAACTTCGACCTGGATCGGATCGAGGAGCGCGGTAGAAGCGCGACCCGTGCGCAGTCCGCCAAGATCATGCTTCAGCGATTCGGTCGCGCCGGTCATCCGGCGCTGTAAGTCTTGTCTGTCATAGGCCGGCATGGCTCACTCCTCGTTCTGAACGATGGTCGCGGTTCCGGCTCCGCTCAGCACCTCGGCGAGATTGCCCGGTTGACGAATGTTGAACACGACGATCGGAATATCATTGTCGCGGCACAACGCGACGGCGGCGGCGTCCATGACCCTGAGGTCGTCGGCCAGCACCTGGTGGAAGCCGAGGTGATCGTAGCGGGACGCGCCGGTCACCTTCTTCGGATCGGCGTCGTAAACTCCATCGACGCTGGTCCCCTTGAACAGCGCGTGACAGCCCATTTCCGCGGCTCGCAGCGCGGCGGCTGTATCGGTGGTGAAATAGGGATTGCCGGTCCCGGCGGCGAAAATCACGATCCGCCCCTTTTCCATGTGGCGCATAGCGCGACGGCGAACGTACGGCTCGCACACGCTGGCCATCGGGATAGCCGACTGGACGCGGGTGTCGACGCCGATCTTCTCGAGCGCGTTCTGCACCGCGAGTGCGTTCATCACGGTTGCCAGCATACCCATATAGTCGGCGGTCGAGCGGTCGAATCCAGCCGCGGCGCCGGCGATGCCGCGGAAGATATTGCCGCCGCCAACAACTAGACAAAGCTCATGCCCGGCTGCCTTTGCCGCGGCGATTTCGCTGGCCATTCCGGCCACCGTATCGGGATCGATCCCGAACTGGCGCGGCCCCATCAACGCCTCGCCAGACAGCTTCAGCAGAATGCGATGGAAGCGCGGGCGAGTCATGCAGTCTCCTGACATATCGACAGCCCGATGCGAAAGCAGGGCGGGAGCGCTTTAAGACGCCCCCGCCCCGCTGCCAACACTCTTCTCCCCTCCCGCGAGCGGGAGGGGAAGAAGGTCACCCGACCGGTTCGTCGTTCTTGACGCCGGCGGCGGCGGCGACTTCGGCGGCAAAGTCGCTTTCGGCCTTGGCGATGCCCTCACCGAGTTGGAAGCGCTCGAATGCCTTCAGCGTGATCGGGCTGCCCGCGTCCTTGCTTGCCTGCGCGACAACATCGGCGACCGGCGTTTTACCGTCAATCACGAACAGCTGGCTGAGCAGGGCGTTTTCCTTGCGGAACTTGGCGATCGTGCCTTCGACCATCTTCTCGACGATGTTGGCCGGCTTGCCGCTCTCGTTCGCCTTTTCGGTGGCGATCGCCTTTTCGCGGGCGAGCAGGTCGGCATCGAGGGCATCTGCATCGAGCGCCAACGGGTTGGCGGCCGCGATGTGCATCGCCAGCTGCTTGCCGAGCGAGCCCAGCGCGTCGGCCGATGCCGCGCTCTCCAGCGCAACCAGCACGCCGATCTTGCCCAGGCCGGGGACGACCGCGTTATGGACATAACTGACCACCGCGCCTTCGGGAACTTCAAGCACCGCCGTGCGGCGAAGCGACTGGTTCTCACCGATCTTGGCGATATTGTTAGTCAGTGCTTCCTCGACCGTGCCGCCGGATGAATAGGCCGCCGCCTTGAGCACCTCGACCTCCCCACCGGCGTCAAGCGCCAGCCTGGCGACCTCGGCGACGAACGCCTGGAACTGTTCGTTCTTGGCGACGAAGTCGGTCTCCGAATTGACTTCGACCATGGCGCCCTTGGTGCCCGCGACGGCGACGCCGACCAGCCCCTCGGCGGCGGTGCGGCCGGCCTTCTTGGCTGCGGCGGCGAGGCCCTTGGCGCGCAGCCAGTCGACCGACGCTTCCATCTCGCCGCCATTCTCGGCGAGCGCCTTCTTGCAATCCATCATGCCGGCGCCGGTGCGCTCGCGCAGTTCCTTCACCGAAGCGGCGGTGATCTCAGCCATGTCTTGATTCCTTCATGTTCCCCGGCGAAGGCCGGGGTCCAGCAAATTAAGAAAGAGCCTAAGCCTCCAGCGCGACTTCCGCCGGCGGTTCGGCCATCGCGCCGACGTCCTCACCGCGGGCCTGGGCGTTGCCGGTCTTGCCCGCCAGCGCCGCATTGGCGACCGCTTCGCTGTAGAGGCGGATGGCGCGGCTGGCATCGTCGTTGCCGGGAACCGGGAAGGCGATGCCCTGCGGGTTGGAGTTGGAATCGAGAATTGCAATGACCGGAATGCCGAGCACATTGGCTTCCTTGATCGCCAGTTCTTCCTTGTTGGTGTCGATCACGAACATCACGTCGGGCAAGCCGCCCATGTCGCGGATGCCGCCGAGGCTGTTCTCAAGCTTGTCGCGCTCGCGGGTCAGCTGGAGGACTTCCTTCTTGGTCAGGCCGGCTGTGTCGCCCGAAAGCTGCTCCTCGAGGCTCTTGAACCGCTTGATAGAGTTGGAGATCGTCTTCCAGTTCGTCAGCATGCCGCCGAGCCAACGGTGGTTGACAAAATGCTGGCCCGACACGCGCGCCGCCTCGGCGACCGCGTCCTGCGCCTGGCGCTTGGTGCCGACGAACAGGACCTTGCCGCCACGGGCCACGGCTTGCTGGACGAACTCGAGCGCGCGGGCGAACAGCGGAACGCTCTGCGACAGGTCGATGATGTGAACGCCGTTGCGATCGCCGAAGATGTACGGCTTCATCCGTGGGTTCCAGCGGTGGGTTTGGTGGCCAAAATGGGCGCCAGCTTCGAGCAATTGCTGCATCGTGACGACGGGAGTCGCCATAGGATAGTCTCCTTCCGGTTAAGCCTCGGCGAGTCCGTGTCACCGATCGTTCGATCGGCACCGGTATTTTGAACCCGCCTGTGGGATGAGCGCGCCCTACCCGATGCCGTCGGCGCATTCAAGCATTTCGACCAAGAGTTAGGAACTAGAACATAGATGGAACAAAACTGCTTGACAGAGTCAGAACAAGTAGCGAACATTCGTTTGAGTTGAAGCGACTGCTGGGCGGTTTCGGAACCTAAACGTTCTTAGGCTGTTCAGCCCCGAAACGGAGGATTCCCCCGATGATCGCCATGATCGCCATGATCGCCACCCTTGCCTTGTTGTGCTTTGCCATCGCCGCGCTGGTCAATCTTGCGCGTCGCGACGGGCGCAAGGTCCTCTCCGCCCTTGCCGGCCACAGCTGGGCCGCGGAGGCGCCTCTAGCACTCTGCCCGATCACTATCCGATTTACGGCGTCGACGGCGCCACCTCGGCGGGTGCGCGCGCGGCCACAGTGGCGCGCCGCTGCTTGACCCGGCCATAGCTAGCGATGCTGAACGGCAGCATCGCCAGGTAGAGTGCAGATATCGCTAGCAATGTCACCCAGGGCTCATTGAGCAGCGCGGCCCCGAGTAATGCGACTCCTGCCAGCGCGAACAACCGCCAGCCGCGGCGGATCCGTATCGAAGACCAAGTGTAAGTAGGAACACTGGAAATCATCAGCATGGCGATGAACAATGTCCAAGGCATCATCAGCTGCCATTGGCGGAACAGGTCGTTGCCGCTGATCAGCCACAGGTAAAGCGGGACAAATGCCAACCCCGCACCGACTGGCGCGGGAACGCCAGTGTTGAAACCGGCCGACTTGTGCGGCTGGTCGTCCACATCGATGCGGGCATTGAACCGGGCGAGCCGAAGGGCGCAGCAAACGGCCAGCGCCAACGCAGCAATCCATCCGAAACGCGGCGCGTCCTGCAGCGACCAGAGGAAGATGACCAGCGCCGGGGCCGTGCCGAAGGCGATATTGTCGGACAGGCTGTCCAGTTCGGCCCCGAACCGGCTTTGTGCCCTCAACAGGCGCGCGATGCGGCCGTCGAAACCGTCAAGCACACCGGCGCCAACAATCGAGGCCAACGACAAGGCCCAGTCACCACTGATGGCGAACCGAACACCGGTCAGGCCGAAGCATAAGGCCAGTGCCGTGATGGCATTGGGGACAAAGGCGCGCAACGCGATCCCGCCTCGCTCTGGCAGGTCGCTCACTGGCTCCGGCCGCTGCGCTGACGATCGACCCCGATTTCGCCAAGGATCGTTTCGCCGGCGATCGTCCGCTGGCCGAGCAGCACCTGGGCGCTGGCCCCGGCGGGTAGATAGACGTCGACCCGGCTGCCGAAGCGGATCAGGCCAATGCGCTCGCCAACCTCGATGCGGTCGCCCTCCTTGACGAAGCTCATGATTCGCCGCGCGACTAAACCGGCGATTTGGGTGAAGCCGATCTTTGTGCCGTCATCCCCCTCGACCAGGAAATGCTGCCGCTCATTATCCTCGCTAGCCTTGTCGAGGTCGGCGTTGAGAAACTTGCCGGGGACGTAAGCGACGCGGCGAATGGTGCCGGCAATCGGCGTTCGATTGATGTGCACATCGAACACACTCATGAAAATCGAAACACGGGTGAAGTCGCCGCTCAGGCCCCCGTCGGCCGCCAGCTCGGGCGGCGGCGGGACCTGAGTGATCATCGTCACCAATCCGTCGGCGGGGGCAATCACCAGCTTCGGATCCTGGGGCGTCGTGCGAACCGGATCGCGGAAAAAAGTCGCGACCCAGATCGTCACCATGACCAGCAGCCAGCCGAGGAAATGGCTCACCAAGCTGTAGGTCACCAGCGCCAAGAAAGCGGCAATCAGGGTGAATTTGCGGCCCTCCGGATGGACAGAGGGGAAGCGCCATTTGACCGTGGTCAGGTGGCTGTCGGGCTTGTCGAGCGAAGGCATGGGCGGTCCTTAGGCACATCGGCAACGCCCCGCAATCCACGCGGTTGCCTTGGGCCAGCCTGTTGCCTAAGGCCCGCCGCAATTCTCTAATCGGATGCAGGACGCGACCATGGCCAAGATCAAGGTGAAGAACCCCGTCGTCGAACTCGACGGCGACGAGATGACCCGGATCATCTGGCAATGGATTCGCGAGAAGCTGATCCTGCCCTATCTCGACGTTGAGCTGCTCTATTTCGACCTCGGCATCGAAAAGCGCGACGAGACGGACGACAAGATTACGGTCGAGGCGGCCGAGGCGATCGCCAAACACGGCGTCGGCGTCAAATGCGCGACGATCACCCCTGACGAAGCCCGGGTTGAGGAATTTGGCCTCAAGAAAATGTGGAAGTCGCCCAACGGCACTATCCGCAACATATTGGGCGGGGTCGTGTTTCGCGAGCCGATCGTCATCTCCAACATTCCGCGCCTGATTCCCGGTTGGACCGACCCGATCGTCATCGGCCGCCACGCCTTCGCCGACCAGTACAAGGCGACCGATTTCCGGGTCCCGGGCAAGGGCAAGTTGACGATCAAATGGGTCGGCCAGAACGGCGAGGAGATCGAGCACGAGGTGTTCGATTTTCCTGCCGCCGGGGTTGCGATGGGGATGTACAATCTCGACGAATCGATCCGCGATTTCGCCCGTGCCTCGCTGAACTATGGTCTCAATCGTGGCTGGCCGGTCTATCTGTCGACCAAGAACACCATCCTCAAAGCCTATGACGGGCGCTTCAAGGACATCTTCCAGGAAGTGTTCGACGCGGAATTCAAGAAGGCTTTCGACAAGGCAGGAATCGAATATCAGCATCGCTTGATCGACGATATGGTCGCCAGTGCGCTCAAGTGGAGCGGCAAGTTCGTCTGGGCCTGCAAGAATTACGACGGCGACGTCCAGTCGGATCAGGTCGCGCAGGGCTTCGGCTCTTTAGGCCTGATGACCTCAGTCCTTCTCTCGCCCGACGGCAAGACGGTCGAGGCCGAAGCGGCGCACGGCACAGTCACCCGCCACTATCGCCAGCATCAACAGGGCAAGGCGACTTCGACCAACCCGATCGCCTCGATCTTCGCCTGGACCGGCGGCCTCAAGTTCCGCGGCCAATTCGACGAGACACCCGAGGTGGTCCGCTTCGCTGAAACGCTCGAGCGGGTGTGCGTCGAGACGGTCGAAGGCGGGGCGATGACCAAGGACCTCGCTATCCTAGTCGGCCCAGACCAGCCGTGGATGACCACCGAGCAGTTCTTCGAGGCTATCCGCGTCAACCTCGAAGCGGCGATGGCGGTGCCCGCGTAACTCCAGTGCGTGAGCGGGATGGCGCCGCTGTTTTTCCGGCGCATCCCGCGCTAGGCCAAGGCATGGCTGGCGACTTCACCATCACCCCTGCCCTGTCGGATGCGCTGACCATTCTCGGCGCCGCGGGGATCGTTATTCCGGCCTTCGCGCGGCTCAGGATCAATCCAGTGATCGGCTTCATTCTGGTCGGAATCGTCGCCGGGCCGTTCGGGCTGGGCGCCCTGGTTCAGCGCTATCCGTGGCTGGAGGCGTTTAGCATCACCGATCCCCAAGGCATCGAGCCGTTCGCCCAGTTCGGGATCGTCCTCCTGCTCTTCTCGATCGGGCTAGAACTCAGCTTTCGGCGACTGTTCGCCATGCGGCGCATGGTGTTCGGAATCGGCGCGGCCGAAATGATCGTCACCGCTGCCTTGATCGGCGGCGCGCTGTGGATCGGTGGATGGGCGGGACAACCGGCCCTATGGCTGGCGCTGGCGCTGGCTATGTCATCGACCGCGTTGGTTTTACCGATTTCAGGGACGCAAGGCCCGGTCGGCCGCTCTGCCTTGGCGATGCTGTTGTTCGAGGATCTGGCGCTGGTGCCGATACTGTTCCTGATCGGCGCGGCGGGTGGCAGCGGGACGGGCGGGCTCGGCCGGGTCGCGATCGAGGCGACGCTGGTAATCGGCGCAATCCTGCTGGTCGGACGATTCGTCCTGCCGGCGCTATTCGCCCAGGCCGCGCGGTCGAAAAAGCCCGAGCTCTTCCTCGCGATTTCGCTGCTCGTCGTGATCTTGGCGGCGACGGTCACGGCCTCGGTCGGCTTATCGCCCATCCTGGGCGCACTTCTTGCCGGCCTGGTGATTGCCGAGACCGAATACCGCAGCGAAGTCGAGGTGGTGACCGAGCCGTTCAAAGGCTTGGCGCTCGGCGTGTTCCTGATCACCGTCGGCATGCGGATCGACCTTGGCGCCATGGCCGGGGATTGGCCAACGCTGCTTGGTGCGCTCGCGGCGGTGATCGTGGCCAAGGCGATCGTCACCGGGGCGCTGTTGCGGATGGCGGGCGCGCGGGCCGGAGTCGCGGCTGAGACCGGCCTCCTCATGGCAAGCCCGTCGGAAACGACCCTGATCGTGCTTGGTGCGGCCGGCGTCGCGGGCATTTTGGGAGCCGACACCGTCGCCTTCTGGTCGGCGGCGACCGCTCTTGGACTGACTATTACGCCGCTGTTGGCGAGCCTTGGGCGCTTAGCCGCGCGCCGTGTCGATCGGGCCGCGCTTGCCCACCAGGAGATAGGGCCAACCGAAGACCGCACGGTCATCTTCGGTTTTGGCCGCGTCGGGCGGATGGTCGCCGACATGCTGACCGAGCACGGCCGCGACTATCTGGCGATAGATAGCGACATCGACAGCTATAAAGAGGCGAGAAACACTGGTTGTTCCGTGCTTTACGGCGATGTTTCAAGGCGGGAGCTGATCGAAAAACTTGATCTCGACAAGGCTCGGGCGGTGGTGCTGACGATGGATGATCCGGTGCTGACCGCACGCATCGCCAAGCGGCTCCGCGCCGACCACCCCGCCCTGCCGATCATCGCCCGCGCTCGCGATATCGAGCACGCCGCAACGCTGTACCGCGCCGGTGTCACCGACGCCGTGCCCGAGGCACTTGAGGCGTCGCTGCAACTCTCTGAGGCGGTGCTAGTCGACATCGGCGTCCCGATGGGCCCGGTGATCGCCAGCATCCATGAGAAGCGCAGTGTGCTTCGCGCCGAGATCATGGAAGCGGGGCAGTTGGATGTGGAGCCGAGCTTGGGACGACGGAGGGTCAGGGACACGCGACCGGCATAAAGGTCAGTCGTCCAGCTACATAGGTCCGATGTTCCGGATTGTCTGCCGGGTGGCGATCGCCGTCATAAACGACGATATCAAGGAAATCGAACGGCGAAACCCCGTCGAGGCACGCGACATTGATGCCCAACTGGTTCGGGTTCGATCGTCGCGTGTGATGCGTGTAGATTCCGCACGTCCTGCAGAAATGGTGCTCCGCCATGCCCGTATTGAAGCGATAGCTCGCGAGTTGATCGACCCCCTTGGTCAATCGAAACCCATCATGCGTTGACGTAACCGTCACGGGCCCGCGCATCCGGCAAATGCTGCAGGTGCAACGCCGCGCAGACGCGAAGCCCAACGGAAGCTCGGCGGTGAAGCGAACTTCGCCGCAATGGCACGCACCGTCGAGGGTTATCGGGTCGCGCGAGCGGTAATCGATTGTCACGCCGCGACCTTTTCCAATGCCTCGCGCACTGCCTGCACCGCTTCCTGGGCCTTCGCGCCGTCCGGCCCGCCGCCCTGCGCCATGTCGGGACGACCACCGCCACCCTGCCCGCCTAGTGCGGCGACCGCGGCTTTGACCAGGTCGACCGCCGAGACGGAAGCGGTGAGGTCGTCGGTGACGCCAACAGCGACGCTCGCGCGGCCGTCGTTAGTCGCGACCAGCGCGACGATGCCGCTCCCGATACGGGCCTTCATAGCATCGACCTCGCCGCGGAGGTTCTTGGCGTCGAGGCCGTGGACGACCTGGCCAAGGAAGGCGCGGCCGGCGATTTGTTCAGGGCCGGCGACTTCGGACTTACCGCCGCCGCCCATTGCCAGCGCCTTCTTGGCGTCGGCGAGCTCGCGCTCAAGGCGGCGCGTGGCCTCGACGAGCGCGGCGACGCGGGCGGGAACTTCGTCGGGGGAGGCCTTCAACGTCGCCGCGACATCGCGCAGCTTGGCGTCTCGGTCGGTCAGCCACAGCCGCGCGCCTTCGCCAGTCAGTGCCTCGATCCGGCGGACGCCCGAGGAAACCGCGCTTTCGCTGACGATCTTGAAGATGGCGATGTCACCGAGTGCAGTGACGTGAGTACCGCCGCACAGCTCGACCGAATAATCGGCCTCGACATCGCGGCCCATCGACAGGACGCGAACTTCGTCGCCATATTTTTCGCCGAACAGGGCCATTGCACCCGCGGCGATCGCGTCATCGGGGGTCATCAACCGGGTGGTGACGGAATGGTTCGAGCGGATGTGGGCGTTCACTTCGGCCTCGATCGCGGCGATATCGGCGGGAGTGAGGGCCGTGGGATGCGAATAATCGAAGCGCAGCCGGTCCGGAGCGACAAGGCTGCCCTTTTGCGTGACGTGACGGCCAAGGCGATGACGAAGCGCGGCGTGGAGCAAATGGGTTGCCGAGTGGTTGGCACGAACAGCCGCGCGGCGCTCAACGTCGATAGACTGGTGCAGCGTAGCACCCACCTCGACGGTGCCTTTCGTGACGCGCGTACGCAGAGCGTGAAGCCTGGCGAGCGGTTTCGACGTGTCGTCGACTTGGCCTTCGAAACCATTGAGCGAAGACAATTTTCCTGCATCGCCGACCTGTCCCCCGCTCTCGCCATAAAACGGTGTCTGGTTGAGGAGGATCGTTACGGTCTCGCCTTCGCCAGCCTGATTCACGCGGGCCCCTTCCTTGACCAGCGCCAGCACAACTCCTTCGCCTTCATGCCCGGAATAACCGATAAACTCGGTCGGCCCGGCTTCCTCGGCGAGGTCGTACCACAATTCGTCCGATGCCTTATCGCCCGACCCTTTCCAGGCGGCGCGGGCGGCGGCTTTCTGCTCGGCCATGGCGACGTCGAAGCCGGGGCGATCGACGGTCATGCCGCGGGCGCGAAGGGCGTCTTCGGTTAAATCGTAGGGGAAGCCGAAGGTATCGTAGAGCTTGAACGCGGTTTCGCCGGGGAGCGAGCCGTTTTCGTCCATCGTCGCAGTGACTTCGTCGAGTAGCTTGAGGCCGTTCGCAAGCGTCTGGCGGAAGCGGGTTTCTTCTTGTTGCAACGTGGCCTCGAGCAGTGGCTGGGCGCGGACCAGTTCGGGGTAGGCGGCGCCCATTTCGGCGACCAGCTCGGGCACTAGGCGGTGCATCAACGGGTCTTTCGCGCCGAGCAGATGGGCGTGGCGCATCGCCCGGCGCATGATCCGGCGGAGGACGTAGCCCCTGCCCTCATTGGCCGGCAGCACGCCATCGGCGACAAGGAAGCCCGATGCGCGAAGGTGATCGGCGATGACCCGGTGGCTCGCCTTCCGCTCTCCCTCGGCGCGGGTCTTGGTCAATTCCTCACTAGCCGCGATCAGCGCTCTGAATGTGTCGGTTTCATAATTGTCGTGGACGCCCTGCATGACGGCGGCGATGCGCTCCAGACCCATGCCGGTGTCGATCGACGGTTTGGGCAGATCGGATACGATCTCGCCGCCGCGCTGCTCATGCTGCATGAACACCAGGTTCCAGATCTCGACGAAGCGATCGCCGTCCTCGTCGGCGCTGCCGGGCGGGCCGCCGGGGATATGGTCACCATGGTCGTAGAAAATTTCCGAGCATGGTCCGCTAGGACCGTCGTCGCCCATAGACCAGAAATTATCCTTGGTGGCGATGCGGATGATGCGATCGTCTGGGAGCCCAGCAATCCGCTTCCAATAATCCCCGGCCTCATCGTCGGTGTGAAAGACGGTGACGGTTAGCCGGCGGGGATCCAGCCCCCACTCCTTGGTAAGCAGGGTCCAGGCGCGGTCGATCGCGACATCCTTGAAATAGTCGCCGAACGAGAAATTGCCGAGCATTTCGAAGAAGGTATGGTGGCGCGCCGTGTAGCCGACATTGTCGAGGTCGTTGTGCTTGCCCCCGGCGCGAACGCATTTTTGTGAGCTGGTGGCGGTCGAATAGGGCCGGGATTCGAGCCCGGTGAAGACATTTTTGAACGGCACCATCCCGGCATTGACGAACATCAAGGTCGGGTCGTTGTGCGGCACCAGCGGCGACGATGGCACACGGGCATGACCCTGCCCTTCAAAATAATCGAGGAAGCCGCGGCGGATGTCGTTGGTCGAAGTCATGCTTTGCAGATATGGGAGATGGTGCGGTGCGGCAAGCGGTGGCGCTTGCGCTCGACGCCCATCGCGCTAGGCAGCCGCCATGGCGAAACACCCTAAGAGCAGCGTTCCTTCCTACAAGCGCAAACGCAGCCGGGGCGGCGGATTCGTCCGCAAGTTCCTCAAGTTCATCGTCGCGCTGGTCTTGGCCTCTATTCTCTGGGTGCTAGTTTATCGCTTCATCAACCCCCCGATCACGGCGACGATGTTGGGCGACGTCATCGCCGGGCGCGGGGCAGCCAAGGAGTGGATGGGTCTCGACCGGATGGACCGCGACATGGTCCGCGCCGCGATCGGGGCGGAGGACAGCAAGTTCTGCAGCCACAACGGCTTCGACCTTGAGGCGATCGAGGACGCGATGAAGCGCAATGCCAGCGGCGGGCGAATCCGCGGCGGATCGACGATCAGCCAGCAGACCGCCAAGAACGCCTTCCTGTGGCAAGGCGGCGGATATCCGCGCAAAGCGGCTGAGGCTTACTTCACCTTCCTGATCGAGCATCTGTGGGGCAAGCGGCGGATCATGGAGATCTATCTGAACCTCGCCGAGACCGGAATAGGAGCCTATGGAGCCAACGCCGGATCGATACGCTATTTCGACCATGACGCCTCGGCGATGAGTGCCACCGAGGCGGCGCGGATCGCGGCGATTCTGCCACTGCCCAAGAAGCGCGGGGCGGTCGCGCCCAAGGGCTTCACCCGGCGGTACGGCAATTCGATCGCAGCGCGGGTCGGGGCGGTCGGGCGCGACGGGCTCGATGCCTGCATTTACAAGGGCACGCCCGCGCCGGTGAACAAGGCGCCCCCGACGAGCAAGGCGCCGCGGGAATTGCCTGGCGCCGAATATGAGACTGTCAGCCCGCCACCGGCCGAGATGTCGGTCGACGAGACCCGGATCGAAACGCCGACGGCGACCGAGCCGGCGCCCGGGAATCCGAGTGAAGCGTTGCCGCCGGCGAACCAGACGGTCCCGGACGAAGCGCCGGTTGTACCAGATTCACCACCACCACCCCTTGGGTGACCCTGCTAGGAGCGACTATGTCAGTATCTCTGTTCAGCTTCGTTGAAATGTATGGAATGGGGTTGGGCAC
>NZ_JACDDV010000032.1 GCF_013816785.1 Sphingomonas sp. | reverse complement strand
CCCCTTGGCGATGCTGCGCGGTCGCCACCGCCAGCGCCTCCTAGTTCACGCAGCGCGCAAGCTCGACGTCCAGGACGTCATCCGCGACTGGCTCGGCGCGCTCGACTGGAGCGCCAAAGTGCGCGTCGCGGTCGATGTTGACCCCTATAGTTTCCTGTAACCCCAGAAGAACCTTGCACCGGCCGGCCGACACGATAACTTCTAGCGGCCGAAACGGAGGGATCATGGGATATTTTGGCAAGTCGATCGTTGTTTTGGCCGGGACGATATTGGTGGCCCGCCCGGCAGCCGCCGAATGGCGCGAAATGGAAACCGCGCATTTTCGCATCTTCAGCGAAAGTAGCCCGGCTGAGGTCGAGAAATTCGCCGCGCGCCTCGAAAGCTACGACAAGCTGATGCGGATGGTGACCGGGACGAAGGAAGATTGGCCGGTCAAGGTCCGCATTTATGAGGTCGCTGGACTGGACGAAGTGCAAAAGGCGCTCAACGCGCCGGGCAGCGGCATCGCCGGCTTCTACAGTAGCAATGCGCTTGGCCCTTATTTGGTTACACCGCGGAAGACCGGCGAGGGCGGTCGCTATTTCACGCCCAAACTCGTGCTGCATCACGAATATGCCCATCACTTCATGCTTCAATATTTTCCGGCCATCTACCCTAGCTGGTACGTTGAAGGATTCGCCGAGCTGATCGGCTCCAGCAAGATGATGGATGACGGCCGCATCGGATACGGCACCCCTGCCCTCCACCGAGGCCATGAAATCAACGCCTATTGGGTGCCGCTCCAGGAGCTGCTGACCAAGGAGAAAATCGTCTATCTGGACACTTACGGACAGGGGTGGGCGCTGACCCATTTCCTTACATTCGACAGCAAGCGTTCGGCCAAATTTCGCCAATATCTCGCCGCTCTGAGCAAGGGGAAAAGCATGGCCGACGCGGCGACTGTTTTCGGGGACCTGACCGCACTCAACCGCGAGGCACATCGTTATGTCACTGCGGGCAGCTTCCAATATCGGCCGGTCAAAGTCGATATCGCCCAACCTGTCATTCGGGACACCCGCATCCTGTCCGAAGGCGAAGCGAAGCTTATCCCCGAGACCATCGCCTTCGACGATGACGATTTGTCCGAGTTTGAAAAAGCGTCCGACCGCAAGGAAGAACAAGGCAGTCGGCAGCGCAACCTGGCGCGGATTCGGGACAAGACGGCCCGCTTCCCCAGCGATCCCTTTGCCCAGCGACTGTTGACCGAGGCGGAATATGCCCAAGGCAATATCGCGGAATCCGAAGCAGCGGCCGATCGGCTGTTAGCGATCCGCCCGAGCGATCGCGGCGGCCTGACGATGAAGTCCCCTGCTCCTGTCCCGTAGGGCGGCTGCCATGACCGGGGACGGCCGCAAGCAGCTTGTTGTCCGGGCGCGGGCGATGGCGGTCCGGGCCAATCGCTCCGATCCTGACGATCCGCGGCCGCTGTTGGCCTATTATCAAAGCTTCAGCCTAAACGGCGAAGCTCCCCCACCAGCGGCCGTCGATGGCCTGATGCAGGCGGTAAGCCTGCTCCCACGCGACAATGGCTCCCGGCAGTTGCTGGTCGATCAGTTGGCCCGGGAAAAGCGCTATGATGAGGCAATCGCCTGGCTGATGCCGGTCGCCAACTCCCCGCACAAGTCGCCGCGCCGTGAAGCCGCGCAACAGCAAATGAAGCAATTGAGGGCGGCTAAGGCGGCCGGAGGCACCTGAACCGGCAAATTCGCCACCTAATCGATCACCACTCCCCACTGCCCGGGCCATTTGGTTGTCGCGACGGCGGTGGCCCCGAAAGCCGCTATTCTGCCCAGGGCAGCTGTGGAGCGCGCTCGACGATTCCTTCGGCGGCGAGCAGCTTCTTCTTGCGATCGAGGCCGCCGCCATAGCCGCCGATCGAGCCGTCCGAGCGGATCACGCGGTGGCACGGCACCAGCACCGCGACCGGGTTCGACCCATTGGCGGTGCCGACGGCGCGCGTGGCGCCGGGTTGGCCGACGGCGGCGGCGATGTCCGCATAGCTCCGCGTCTGGCCCAACGGGATGTTGCACAGCTCGCGCCACACCGCTTCCTGGAACGGGGTGCCTCGAACATCGATCGGCAGGTCGGGCGCGGCCGAAGGCTCCGTTATCGCCAACAGCGCGCTTTCGACCCACGGCCTCATCGTCCCGTCGTCGGCGCGGATGTCGGCGTTGGGGAAGCGGCGCCGCAGCGCGCTCTCGTCTTCGTCGAAGGTCAGGCGGCAGATGCCCTTGGAAGTCGCCGCGACCAGCAACTGGCCAAGCGGGCTGTCGGTGACTACAAAGCGGATTGTCTCGCCGCGCCCACCGTCACGCCACGCCGACGCGATCTGGACCGCCTCGGGACTCGAATCGACCGTCATCCGCTCTTGCGCTCCTCTGCTTCGAGCAGCCGTCGTTTGCGTTCCAGCCCATAAGCATAGCCGCCGAGCGCGCCGTTGCTGCGGATGACCCGGTGGCACGGGATCAGCACCGCGACATTGTTGGCGCCATTGGCCGATCCCGCCGCGCGGACTGCCGCCGGGTTGCCGACCGCGGCGGCGATGTCCGCATAGCTGCGGGTCTCGCCCGCCGGAATACGCCGCAATTCCTGCCACACGGCTTCCTGAAACGCGGTCCCGGCGACGTCGAGCGGCAGGTTGGGCATGGCCGCCGGTCGTTCCACGGCGGACAGCGCGCCCTCGACGAGGGACGTCATCGCGCCATCGTCGGGAATGATCGTGGCATGAGGGAATCGGCGATGAAGCTCGGTCTGGTCTTCGTCGAACGACAAGCGGCAAATGCCCTTGTGGGTTGCGGCTACCAGCATCGGGCCGAGCGCGCTGTCGGCGATCGTCCAGCGAATCGTCTCGCCGCGCCCGCCGTCGCGCCAGGCGGATGGAGTCATGCCGAGGCGTTCCTTGGCGTCGGCATAAAAGCGGCTCGGCGCGGCATAGCCGGCGTCGTAGATGGCATCGGTCACGGGCTTGTCCTCTTGCAAATGCTCCTCGGCGCGGCGGGCGCGGAGCGCGCGGGCGTAGGCGGCCGGCGATACCCCCATGTCGCGCGTGAACAGCCGCTGGAAATGGTGCGGCGCATAGCCGACCGCGGCGGCAAGCTCGGCCAAGCGCGGCGGTTCTTCTGCCTGTTCGATCAGTTGCGCCGCCTTGGCCACCGCCTCGCGGTCGCGCCCCACCTCGTCGGGGCGGCAGCGAAGGCAGGCGCGATAGCCGGCCCCCCGCGCGGCCTCGCCGTCGAGGAAGAATTCGACATGCTCGCGCTTTGGCCGGCGCGCCGGGCAGCTCGGCTTGCAGTAGATGCCGGTCGTCGTGACCGCGCCGATCACCCGGTCGTCCCAGCTACGGTCGCGGAGCTCGAAAGCTGTCCAAGCGGCGTCGATGTCAATTGTTCGCATCAGCATGGACCTATCATAAGCGAGCGGTCTAGGTCGCGCTTCCCGGCTCTTGCTTTCAAAGCGAATAAATATGACCTGGACCATGTTGGAAGGCGAGCTCGACCGCGACGATGTCCGCGTGCTGCTCTCCAGGCATTTCGCGGCAATGCAGGACAGCTCGCCGCCCGAAGCATGCCATGTCCTGCCACTGGACTCGCTCCCCGATCCGGGGATCCGCTTCTTCACCCTGCGCGAAGGCGATGTGCTCCTCGGCTGCGGCGCTCTGAAGCGCATCGGCGAGCGGCACGGCGAAATCAAGTCGATGCGGACGGCCGAAGGTGCGCTGGGGCGCGGAGTAGGCGGAGCGATGCTCGACCATCTGGCCGCGACGGCGCGGGAGATGGGTATGACGCGCCTGAGCCTCGAAACTGGATCGGCTAGCGACTTCGCCGCCGCCATCCGCCTCTACGAGCGCGAGGGATTCGAAGGTTGCAAGCCCTTCGGCGATTACCTTGACACCAATTGGACGCTGTTCTTCACCAAGGAAATCTAGCTCCTCTCGACCCGCGCGGCAAAACAGCCGCGGATCGCGTTGTGGGCGTCGAGATGATCGACCGCCGGGTCCTCGAACATTCGGCGAAATACACCGTCGGCCTCGCCCGGCTGGGCCAGCGCGGCATCGGTCATCAACCCGTCCGGGCCGAACGCGCGGACCGACAAGACGCGCCGGCCGAGCGCTGGCGGGACGCTGTCGACATACTGCGCCGGCTCGCTCGCCGATTCGCTGACGAAGATGGCGTGGCTGGCGCGATACGGGCCATCATCGTGCGAGATGTGGTTGGTGAGGATCAGCGTTTCGCCGATCTCGGCATCGTCGAGCGTAACTCGGCACGGGAAACACCACCGCGCGTCGGCGGTCATGCGCAGCGCGCCGTGACGAGCCAGCTCGTCGTCGCTGGCGTGAAGCAGGTGGTCGAAGCTGGCGGGTGACAGCCCGCAGATCGTGTAGCTCATGTTCGCTTCTCCAATTGTCCTCGCCCCTTTAGGCGCCAGGCAATCGATCCCGCTTCCCGCCGCTTGCGCTCAAATGCCCGCGACCCGCCTTGCATCGCGGAGCGCCTGTTGCTAGGGGCGCGCCAACCCATGGGGGCCGCAGTTTTCTGCTGTGCCCTATTCAATGCATGGACCAAATTCTTTTGTCTGGAGCTTCGAGCGCGTGGAGACATCCGGCGGCATTCAGGCCAGCCTAGCGGGGCGTTACGCCCTCGCTTTGTTCGGCCTCGCCCGTGACCAACAGCAGATCGACGCGGTGACGCGCAGCCTCGATTCGCTTGAGGTGGCGCTGGCCCAATCGAGCGATTTCCGCGCGCTGGTATCGAGCCCGCTAGTCGGCCGCGTCGACGCCGCCAAGGCGATCGCGGCACTGATCCCAACGCTCGGCGTCGACCCGATCACCGCCAATTTCCTCCGCGTTCTCGCCAAGAACGGCCGGCTCGGCGAACTCAAGAACGTCATCCGCGCGGTCCGCACCTTGGCCTCCGGCCATCGCGGCGAGACAAGCGCAGAAGTGACCACCGCTCATCCGCTCGACGATGCCCAGGTCGCCGAGCTCAAGGCCAAGCTGAAGGCCCGGGTCGGTCGCGACGTCGCGATCGACGCGAAGGTCGACCCCAACATCCTCGGCGGCATCGTCGTCCGGCTCGGCAGCCAGATGATCGACGCGTCGATCCGCACCAAACTCAACACGCTCGCCCAGGCGATGCGGGGCTAGTCCCCGCGCAAAAGCTCCGAGAAAGGCTAATCGATGGACATCCGCGCCGCTGAAATTTCCCGCGTCATCCGCGACCAGATCGCGAATTTCGACGCCGACGCCGAGGTGTCCGAAGTCGGCAGCGTATTGTCGGTCGGTGACGGCATCGCCCGCATCCACGGGCTCGACAACGTCCAGGCGGGCGAAATGGTCGAATTCGACGGCGGCGTGAAGGGCATGGCGCTGAACCTCGAGGCCGACAATGTCGGCGTCGTCATCTTCGGCTCGGACACCGGCATCAAGGAAGGCTCGACCGCCAAGCGCACCGGCACGATCGTCGACGTTCCGGTCGGCATGGGCCTGCTCGGCCGCGTGGTCGATGCGCTCGGCAATCCGATCGACGGCAAGGGTCCGATCAAGACCGACCAGCGCAGCCGCGTCGAGGTCAAGGCGCCGGGCATCATCCCGCGCAAGTCGGTCCATGAGCCGGTGCAGACCGGCCTCAAGGCGCTCGACGCGCTGGTCCCGGTCGGCCGCGGCCAGCGCGAGCTGATCATCGGCGATCGCCAGACCGGCAAGACCGCGGTCGCCCTCGACACGTTCATCAACCAGAAGGCGGCCAATTCGGGCGACGACGAGAGCCAGAAACTCTACTGCATCTACGTCGCGATCGGCCAGAAGCGCTCAACCGTCGCCCAGATCGTTCGCGCGCTCGAGGAAAATGGCGCGATGGAATATACCATCGTCGTCGCCGCGACCGCATCGGAGCCCGCCCCGCTGCAGTTCCTCGCGCCCTACACCGGCTGCGCGATGGGCGAATATTTCCGCGACAACGGCAAGCACGCCGTCATCGTCTATGACGATTTGTCGAAGCAGGCGGTCGCCTATCGCCAGATGTCGCTGCTGCTGCGTCGCCCGCCGGGCCGCGAAGCCTATCCCGGCGACGTCTTCTATCTCCACAGCCGCTTGCTCGAGCGCGCCGCCAAGATGAACGACGACAACGGCAACGGCTCGCTGACCGCGCTGCCGATTATCGAGACCCAGGCGGGCGACGTGTCGGCCTACATCCCGACCAACGTCATCTCGATCACCGACGGCCAGATCTTTCTTGAGACCGACTTGTTCTACCAGGGCGTTCGTCCGGCGATCAACGTGGGGCTTTCGGTCAGCCGCGTCGGCTCGGCCGCGCAGACCAAGGCGATGAAAAAGGTCGCCGGCTCGATCAAGCTCGAGCTCGCCCAGTATCGCGAAATGGCCGCCTTCGCCCAGTTCGGCAGCGACCTCGACGCCTCGACCCAGAAACTGCTCGCCCGCGGCGCCCGCCTGACCGAGCTGCTCAAGCAGCCGCAATATCAGCCGATGCCGATCGAGGAGCAGGTCGCCTCGATTTTCGCCGGCACGCAGGGCTATGTCGACAAGGTCGAGACCAAGGACGTCACCCGCTACGAAGCGGCGATGCTGAGCTATCTCCGCTCGGATCATGCCGACGTGCTGAAGTCCATCCGCGACACCAAGGCGCTCGACGACGACACCACCGCCAAGTTGAAGGACGCGCTCGCCGCGTTCGGCAAGCAGTTCGCTTAAGCAATGCTCGCTATGTGCGCTCTTCTTGCCGGGCCCAAGGCTCAAGGATCCGAGGGTCTATCAGCATGAGCCTGCTGGCGATTTTTGCTGCGTGGGTCGCGCTCGCGACGGTCGCGACCGTCTCGCCGGGACCCGACACCGCGCTCGTCGTCGCCCAGACTATAAAGCGGGGACGCCGCGCCGGCATTTTCGTCGCGCTCGGCATTGGCGTGGGCAATCTCTGGTATGCCGCTCTGTTCGGCTTTGGCTTGATCAAACTGCTCTCGGCCCAGCCCACGGTTTATACAATCGTGAAGGTCGCCGGCGCGGCTTACCTTGCGTGGATCGGTTTCAAGATGGTGCGCTCGGCTTTTGCTGGCGAGGGGCCGCAGGCGGTTGCGACCGCAGAAGGATCGCCGTTCAGGCAGGGCCTCATCAGCAATGTCTTGAATCCGAAGATTGCGCTCTTCTTCCTGGCGGCCATCCCCCAATTCGCCGGCAACGGACCTAATGCACCGTTCATTGGCGTGGCCCTGATCGCGGTCAATGGCCTGATCAACTTCATTTGGCTGACAATCGTCGCGATAGGCGTTCAAAGCGCAGGCAATCGCATTGGCCGGTCGAATTTCTTCCGTTGGATAGAAGGACTGATCGGCGTTGGACTGATGGGCATAGCGGCCCGCGTCGCGTTCAGCAGGAGCCACTGATGCCAACGTTGAAGTCCCTCAAGCTTCGCATCGGCTCGGTGAAGTCGACGCAGAAGATCACCAAGGCGATGAAGATGGTCGCCGCGGCGAAGCTGCGCCGTGCCCAGTCGAACGCCGAGGCGGGCCGTCCCTATTCGGCGCGCATGGCCGAGGTCGTCGCTAGCCTGGGGTCGCGCGTCACCGTCGGTCCGCAAAGCCCCAAGCTGCTCGCCGGGACGGGCAAGGACGACACCCATTTGATCGTCGTCGCGTCCGGCGACCGCGGTCTCGCCGGTGCGTTCAACACCAACATCGTCCGCGCCGCGCGCCGCAAGGCCGAGGAACTCGAAGCCGCCGGTAAGAAAGTCATCTTCTACATTGTCGGTCGCAAGGGACGCCCGCCGATCGCCCGCTTCTATCCCAAGGGCATCGTCGCGCAGCACGACACTAGCGCGATGAAGGCGCCGGGCTATGCCAATGCGCAGGCGATCGCCGACGATTTGATCGCCCGCTTCAACGGCGGCCAGTTCGACGTCGCGCACCTTGCCTACGCCAATTTCCGCTCGACACTGCTGCAAGAGCCGACGGTTGACCAGATCATTCCGGTCGCGCTGCCCGAAGCCGATCAGGCCAAGGCCGGTCCCGCCGCCGCCGCGGTCGAATATGAGCCCGATGAGGAGGAAATCCTCGCCGCACTCTTACCTAAGAACATTACCGTCCAGATCTATCGCGCGCTGCTCGAAAATGCCGCCGGCTTTTACGGGTCGCAAATGACCGCGATGGACAATGCCACGCGTAACGCCGGCGACATGATCAACAAACTGTCGATCGCCTACAACCGCCAGCGCCAGGCCGCGATCACCACCGAACTCGTCGAAATCATCTCGGGCGCCGAAGCGCTCTAACCGCACGCAAAGCTGAGGAAACCAATCATGGCCACCGCCGCCCCCGCCAAGCCCAAGGCCAAGAAGGCCGCTGCTGAAACCACCGCGCCTGCTTCGGGCAACCTCGTCGGCTCGATCGCGCAGATCATCGGCGCGGTTGTCGACGTCGCGTTCGAGGGCGAGCTTCCGCCGATCCTCGCCGCACTGGAGACCGAGAATAACGGCCGCCGGCTGGTGCTCGAAGTCGCCCAGCATCTCGGCGAGAATATCGTCCGCACGATTGCCATGGACGCGACCGAGGGCCTGACGCGAGGCCAGCGCGTCAACGCCACCGGATCGCAGATCCGCGTGCCGGTCGGTCCCGAGACGCTCGGCCGCATCATGAACGTCATTGGCGAGCCGATCGACGAGCGCGGTCCGATCGGCCACAAGAAGACCGCCCCGATCCATGCCGAAGCCCCGCTGTTCGTCGACCAGTCGACCGAGAGCGCGATCTTGGTCACCGGGATCAAGGTCATCGACCTGCTCGCGCCCTATGCGCGCGGCGGCAAGATCGGCCTGTTCGGCGGCGCCGGCGTCGGCAAGACCGTGCTGATCCAGGAGCTGATTAATAACATCGCCAAGGGCCACGGCGGCGTTTCGGTGTTCGCCGGCGTCGGTGAGCGCACCCGCGAGGGCAATGATCTCTATCACGAATTCCTCGACGCCGGGGTCATCGCCAAGGACAAGGACGGCAACGCCACGTCCGAAGGCTCCAAGGTCGCGCTGGTGTTCGGCCAGATGAACGAGCCGCCGGGCGCCCGCGCCCGCGTCGCGCTCTCGGGCCTCACTCAAGCCGAATATTTCCGGGACGAGGAAGGCCAGGACGTGCTGTTCTTCGTCGACAACATCTTCCGCTTCACCCAGGCGGGCTCGGAAGTGTCGGCTTTGCTCGGCCGCATCCCCTCGGCGGTCGGTTATCAGCCGACGCTGGCGACCGACATGGGCCAGTTACAGGAGCGGATCACCTCGACCAACAAGGGCTCGATCACCTCGGTCCAGGCGATCTACGTTCCCGCCGACGATCTGACCGACCCGGCCCCCGCCACCAGCTTCGCCCATTTGGACGCGACCACCACATTGAGCCGCGCCATCTCCGAGCTCGGCATCTACCCCGCGGTCGATCCGCTCGATTCAACCAGCCGCGTGCTGACCCCGTCGGTCGTCGGCCAGGAACATTATGAGGTCGCCCGCGCGGTTCAGGAGACGCTGCAGAAGTATAAGAGCCTGCAGGACATCATCGCCATCCTCGGCATGGACGAACTGAGCGAAGAGGATAAGCTGGTCGTCGGCCGCGCGCGCAAGATCCAGCGCTTCCTCAGCCAACCGTTCCACGTCGCCGAAGTGTTCACCGGCATCCCCGGCAAATTCGTCCAGGTCGAAGACACCGTCGCCTCGTTCAAGGCCGTCGTCTCGGGCGAATATGACCACCTCCCCGAAAGTGCCTTCTACATGGTCGGGGGGATCGACGAAGCGGTAGCTAAGGCCGAGAAAATGGCGCACGAGGCATAAATCATGGACGCTCTGAAACTTGAAGACTGCGTAAACCGTACCTGCCCCTGGTCGGGTGACCCCGTCAGCGCGGACAGCCTGACCCTCTACAACGGCAAGGTAGTTGGTTTCTGCAACACCGGCTGCCGCGACAAGTTCGATAGAGCCCGCACGGCCTTCGACGCGGTGATCGCGGGCAAGGATTGATGCCCGATCTTCACTTCGAACTCGTAACCCCGGAAAAGCTGGTCCGGTCGGAAGACGTATACATGGTCGTCGTGCCCGGCGTCGAAGGCGACTTCGGCGCGATGGCCGGGCATGCGCCGGTGATGACCGTGGTCAAGGACGGCGAGCTCAAAGTCTACAAGACCCAGGGCGCCCAACCGGAGAGCATCGCCGTCTCGGGCGGGTTTGCCGAAGTCAGCGGCAAGGGCCTGACCATCCTCGCCGAGAGCGCTGGCGCCTGAGCCAGCCGGTTGCCGTGCGCGACGACCGCGGCGCGGGCCTCTTTTCGCGGTCACTCCCGGCGGCATTGCTGATCCTTGCCGTCGCGATCGCGACCCGCGTCGTTACTTACGGCAATCCGCTAACCGACATGGACGACCAATTCTATTGGCTGGTCGGCCGATCGATGTGGAACGGCGACTGGCCGGTGCTGGACATCTGGGATCGCAAGCCAGTCGGCCTGTTCCTGATATTTGGCGCGATTACTGGCATAAGTAATTCGATTGTAGCGATGCAGCTCGCCGCTACCGTCTTCGCCGCGGCGACCGCCTGGACCGTGCGTTGGGCAGCGCTGACGTTTGCCCGTCCGGCGGGCGCGACCATGGCCGGCTTGGCCTATTTGCTGGTCCTTCCATCCTTTGGCGGCCAGTCCGGCCAGTCACCGATTTTCTATAATTTGTTCATTGCGGGCGCGGGGGCGCTCTTGCTTAGCGTATCGGGAAGCAGCGACCGAAACAGGATCAGGCACTGCGCCTTCTGGGCGATAGCGCTGAGCGGCCTCGCCTTGGTCGTCAAGCAGGTCAGCGTTGCCGAAGGCACCTTTTTCGGTCTGGCCTTCCTTAGGCTGTTGCACCGCGAGGGCGAGTCATGGCGGCGCCTTGCCAGCGGCGCGGCGACGATGATTGGCCTCGCCCTGCTGCCGACCCTGGCCGCCTTCGCGCTGTTCGCGACGCGCGGCGGCGACGCGGTCGCCGCCTATGGCTATGCCGCCTACATCTCGAATTTCGCCAAGACCAAGTTGATATTCGAATCGCGGCTGGCGGGGGTCGAATATTTGCTGCTTTTCATGCTCGCGCTGATCGTCTTTGCCGGTCTCGGCGCGATTACGCGTCGTCGTGGCGGCACAGATCCCGTCCGACAGCGCCTGATCCCGGGGTGGATCATCGCCTCACTGGCTGGCTATTTGCTCGTGCCAAACTTCTTTCCCCATTATGCGCTGCCCCTGATCGTGCCTCTGGCGATTTCCGCCGCAAGCGCGTTTGACCGGCCCGCCGGCAGGCTCCTGTTTGCTGCGTTAGCGGCGTTCGCGCTGATCCAGGGTGACATGACCAATTTGGCCCGCAATCGCAGCGCGCGCCTTGACTTCGATGCAGCGGCGGACCGCGTCGAGACGGCCCGTCAGGGCGGCTGCATCTACCTCGTCAACGGCCCCGCGGCGCTCTATGCCGTGAGTCCGGCGTGCCGGACGACACGCTATCTTTTCCCCTACCATCTGACCCTCGCGTCGGAGGCCGGCGCGATCGGCATCGACCAGCGCGGTGAAGTTCGGAGAATATTCGACTCACGTCCCGCAGTCGTCGTGACGCAGGACAGCCAGCGCCCAAACCACAGCCGCGATGTCGAAGCACTGGTCGCTGAGCGCCTGGCCCGCGATTATCGCATCGTTGCGAGTGTTTCGCCCAATGCCGATCCCGACATCGCAACGCTGCGGATCTGGCAGCGCAGCGACCTTCCGCCTCCGACGAATTAACATTGCTTTTACCTTAAGCTGCTTGGGTGTTACCCTCTTTCGTGGGGGTTGGCTTTTCCATGCTGCAGCAGACCGTCGATCGTCGTTCCGCCGTCCACGAGGCGCCGCTTGAGCTGTGCGTGGTCGTCCCCACCCTGAACGAGGTCGGTAATGTCGAGCCGCTGCTCGAAAAGCTCGGCGCCGCGCTCGCCGGGATCGAGTGGGAGGCGATCTTCGTCGACGACGGCTCGACCGACGGCACGCCCGAGCTTCTGACCACCATCTCGCAAGCCGACCGCCGCGTGCGCATGATCCGCCGTGTCGGCCGCCGCGGCCTGTCGTCGGCGGTGGTCGAAGGTGCGCTGGCTTCGACCACCCCGGTTATCGCGGTGATCGACGCCGACCTTCAGCATGACGAGAGCATCTTGCCCGACCTGTTCCGCGCCATCGCCCGGGACGGGAAGGAGCTAGCGATCGGCACCCGCTACCGGGCCGGCGGCTCGACCGGCGAATGGGATGCCGGGCGATTGAAGATCAGCCGCCTCGCGACCTCGCTCGCCTCCCCAATCATGAAAACCCGGCTGAGCGACCCGATGAGCGGCCTGTTCGCGGTCCGCCGGGACGTGTTGCTGGAAGCCGCGCCTAACTTGAGCAACGTCGGCTACAAGATTTTGCTCGATCTCGTCGCCTCGTCGCCCCGCCCGCTCGCCGTGGCCGAGATCGGCTACACCTTCGGCACTCGCCAGTCGGGGACCAGCAAATTGGACGGGATGGTCGCGCTCGAATATATCGAACTGCTGCTCGACAAGACCATCGGCCGCTTCGTTCCGGTCAAACTGGTACAGTTCGGCGCGATCGGGGTGCTCGGTGTCGCCGTCCACCTCACCCTGCTCGACGGCGCGCTTAGCCTGCTCGGGCTGGCCTTTTCCTATGCGCAGGCGATGGCCGTGGTAGGGGCGATGACCTTCAACTTCGCGCTGAACAACCGCTTCACCTACCGCGACCGCCAGCTGAAGGGTGCCGCCTGGTTCCGGGGCCTCATCAGCTTCTACCTGGTTTGCTCGCTGGGCGCGTTCGCCAACGTCGGCATCGGCAGCCTGGTCTATGAGCAGTTCCACGGCTGGGCGCTGGCCGGCATCTCCGGCGCGATCGTCGGCTCGGTATGGAACTATGTCGCCAGCGGCTGGATTACCTGGGCCCGGCGATAAGCTTACCCAAATTAGTCTTTTCTCAAAGTTTGGGCCTTATTCACCATGACCATTCTCTTGAGTGAATGAGACTGGGGTCCGTCGGTTATGAACGCATTCGGCAAACGCAACGGCATCAGCGGCGGCAGCAGCGGCGGCGGCGGGCAGCGCCCGTCTTTCGGCGTCGCTCGCCCGATGAAGGGTAGCGCCAAGGGTGCAGGCGGCGGCGAGCAGTTCCCGCCGGTTGAGGAATTCGCCCCCGACACCGATGAACCGGCCGAGCCCGGCGCGCCGGTCGGCGCGATGGACCGCCTGACCGCGCGCCAGAACTCGAGCGGCGAGCAGGGCAGCATGAAGGCCGAGGGCTTCGAAGCCTCGGTCCACCGCATCAAGGAGCAGGTGCTTCCCCGCCTGCTCGAACGGGTCGATCCCGAAGCCGCGGCGACGCTCGGCAAGGACGAGCTGGCCGAGGAATTCCGACCGATCATCGGCGAAGTGCTCGGCGAGTTGAAGATCAACTTGAACCGGCGCGAGCAGTTCGCGCTGGAAAAAGTGCTGGTCGACGAACTGCTCGGCCTCGGCCCGCTTGAGGAATTGCTCGCCGATCCGTCGGTCAGCGACATCATGGTCAATGGCCCCGACCAGTGCTTCATCGAACGCAAGGGCAAGCTGCAACTCGCCCAAATCCAGTTTCGCGACGAGGAGCATCTGTTCCAGATCGCTCAACGCATCGTCAACAAGGTCGGCCGCCGCGTCGACCAGACCACCCCGCTCGCCGACGCCCGCCTTCAGGACGGCAGCCGCGTCAACGTCATCATCCCGCCGCTGTCGCTGCGCGGCACCGCCATCTCGATCCGCAAATTCTCCGAAAAACCGATCACCCTCGACATGATGCGCGGCTTCGGCTCGATGTCGGAGAAGATGGCGACGGTGCTCAAGATCGCTGGCGCCAGCCGCATGAACGTCGTCATCTCCGGCGGCACCGGCTCGGGCAAGACGACCATGCTCAACGCCATGTCGAAAATGATCGACCCCGGCGAGCGCGTCATTACCATCGAGGACGCGGCCGAGCTTCGCCTGCAGCAGCCGCACTGGCTCCCGCTCGAAACCCGCCCGCCGAACCTCGAGGGCCAGGGCGCGATCACCATCCGCGACCTCGTCATCAACGCGCTGCGCATGCGTCCCGACCGCATCATCCTCGGCGAAATTCGCGGCCAGGAATGTTTCGATCTCCTGGCGGCGATGAACACCGGTCACGACGGCTCGATGGCGACGCTCCACTCGAACAGCCCGCGCGAGTGCCTGGCGCGCATGGAAAACATGGTGATGATGGGCGACATCAAAATCCCCAAGGAAGCAATCAGCCGCCAGATCGCCGACTCGGTCGACCTCATCGTCCAGGTCAAGCGCCTCCGCGACGGCTCACGCCGCACGACCAACATCACCGAGGTGATCGGCATGGAGGGCGAGGTCATCGTTACCCAGGAATTGTTCAAATTCGAATATCTCGACGAAACCGCCGACGGCAAAATCCTCGGCGAATATCGCTCGATGGGGCTGCGCCCCTACTCACTCGAAAAGGCCAAGCAATACGGCTTCGACCAGCCGTACCTGGAAGCCTGCCTGTAGCCTGAGCCGCCGAGCGCAGCGCTGCGATTGCACCGCAATCGCCAGCAGCGCGAAGAGTTGGCGAGGCCGGCCGGCGGGTGGGCTCAGCCCAGCCCGACCGACGTCACGGATTCACTCCGTGACGGCCCCTCGCGTGCGCGGGGGCCATCCAACCTACCACCATCCGCTGCTACTCCGTTCGCTTGGACACGGCCACTTGGCCCTGCTTCGCGTGCGCTGAGATCTGCAGCTTGACCTGTTCGAAAAGCTTCGCCGGAATGGCGCCATAAAGCGGCGTATCCGAATCCTTGGCGGAACGAATATCCGGGCCTGGCCAGATGAAGCGATTGAGTTCGGTCGTCACGATCCAGCTCGGATCGTCGTCCAGGCCCAGGTAGCGCTTGACTGCCGGCGGGATTGGCACGCCTTCATCGGGAGCGGTCGTCGAATGCGTGATCGGCGCGACCAGCAGTTGCACCTGATCGCCGTCGATTATCTTGGCGAGATGACCACCGAAGGACGATCCTTCAGTCCTTCTTCCTGGCCTGCGGCGGCTTCGCGTGCCCACAGATAGGAATAGCTGATAACGTCAGCTGGCTCCGGTATCGTCCATAAGGTGGTCGACCGCTTTTGATCGCTCGGATGGTTCGGCGGTCCGGATGGTTTCGAGGTCATTTTCGTCGAGGTCCCTCACATGGAGAACCTGGCGATCCCGGCGTAGGAGGCGCTCATATTCCTTGAGTGAGAGCATCACGACGCGCGTTACGCCGTGCCGCTGGATACCCACCGGATGAAGCATCGCCTCGTCGGTATAATATCCAAACTTGCCCGCAACCTGCTTGGCCGAGACCGCAACAAGCGGTTCCGTCATATTTCTCTCCTCGACTCCGCCGCTGCCGGAACAGGCAGCCTACCGTGGACAACGAAGTCTTGAAAAGCCGAATAGTCTGGATTATCGGAAAAATCAAGCCTAGAGTACTCGTGCCCTGCCTCCCCCAGCCTCCTCCTTCACCCGCTTGACGTTGGCGGGATCGTCGAACGGAATGTCGCATTAGCCGACCTGAAAAGTGCGATCCGAGTTCTTCCGTCAAACGCCGACGGTGTAAGTCCTCTTCAACGGCACGAGTGACTGATACCTGGGCGAGAACTGCTCATAGTGGGTGTAGATAAGTTCCACGAGCGTCCGCCCATCGATCAAGCGCAGGTTGGATTTTGCTTGCTCATAGACTCGCGCATCCGGCGAAAATGACCCGAGCGTGACGAAAAGCCCCATCTCGCCCTGCTCAATCGCGCCGAAGAGCTTCTGCACGTCAGGCCGCCCGCTGTTGCCGAGAGTCTGCTTGCATTGAACCTTGATTATCGGCGGCTCAAACCCAAGCTCGTCACGGTGCGCGATTACTTCCACGCCCCCATCACCCGATGCCTTCGTAACGCGAGCGTGGTAACCCATGCATTGCAGTAAGTGAGCCACGAACTGCTCGAATTCGTAAGAGGACTGTGCCTCCTTCAATCGCTTGATGATGAAATCTTCGGTGCTTTCCTCAAGCTGCTCGGCAATCGCCGCAGCCGTGTCGTCATCGCCCCCGACTGCGTTCGACACCACGTCGCCGGCAAGCGCCGCAAGAAATATGTCGGCATGTGTCGTCACGCTAAATAGAGTGATGGCCGAGCCGATTTCGTACAGCGCGCTTTGAGGGAATTGTTCACGGCTTACATGGCGCAGCCATTCGACGGAGCGTCGATTGGGATATTCCTCGCCCGGGGATTGTACGTACTCATGTTCGCCGGTGACGCGACCGATGTTGATCATGCGGTTGTGCCTCGACGGATAAACGACAATTTCGCCAACGTTCATTTCATGAATGAACCTGAAGATGGAGCCGGCCGAAACCGGGATCGTGCCGGGTTTCGAACTGGGATAAGTCGTCGCGTAGGCCGCTTTGAAGGCGCTTCGGTTCGGCGCAATTCTGCTTGGATCGCCCAGCTCACGCCAACCGATCGCAATGTAATTTCCAATGATTGGAGCATCGTCGCGCACCCCAGTCATGTGAATGCCCCAAACGACTTGTTCCTGCGCCATCAGATCAGCGACCCTGCTAGTTTTGTTTTCATGCTTGTTCCGCGCGCTCGACGCTCGCCAAGTCGATGAACAATATGTTGTAGTTGGTGTTCGAATTGAACGGCGGATCGAGATAGACAAGATCGACGCTCTCGCCCGCAATATGCTCGCGCAGCACGTCGAGATTATCGCCATAGAAAAGCTTGTTCACGCTACCCCCTAACCATGCCAGCCTAAACATTCCCGTCGCTGCCGCAAGTTCGGAACATTCAGGGAACTTTGCCGTTGAATCCACTTGGGAAGAGGAGTTGGATCGTGGCGAAGAATACCGGCGAAGGCCACCGCGAAGGCGCGGTCGACGAGCGCACGCAGGTCGAAAATCCGAAGACCGATCAGCATGTGAAACGCAATCGCGATCACGACAGCGAACAAGATGGCGAGTTTATGGACGTCAAACAGGACGGCAAGCCGTTCAAAGGGGTTGCTAAGGAGCCCGACGAGCGGCGCAAAGGCGGCAGCTAAGGGCGAGTTGCTTCCGGATTCACTCCGGGCTGAAGCCATTCCGCCTCGCTGGGCTCAAAGTCATACTTTGAGCCAGAGCCCTCGGTTCAGTCAGGGTTGGCAGACGCGGATCGGCGACGTGCTTCAGCGTAACGCGAAGGAACACCGCAAGGGGGCATGACTCCGCTAGCCCCCCTTCCAATGTAGGATTTCAACTGACATGCTGGGCGAATGAGCCCGATTCCGCCCGCCTCGCAACCGCGTCCCGATGACGGCAGCCGCAAGCAAAGTATCGAAGTTTACGAAAACGCGCTCCACCGTCAACTTCATCAACTTTGCAGCCGGCGCGGGACCCTCCGCGATGCCCTCGTCAGTGCGAACATTGGGAACATTCGCACCTGCGACGCAGCCCCCGCGCTCCGCTCGCGCCCTTGCGCTCGGCGGCCATTCTGCTAATGGCCGCCGCTTCCAACCGTGCGATTGGAAACATGCCGCGGGAGGCAACTTTGGTTGCCGCTTGGACCGCTAAGCTTGAACCGGGCGCCGCGCTCAACCGCGCCGCCCTCTACAGAGTGAGACAAAATGGCCAAGAAAATTACCGGCTATATCAAGTTGCAGGTGCCGGCCGGCGCCGCCAATCCGTCCCCGCCGATCGGCCCCGCCTTGGGTCAGCGCGGCGTCAACATCATGGAATTTTGCAAGGCGTTCAACGCCGCGACGCAGGACCTTGAAAAGAGCATGCCGATCCCGACCAAGATCACCGTCTATGCGGATCGCAGCTTCTCATTCGAGACCAAGTCGCCGCCGGCGAGCTTCCTGTTGAAGAAGGCGGCCAAGCTCAAGTCGGGCTCGAAGGAGCCGGGCAAGATCAGCGCGGGCACCATCCGCCGTTCGCAGCTGTCGGAAATCGCGACCGCGAAGATGAAGGATCTGAACGCCAACGACATCGAGGCGGCGACCAAGATCATCGAAGGCTCCGCCCGCGCGATGGGCCTCCAGGTCGTGGAGGGCTAAGGACATGGCACAGAGCAAGAAGCTGAAGCTGCAGGCCGGGAAGGTCGATCCGATAAAGCTCTATGGCGTCGATGAGGCGATCGGCCTGGTCAAGTCGCTGGCGACCTCGAAATTCGACGAGACGGTCGAGATCGCGATCAACCTGGGCGTCGATCCGCGCCACGCCGACCAGATGGTCCGCGGCGTGGTCAACCTGCCCAAGGGTACCGGCAAGGACGTTCGCGTCGCCGTCTTCGCCCGCGGCGACAAGGCCGAGGAAGCAACCAAGGCGGGGGCCGAAGTAGTCGGCGCCGAGGATCTGATGGAGGAAATCCAGGGCGGCCGCTCGGATTTCGACCGGGTCATCGCCACCCCCGACATGATGGGCATCGTCGGCCGGCTGGGCAAGGTTTTGGGTCCAAAGGGCCTGATGCCGAACCCGAAGCTGGGCACCGTCACCCCCAACGTCGGTCAGGCGGTCAAGGATGCCAAGTCGGGCCAGGTCGAGTTCCGCGTCGAAAAGGCCGGGATCATCCATGCCGGCATCGGCAAGGCGAGCTTCCCCGAGGCCGATTTGAAGGCCAATTTCGACGCCTTCGTGGACGCCATCGTCAAGGCCCGGCCGACCGGCGCCAAGGGCAAATATGTTCAGAAGGTTGCGATGAGTTCGTCGATGGGCCCCGGCGTCAAAGTCGACACCGCCGAGTTCACCGGCCTCTAGGCGGCTTCGGCGATAAGGATAGGAACGGGCCGGGGCGGAAACGCTTCGGCCTTTTTCGTCGCGGCGGTCCATTTCTCGCCGAGCATGAGATCGAGCGAATCCGGGCGAAACGGGTCGAGCCCCGAGCCCGGATAGAGACAAAATTCGCCGAACAGCAGCCGATCCTCGACGCAGTAGAAGTCGACCCGCAGAAAGTCCGCGTTACCCGCCAGCAACTCGGCGGCGGCGAGCATCTGGTCGAGGCAGGCGGTCGGCGGCGCGGCAATCGGGTCGACCGACAGCGGTCGCCAGTCGCGGTCGAACTGGGTCCAGCGGTGCCGGCCGCCGCGGCCCTCGTGCAGCTGGACCACCTCGGCTCGGCCGCCGAACACATAGACTTTGTAATCGAGCGGCAACTCACCGCCCGGCCCACCGACGAACGGCTCGACCAGCAGCGTTCGAAAGGCGGCGCGATAATGCCATTCGTCGAGCCACTCGCCATAGGTTCGCTTCAGCCAGCCCGGGGAACGCCGCTTCGCGTCGACATAATCGTCCAGATCGCTCACCACGATGAACTGGTTGCAGCCGTGGTTGGCCTTGACGACAAACGGGAATGGCCACGGGGCGACGGCGGGAAGGCAGGTGCCGTGCCACAAGGTCGGGATAACATGCTCTGCGCCGAGCGCAGCCTTAGCCTGCACCTTCGAGTGGAGCTTGTCGGTCAGACGGGCGAATGCCAGGCTGCGGTCGTGGAGTTTGCGCCGTTGGACCCATTCGGTGAAGCGGGTCGGCGCATCGAGGTCGGGCCACCGACCGTGCCGCCACCAATAGATTAGCTCGACCCGCCGCCGCGCCCAGTCGATCGATCTCCCCCGCAACCGCGGCGGTGCCAGCGCGACCGAGGCGTTCACGCCACCTCCCAATGGATCGGTTTGAACGACCCACCGTTCGACTGCAGCGCCGAGCATGCGGTGAGGCCGATGACAAGATCCATGCGCGCCTCGAACACAATCCGGTCGCCGGCCTTCGACAGCGGCGGCAGCACAACAATCTCGCCGGTAGCGCCATCGACCGGCACGTTCATGAAACAGTTGAACGCGATCGGGATCATATCTTCGGTAACCCCATAAGGCGCGAGCGCTTCGGCGAGGTTGCCGAAGCAGCCCTGATGCGGCTGCTCGTCGCCGTAGATGATCCGAAACATCGCCTTGCTGCACGGGGTGAGCAAGAAATCGTGGCGCCCGACATCGTCCTCGACGATGTCGAGCATGACGTTCGAGCGGTTGGAGTAGAGCGGATCGCCAGCGGAGAGGTAAAGGCGGCTGGCGTAGTCGATGGTCCGCCCCGAACTAATGACTTCGCCGATGTCGTCCCGGTTGAACGCGAGCAGATCGGCGACCTGACCGCCCTCGGGATCGATCACGCTCAGGCGCTGTCCCCTGTCGAGCGCGAAGGCTACCCCCGAGCGGGGCGCGATCTCATGCGGCATCGGAGCGCCCGCTGAACGGGCAGCGCCATTCCTCGCCGACAGCCCGCCCGCTGTACTGGCGCGCGGAAGATAATTCGCCGTGGCGGGCCAGCATCGGGTTGACCGATCCGGCGAGCGTCTGGTCGCGGTCGAGGATGGTCGATCGCAAACGGTCGTATCGACCCTCGGCGCGCAGCCGTTCGAACTGGTCGTGGAGGTTGAACACCATTGCCGGGCAATCGAAGCGTCGTGCCGGGCGGCTGGAATTCGGATGAAGCCCGACGACGAAGAATGCCTCACCGCCGAAGCTCATCGCGAAATGCGGATCGTCGGGATCGTGCGCCACACGCGGATCGGCGGGCTGGCCGAGCCACTCATCCTTGTCGCTCAGCGATTGCAGCCGGGCCCACAGCTTGCGTTCGAATCCCGCCTCGTCGCGCGGCGCGCCATGCTCGAACAGCACTACCAGCGACTGGAACAATATCGGATCGGCGCGGTAGGCCCTGGCGAGGTCATGCAAGGCGGGGAGGATGCGTAAATCGTCCCAGGCCGAGCGAAAGTCGCGCGCCACGACGAACCGCATGCCGCCGCGATTGAGCGCCGCCTTGGCGCCGACGCAAGGGAAACCGGCATGGTCGACGAACGCCCGGAAACGTTGCGTCAGCGGATGGGAAATGTCGTTGGAAACGGTCAGCATGGTCTGCCCAACGAGCCGATGCGGACCGAGGTTGCATATGCCGTGCTAGCGCTGTTGAATGAGCGAGGACGGAGGGGAGCTTCGATGGCGGCACTTACGGAGGCGGAATATCGGGAGCAAGTCGAGCCCTTGCTGCATGAACTGTCCGACGCCGCGCGATGGATCGCCGAGACCGGACAGCGGCTGGTGGTGCTGTTCGAAGGCCGCGACACGGCCGGCAAGGGCGGATCGATCTACATGTTCTCTAGCACCTTGAACCCGCGCCAGTGCCGCGTCGTTGCCCTCCCCGCCCCGACCAGCCGCGAGCAGGGTCAATGGTATTTCCAGCGCTATGCCGCGCACCTCCCCGCGTGCGGCGAAATCAGCCTGTTCGACCGCAGCTGGTACAACCGCGCCGGGGTTGAACGAGTGATGGGATATTGCAGCCACGAGGCAGCCGAAGCTTTTCTGAAGGCCGTTCCGGAATTCGAACGCCACCTTGTCGATGACGGTGTCCATCTATTCAAATATTGGCTGTGCTGCGACCAAGAAAAGCAGGAACAGCGCTTCGCCGACCGGCTCAACAATCCCTTGAGGCGCTGGAAGCTGTCGCCGGTCGATATCGAGGCGCGCGGCCGCTACGACGATTACACCGAGGCACGCGAACGGATGCTCGAGGCGACCCATACCGAATGGGCGCCGTGGACGCTGATCGACAGCAACGACCAGGCGCAAGGCCGCGTAACACTGCTGCGCGACCTGCTTGACCGCCTCCCCGACACCAAACTGCCGATAAAGAAGATCGACTGGCCGGCGATCGAAGGCCAAGGCGGCCGCGAGCGCTATCGAGTGCTGCGGCCCTTGCCGCCGTATCGGCCGGCCTGACAGACTTGCCATCGCGCGCAAATGTCCTAGCCTCCGTTCTTCGCCGGTCCATCTTGGCGGGGGGAATGGGTCATGCGCGCGCAGCGGCTTTTCGTTCAATTGACGGTCTATTACGTCGTCATCTTCGGCCTGTGCTGGCTAATCCTGATGCGCTTTCCCGAGTTTCGATCTTACTTGCCGATCGGCGGGGCGGAGCAGCTGATCAATCCCGAGGGGGGCAAGGGTAGCGCGCTTCAGACGGTGGTTGAAAGTTCTCAGGTCAAAACGCTGGGGCAGAGCCTCGGCTGGCTAACTACCGCGATCGTCGGCGCGCTGCTGACCGCGCTACCGGTCAGCTGGGTCTATATGTCGACCCGCACCGCCGAGGAATATGACCAGTCGCTGATCAGCTCGATCATCATCCTGCCGGTGGTCGTCACCTCGATCGTAGTCGTCGTCCAGCACAGCCTGTCGCTGGCCTTCGCGCTCGGCGGGATCGCCGGTGCGGTGCGGTTCAAGAACAGCCTCAAAAGCTCGGGAGACGCGCTCTATATTCTACTGACGGTCGGCATTGGCCTGTCGGCAGGGATCGGCGCGGTCGAACTGGCGATGGTGATGGGCCTGGCGTTCAACTATTGCTTCCTGGGTTTGTGGGTCAGCGAATATGGCGAGCGGCAGGGGATGAAGCGCTACATGATGGACTTCGATGACGACGGCCTGGCTTCGCCCCCGCCACCCGCCTCGCCGCCACCCGGACCAGCAATCTAGCCGACGCAGTGGTTAAGGATCTTGCTCCGGACACTATCGTCGGTCGCGATTTCATCGAAGAAGCGCGCCAAATAGGCGACCGCCTTGGCCCGCGTGCGCTGCTCCATCTGCGGAATTTGACCGAAGATTGCTTCGATTTGGTGTCGCTTGGCCCGAAATTCGGCGGCCACCGCCAAGGCGTCACCATTGTGGCGACAATACCCCCGATACACCCGGTTGCGCACGCTGCTGATGTGGAAGCCCTCCGGCGGAACAGCGTAGGACGCGTCGACCAATCCGGAATAATCGAAATCATAGGTGATCGGATGATAAGGCAAACGGTCGGGCGCCGCCGTCAAAAGGCGGACGTTATGGCAGCAGCCTTCGCCCCGCGGACCAGCGATCATCGCCCAGTCTAGGTCGCCAATCATATATTGGAACATAGCGATGCGCGCGGCTCGGCGAGGATCGAGTTGCGCGAACGAAATCCTGTCGCCAACGTTTGCAGGGTAATAACCATTGCGGCTTGCAACATCATTTTTATCCTCTAGGAAGAACCCGATGCGCTGAGTCACGGGCCGGCCATCCGCCTCAAGGTAGGTGACCAGCGCAAGCCGTGCTCGAAAGCTGAGCGGGTCGAGCAGGTTGAGAATGCGATAGCCGCTGTATTCAAGCAGCGTATGCTGCTGAAAGGCGGCGTTCGAGCGGCAGTGCGTGACCAGCTTCAACCGCCTCTGCCCCGCGAACAGCGAAGTTTCCGCCGGCCGCCCGGTAAAATCGACGCGCAGCGGCGGAAACTGGCAGGTGACCTTGGTCCGTCGCGAAATGCCCCGCGCAGACAGGCGGATCGGATAGGTTTCGCTCGTCCCGCCTATCGCCAGAGTGGCTTCGCGAGGCGTGGTTGAATTCTCGGCCGCGCGAGCGATCGCGCCGATCGGGCCGGTAATTGTCACCCGGATCGGATCGTCGCTGGCGAATAGCGGCTTAGGCGGCGTCTCAGCCAGCGTTGGAGCGGCCGCGAACGCGGCAGTCATGAGCAGGCAAGCGCGATATCGGCTCATCATTTCCCCCCTTTTGACGCCTCAGGTGGGCGAGGCACCTTGTGCGTCGTGACGCGGTCGCCGGTAATTTCGAGGTAGGACGGCGGCCCGCCGTAATAGCTCGAATTGGCGCTATCGATACGCCACAGCTTGCCGCCCAGATCGGCGATGATCCCCGCGCGCGACGGCGTGTGCCCGACGACGATCCGCTTGACGCCATAGGCGGTAATCATCTGGTCGACCTCTTGCGCAATGGTCGGGCGCGGCGGAGCGCCTGTGGGCGGTGGGAGCGCGTCCGGATCGTCGCGGGTGACCAGCCCGCGATACCATAAAGGGCCCATCGGGTCGTTGATGATTGCGGTCGGCGCTTCGTCCCGGGCGTTTAGCGCTACAGCGACACGGCGGTTGATCTCCTCGATCGTCAAATTTGCAAAGGCCGAGCTCAACCCGCCATGGACGAATAGGCTGTCGCCGATTTTAACGACCGCGGCATGACCCAGCGTCCAACGGCCGAGCGGTCCGTCCGGGCGCCACGCCAGCCGATGCTCGATTTTGCCAAGCGGAGTGGCCTTTAGCCATTCGTCCTTGGCCGCCGCCGGTGACACCGAGGGGTCGCGCGTCCTCGCCGCCGCCTCGATCGCGACCCGCTGCGCCACATACAACTGACTCCGCCGTCGCTCCGAGCCGCTGTCCGCGAAGGCGGCATATTCGCCTGGATGAACATAGCGCAGATCGCCGATCATGTTCATGGCCTCATGGTTGCCGATCAGCACCACCACCCGGCCTCCGCGTCGCCGAGCCTCCTTCTCGATCCGCATCAGGTCATGGATGATGGCCAGGCTGGCGGGACCTCGATCGACGATGTCGCCGACCTGGACCAGGACGGCCCGTCCGCCCGCCCAATGGCCCTTGCCGTCGACCGCTCCCGCAGCGCGCGCGATCGCGATCCACGCGTCGTGGTCACCGTGGAGGTCGCCGATAGCAATGATCCGGGGAGGAGGCGACGGGGGATGAGCGGGTGCATGCGCCCGCGCGGCGCCGGGGAACAAGGCGGCGAACAACAGGACGATGGGCCAAAGCTTCGACGGCATTGCGTTCCCCCGATCGGCAAGTGATTGGCGCGCGCACGGGTAGTTTTGTCAAGCCGCAGGGCGTGATCACCCGCCCCACCTGTGGTAACAGGAGTTCGTCCAACTCGTTGGAGTCGTCACTTATGCGCATCGCCTTTTTGCTCGTCGCCTTACCGCTCCTCGCCGCCGCCGCGCCCTCGATAGGCGCCACGCCGATCGTCGAAGTGCATATGACCAATTTCCGCTTCACGCCCGCGACGATCCCGCTCGCCCGCGGACAGGCCTACGTGCTGCGCCTAGTCAACGATGCTCGCGGCGGACATAATTTCGTCGCCAGCGACTTCTTCGCCGGCATCCAGGTCGCATCCCCCGACCGCGCCCTGATCCGCGACGGCGCCGTCGAGGTGCCCGGCGGCGAGGCGCGCACGATTCATTTCGTCGCGCCGGCGGCCGGCCGCTACAAAGTGAGATGCACCCATCGCCTGCACAGCGCATTCGGGATGAAGGGCGCGATCATCGTTCGCTAAAGCCCCGCGCGTCGCTTGACTTTCGCCCCCGCAGCGCTAGGGACGCGGCGTCGCTTCCTCACGGAAGATGACAGCCGTCCGAGACAGTCGCTGCCCTTGATCATGTCAGGGGCTTAATTTGCGGCCTAGACGGGGACAGGAATTCAAACGGGACGCCTCGCGTTCCGGTCGTGCGGCGGCCCAGCCTTCGCCCTTGATCCAGCCCCTGCGGACAATTGCTTCGTCGCCAATCGGCGGCGAGGTTGTTTGACCCGGCCGAAGCACCGCTTTGGCCGATAAGGAGTATGGCATGGATCGTTCGCAAAAAGCCGATCTGGTTGCCGAGCTGAAGAGCGTCTTCACCGAGACCAGCGTGGTAGTGATCACCCGCAATCTCGGCCTGACGGTGGCCCAGTCCACCGACTTGCGTTTGAAGATGCGCGACGCCGGCGCCCAGTTCAAGGTTGCGAAGAACCGGCTTGCCCTGATCGCGCTCGAGGGCACCAAGTATGGACCGATCGGCGACATGCTGACCGGTCCGACCGCGCTCGCGACTTCGGTCGATCCCGTCGCGGCCGCCAAGGTCGCCGTGGATTTCGCCAAAACCAACGATCGTCTCGAGATCGTTGGCGGGGCGATGGGCGATAAGCTGCTCGACGTGAACGGGATCAAGGCTCTCGCCGCGCTTCCGTCGCTCGATCAGCTGCGCGGTACGCTGGTGGGCCTCATCCAGGCGCCCGCCACCAAGCTTGCCCGCATCGCTAT